>JACCQN010000010.1:58534-59749 GCA_015709215.1 Bacteroidales bacterium
GGTAGGTTTCAATGACTTCTTCCACAGTCAATACACCGGAAACATTATTTGTTCCATCCCAGAAACCGCCATCAAAGCCGCCATACACAAAATTACCTCCGTTGGGCTGGAAACGTGAAGCATAGTAATAAGTACCCGCAGAACTGATTTCTGCTCCCAGATCAGCCATATACTCATCATTGTTGCCATTGTCATCGTTATAAGCCGCAACAATCCAGTCAGTCCATGTAGAAGGATCAGTATCCTCCGTTGAGTAACCAATCCACGCAGAAATGCCAGCGCCCTGTCCGGCCTGATCCGTCACACCGGCACTGTACACCTGAGCATACACATTAAAAGCATCACCAGTTGTGATATTCCCATTTTCGGGCCATTGCAGGTTTGCCCAGTCGATAACAATTTCAGCCTCAGTCACAGTCACAGTCCACAGTTTTTCTGTATTATCCTCAGCTGTAACCGTATATTGTACCGGAGCAGAAAAATCCTGCGCCACACCGCTTGCCGGATCCAAAGAAGCGCCATCAGAAACAGTTATGGTTGGCGTAAGGCTTGATAAATCAGTTCCGTTTGCCACTTCCACAGCCACGGTAGCGGCAGCGGAATTGATCACCGCAGCTCCGGTTTGTTCAGCCAGGGTGAAAGAAAGGATTTCGGCTTCACTACTGGCAGGCTCAGGAATGACAAAAGAAGCCGTAAAAGGGCCGTCTTCTGTTGTTCCCGGAACACCTGTTCCAGTGATGGAGAAGAATATCTTCAGGTTATAAGTGCCCGGATCCAGACCGGCAGTGGCCTCTATCTCAGCACCGAAGTCGGCCCAGGTCTGATTACCTCCGCCATCATCGGACGACCAGCCAACCGAACGTTCAGTATAAGTAGCCGGTTCAGTGGCACTGCTTTCCCATATTTTATAGCTGAATTTAGCGCCAGTGACATCCCCGTCACCAGTTTTCCAGGTTTTGATGCTGGCACCTTTGAGGTAAAGCGCTGTAAGCTCGCCCAGTGTTTTGCCGTCGAATTCAGTTCCTTTCTCAGTCAAATCAACTGCCTGACCGGTGTACCAATAAGTCAAAGTGGGCAGATTTACACCACCATCGTCACGCAGGCCAAAATTAGGGGTAGGCGGATCAGCTTCGGTAACCGTCACAGTCCACAGCTTTTCAGTATTATCCTCAGCTGTAACCGTATATTGTACCGGAGCAGAAAAATCCTGCGCCA
>JACCQN010000010.1:59849-70060 GCA_015709215.1 Bacteroidales bacterium
GGAATTGATCACCGCAGCTCCGGTTTGTTCAGCCAGGGTGAAAGAAAGGATTTCGACCTCACTGCTCAATCCGGCTACCGTATAGCTGTAATTACTGCCACTGTTGTTATTTATATTAATCGTATATAAGTCGAAGTCTGCAGTAATTCCACTAACTGTAGAGCTAAAGGCATAATAGCTTACTGTTTTACCGGCATCTTGTCCGGGAATGCTTGCTGTTCCGCTGCTTCCAGTCATATTGAAAGTCAACAGATCAGAAGTGCTCCAGTTATCAGTTGTGTAACGCAGGTAAAAAATTTCTTCGGCTGAAGGGTTATTGCTAAGTGTCAGGGTAACGTCAGCAGCTTCGTTCTGCACTATTCCTGCCGGAACGCTTAAGCTGTTTAAATCAATAGGTTCAGCTGAAGTTTCCATGAAAATGGCACGGGTATCCCCGTAACCTGAATCTTCAAATAGTACGGTGTACCATTTTCCGTTGGTAAGGTTAACACCGTTGTTGCCATGATCGCCAAACTGGAAGCTGTTTAACGCATCCATCGAAACAGCAGCATTACCTGACCATTGATTTCCCCAGTCATTATCAAAACTGGTGCTTACAAATTTAAATTCCTGTGCTCCTGTTGTTCCGGTGAATTCGAAACTTGTTTGCCACCGGGCAGTTCCGGTATTCACTTTGGTAAGGTCGAACGGACCTCCCATATTGAGTGTATTTGACCATCCGTTCCAATCACCTGGCATCCGCAGACCATCAGGTTCATAGATTTGGCTAAAACCCTTTGTTGAGCCTAAACCCAAAAAAAACAGAATAAATAAATTAAAAGTAAAAAATTGGGCAAATGACGGTATGAATGCCGATCCGGGTAAATTTTTTCTCATAGCTACAAGGTTGTATTTTATAAAAAGCAGTGGATAAGCTACACGCATGAATAATCGCAAACAAATATAAAATACAAAAAAGTATGAATAAAGTAATATTGGGAAAATATGTTTTTTTATTTACGCAATCGGTTGTTATAAATGTTTTTTCTTAAGTATCTGATAAATAAGTACTGCTTAATCTTGAAAAAAGGAAAAAATTTGATTTTCTGACGAGTAGCCCTCCCCCTCAACCCATTAGCACCGCCAGTTTCCTGCTCGTCGGATACTGTTCCATCAGGGTTTTGAGTAGCACGGTGATGGGGATGGAGAGAATAAGGCCGGACACGCCCCACAGGTAGCTCCAAAACATTAACATTACCAGCACCGTTATCACATTGATGGAGAAGGATTTGCCCATCAAAAAAGGCTCCAGCACCGAGCCGAAAAGTACCTGAACGCCTGTAAAAAGCAAGCTAACCAGCAGTATGGTTCCGGGTGATTCTAATTCAATAAAGGCAAATAGCGCTGCCATAACCGTGACGATTACCGAACCTATCATTTGCACAAAGTTGATGGCAAAAGCAAAAACACCCCAGAAGAGCGGAAAGCTGATACCAAAGCCCCAGGCTATCAAGCCAAATCCCAGTCCGGTAAAAAAACTCATCAAAAATTTTACCTTTAAAAACTTCACTATGCTGCGCTCAATGGCCAAATACGTCTTAATGGTTTGGGTGCGCCTCAACAAAAGCGATTCCTGCATCAGTAGTTTAAAGTTGAAGGTTCCGGCCAGTATCAACACCAGAAAAAACAGGGTCATCAATAAGGTAACCATTGTTCGTTGAAAAAACATAAAGGTATCCCCAAAATTCCCGTACAGCCGCTCGCTGATTTGAGGGCTCATTAAAATGCTTTTGATGGCGCTCTGTCCTTTTACAGGCTCAATGCCAAGCACTTCTGCATAGGGCATCACCAGATCGCCAATTTTATTGTCGAGCTTATAATAGAGTGCTTCTTTACCATCCAAAATCTCCTTCCCTGTGAGGCTCACCAGTTTAACGGCTCCGTAAAAAGTGCCGGCGATGATCAGAATCACCAGTATAAGTGCCAGTATGCGTGGACTGCCTTTTTTATAAAGCTTTCGCAACATGGGGATGAAGAGCAGGGAGATAAAAAAGGCAAACATCAGCGGGGCAAAGATAAAGTGCAGCTCCTTGAGGATATAAAATACCAAGGGTATTGCCAGTACCAGCAGAAGTTTGTTTGTCGTGCTCTGATCGTTGAAGCGCATATGCAATATTATCGGTTTAGCATGTGTCTTTTGTTCGGGTCAAATGATCTGATTCAATTGGATGTTACTAATAACACTCCATTTCAGGAAATGTTTTTACTAGCGAATGCAAGCGCAATGCTGATTTGAAACTGCTTTCTGTTTCGGGGTTTTGGGTTAGGTTGGCATATGCACTTATAAAAAGCTCGTCTTTGCCGGTGTATTCCCGATGTTCCAGAAATGCCCTTTCGGCTTCCATATTGGCTTCAACCATCATAACAGGTAATTGGCGACTGGCATAGCAAAAGCGCATGCTGGCGGCATCGGCAAACCAACGGTAAGCGCCGGTGAGTTCAAAACTAAGCTTTGCCGCGCTATCGGAAGGGATTTGAGCCAGCACAAACTTTTCTTGCTTAAAGATTGGCTCTCCTGAATTGCTCAGTACCTCGAGGTTGCTACCGGTCCATTTGGCAAGCAAACGACTTTCGTTTCCACCATCCAGCAGCAGATGGTCTTTTTGCAGGCTCCAGTTACCGGCATTGGCCTGCCACCGTGGTTCATCATTCACACGCCTCAGCAGCAAGAAAAGGCTGTCGGGCAGTAGCATCACAGCGGTGTGCATAGATTCCATATCGGAGAACACATACGAACCGCTGAAAAACATGCCTTGCCCGTTAAAGACAAAAGGTGTTTGTGTCGCGTTTTTTTGGCTGTTCTGTTGGACACAGGAACTGAGTGTAAGAGAGAGAAAGAGAAATAGATAAGGGGATAATTTTTTCATTATTTTGACTTTTTTGGGAGATTCAAAAAGTAGAATATCAGCGGCAAAAAGGTGATTAGCAAGATGATAGGCAAAATCCATTCCACTATGCCGGAAGCTTCATTTTGGCGTGAGCTAAGGTACATGGCATAAGCAATGAGTAAAAAAACCAACACAATGCTGATCTTAAGCCAGCGAATCAAGCGCATGGCTGTCCGATAATGTTGCTCCCTATTTTCGGATGTGATTATTGCCGGATAATTAAAGGTATGCGGATATTGGTTGATGAGCGTCATTCCTACAAAAGTGAAGGTGGAAAACAGGGGTAATAGCAAGACAGTAATCTTATTGCCAAAATCATCGGGCTGTCCTTTTGCGTTAAAATGGGTTGCAATTTGTTTCGGACTTTCTGCATATACCCATGTAGCAAATATCCAACTCATCAGCAGTAAAAGATATCCTGCCCACTCCAGTCGTAAATCAAAGTTGGTAGGTTCAGGTTTAAACTTGGGTTGATTTTTCATTGCTGATAGCTTAGCCGATGCTCAGTATTCAATCGGGATTTCTTCGATCAGTATGCCTTCTTCAAAAATCCTGACAAGAATGGGCTTACCTTCGTTATTGAAATATTCTTCTTTGCCGTGTTTTTGGTTGTTTTTGTAGCGGATTATCATGCTTACCACCCCATCTTCGTGATAGGCTTTTTGAATACCGGTGCCCATATCGAAATCAGCTTTGGCTGCCAAACTGCCATCAGCATGAAAAAAGAGCCAGGTACCATCCATCATGTTTTTGTTATAAGCGCCTTCGAGCTTGGTTTGGCCGTTCTCGTACCATTTGTAATAAGGCCCCTGTAAAGTGTCGTTCACATAATATTCGCTTATAATTTTTTTTCCATCGATGCTGTAAGTGAAGTAAACGCTGTCGAGCAAATTGTTTTTGTAATAACACACAGATTGCAGCTGTCCGTTTTCGTGCCAGCGGGTCATCTTCCCGTTGAGGAGGTTTTTTTCATATTCGGCGGTCATTTGCGGGATGCCGCTTTCATAGTACCAGCTACATTCGCCATGAAGTAACTCACCCTTATAGTTCAGCTTTGATTTTATCTTGCCATTCTCCCAATAGGAAGTTTTGGAGCCTGCATCACAGGCAATAGCAAAAAGGAGTAAAATTCCTGACAGTCCTATTATCGGATTTTTCATAATTCACGGCTTTGATTTAGAAAGAAGGTGTTCGGGACTGTTTCGCGTTTAAAGTGTTGAAACTGATAGATATTCCAGAAGGTATTTTCATAGCCGTTTTTAGGTGTACTGCTTCTCAACATAAGTTGAGTTTGGAGTAGCGGCACCTGAAATTGCGACAGGCAAGGCATCGGCCGGGGGCCGAGATAATGCAGTGCGTTTAGGAAATACCAGCCAATATCAAAGGCTTCAAAGGCATAACGATCAGGCTCGTAAGCATAGCGCTGCCGATACCGGTGGATAAACAGTTGTGTGAAATAATCCTGATAATTGATATGATTGGAAGTAAAATAGATGGCTTTCATCTTCATCAGGTTCTCGTTAAAAAGCTGATCGAATTGTTCCCATTCGGGCAATCCCACTAAGGTAACGCTAAAAGTATCGGCTACCTGATTTAGCTTGTTAACGATTTCAGTAGCGAATACTTTATCATCAGTTAGCACAATCACAATATTTTCGCGCAGCACAGAAGCTTTGACAGCAAAATTCCGTATGTCGTCCACCTCATAAACCATACTATTCACTGGGTTTGATAAAAAGATCGTATCAAAAGGATTAGCCTCAAGGTCAGTAGTATAAAAGGTTGTGCCTTCAATGGTGATAGACGGTATCAGCGCATCTTGCAGATCCATTTTTTTGCTTCTTTCTCTGATTACATCCAGAATGTCTCTTGCAGCTACAGGAACCTGATCCGGCACAGCGGCTCTTATTGTTTCTCTAAGCTCTGCAAGTTCCCGTGCATGGGTGTATTGATGAGCCTGATAAAGAAATATTTTAGCATTACTGTAGCGTGTTTTCAACAGTTCGGCAAGTTGTGCATATTGATCTTCAGTTGAGGGTTTAATCTTGATTACAGCCGGATTATTCATCACAATCTCATTGCGTTTGGCAAAGGGATTCACAATCGGAATCTGCTCGCGCAAAGCGAATGGAGCAACCACATCAAAGGCTCTGCTGAAAAGCGGTCCGATGATCAGGTGGGCATCTTTCATAAAAGGATCGGCAATGGCGTTGTAGGCCTTTTCGGCTGACTGATCCACATCGAATATCTTTACAACGAGTTGCATTCCCTGCGAACGTGTCATGGAATCGGCTGCCAGCATAAAACCTCTGTAAAAGCTCGTAAAAGTAAAAGCTTTTTCTTCCAGGATTAATTCAGGATTTCTTTGCGAATGATATTGGGCAAGCAGAGTATCCACATCCTGCAAATGAAGAGGTAAAAGCAGAGCAACTTTAAACTCGAAATTTGAATAATCCTTTCTTTGGGCACAATCTGTATCTGCAAAGGGAACTTCGGCCTCCGGTTCGGTAATGTCAGTTTCAACTTTATCGGGTGTTTTGATTGGTTCCGGTTGCACGGGCGCAACTTCAACATGATCGAGCAAAGGAATTCTTACTTGTTGTCCGGGATAAACTCTCCGGCCAAGGCTGGGATTAAGTTCGTACAGCTCATCAGCATCTATATCGAAATCACGTGCTAATTTTTTTGTTCGCTGGCGGCTGTCAACCTCAAAAAGCACAAAAGGCTCAGTTATTTTTTTTTTTGGTAACACGATCTCCTGCCCCGGCTTGATGGCAGTTGTCAGGCCGGGATTGAGTCGCTTCATTTCATCGATACTCACCGCATAGTTACGTGATATCCTGTAAAGTGTTTCACCTGCTTTAACAGTATGCGTGAAGGTGCTGTCAGCCTGCTGCGGACTTTGAGCGACTTGTTCGGGCTGCGATAGCGATTGCGGGATCAGCAATACCTGGCCTGCTTTCACTCCGTTTGATATACCCGGATTTGCAGCTACCAGCGCATCCATCGAAAGTTGATTTTTGCGCGAGATGCTGAAAAGTGTCTCACCGGGTTTCACCACATATTGGATGCTGACAGGATTCGCTGACTGGATTTTTACGGGTGCAGCAGCAGCATCTGCGTTTTCAGGAACTGTAAAAGGTTCAACCATACGGGGTTGTCGGCTATCGTCATGTGTTTGATTCTGATTTGGAGTGCTGGTTGGATCCACAAATACCGGTTTGGAAGCTGTTGATGTTTTGGCAGAAGTTTGGGCAGGTTTAGGCGTCACATTCTCTTTTGCCGGAGGATTAAAAGGGTCAAAATCTGTTCGTTGAAATCGTTGTTCATTAATTACCGGAGGACGTTTTTCTTTGGGAGCGATAGGAACGAGCACATATTCGCCTTCGGTAATGGGTTCCTTCATGCCGGGATTGGCAAGTCGAATATTATTTACCGGAACAAGATAGATATCAGCGATATAAGCAAAAGTTTCGTTGCTACCTGCCACATGGTAAATGGTTTCGTAGTCGCGAACGATATCCGGCAGGCTTTCTTCATCATTTTGTTCAGCAGATGCCGGAGTAAAATTTTGTGCCGGTCTGTTTCGTGTTGGAACAGCATTTCCGGCCGGGATACGTAACACCTGATTAACCCTTAAACCATTTTTGGCTCCCGGATTGGCTTCTTCAATTCGTGCAATGTCAATTCCGTATGCCTTGCTAATGCTGTAAAGGGTCTGTTTGGGCTCCACGGTATGCAGATAATAACTGCTGCCATTGTATTGCTCAATAACCGTGGATTTGGAAACAGGAACCTGCGCATTGGCGAATCCATTGGGCATCAAAAGAGCTGTAATAATGAGCAAAAACAGCAATTTAAGCAAAGATAGGGTCTGTTTCATGATAGTTTTAATTCATTATTCCCATTCGATGGTTGCAGGCGGTTTGGAACTGATATCGTAAACCACTCTGTTTACACCTTTTACTTTGTTGATGATTTCATTTGAAATGGCAGCCAGAAATTCATAAGGCAGATGCGACCAATCGGCTGTCATGCCATCGGTGGATCCAACGGCGCGCAGAGCCACCACATTTTCGTAAGTTCGTTCGTCGCCCATCACTCCAACCGACTGCACAGGAAGCAGGATAGCAGCAGCCTGCCATACCTTGTCGTAGAGCTGATGTTTGATCAAACCTTCAATATAAATATCATCCACCTCCTGCAAAATACGAACTTTTTCGGCTGTAATGTCGCCCAGGATACGAATTCCAAGGCCAGGGCCCGGAAAAGGATGCCTGTCGATGATAAAAGACGGCAAACCAAGCTGACGGCCAATGATGCGCACTTCATCTTTAAACAAAGTGTTCAGTGGCTCAACAACTTTGAGTTTCATAAAATCGGGCAATCCACCTACATTATGATGTGATTTGATGGTTACAGAAGGGCCATTCACCGAAACGGATTCTATCACATCGGGATAAATTGTGCCCTGCCCGAGCCATTTAACATCTTGTATCAGATGAGCTTCCTCATCAAAAACTTCGATAAAAGTATTTCCGATGATCTTTCTTTTCTTTTCGGGCTCACTCACTCCTGCTAAGGCCTCCAGGAATCTTGATTTGGCATCAACACCTTTAACATTCAACCCCAGATTGCGATAGGAGTGTATCACTTTTTCAAATTCATTTTTCCGCAAAAGGCCATTATCAACAAAAATGCAGTACAAATTGCTTCCTATCGCTCTGTGAAGCAGCATGGCAGCAACTGAAGAATCCACACCGCCGCTCAGCCCCAGCACTACTTTGTCGGTGCCTAATTGTTGTCGCAGCCGTTCAACTTCCGTTTCGATAAAGGAATCGGGCGTCCAGTCTTGCATACATCCACTGATATTCGCCACAAAATTATGAAGCAAAGTCATGCCTTCGGTAGAATGAAAAACCTCCGGGTGAAACTGAATGCCATAGGTTTGCTCGCCTTTAATTTGATATCCGCCAACTTTCACATCGTTGGTTGAAGCTATGATTTCAAACTCGGGTGGCAAAGCCAGGATAGTATCACCATGCGACATCCACACCTGACTTCCGGTATTCATGCCACGAAAAAGGTGGCAGTTTTGATCTATAAAACTCAGGTTTGCTCTGCCGTATTCCCTTATTTTGCTCGGTTCCACATTGCCTCCATTGGCCTGAGCCAGAAACTGCGCACCATAGCACACGCCAAGCAAAGGTATTTTACCACGTATTTGACTTAAATCGGGGATAGGGGCGTTTTTATCACGCACCGAAAAAGGACTACCCGAAAGGATTACGCCTTTTACAGAAGCATCAATTTTGGGAATTTTATTGAAAGGATGGATTTCGCAATACACGTTTAACTCGCGTACCCTTCTGGCTATCAGCTGTGTGTATTGAGAACCAAAATCGAGAATGAGAATGCTTTCTTGCATAGGGTTTGGGTGAATTGAATCTGCAAATTAACTTAAAATGATGCTAACAGTCAAGGAATGATTTTCAACTCAGGGTATCGGTAACAAAAGGTAAACGGATTTTTGTGGTATTTCTGATATGTCAATTGAAATTAATCTTCTGAACGAGAGAAAAAAGTATATCAGGATTTCTTTTTGCGTATTTTATTGATGCCAATAAATAGCAGAGCAAACATCGCAACAAACAGTAAAATTCGATAGATCAACAGTAAATCAGTCTGTTTTGAAACGAGTTGCTTAGCCTGGGTCAATTCGTTTTCCATTTTTTCGGCTTGAGCAAGGGATGAGGTTAATTCATATTTTAATTCTGTGAGGTCAGCTCGCATTGCAGCATGCCGTTTTTCGTAGTTGTCGAATTCTTTCATAAAGGCTGTATAATCACCTAAAGCTATATAATTATTCATTTTGGCTTCGTTAATCAGTTCGTCATAAGAGCTTAATCCTAAAGATGTTGCTACCTGAAGAGTAGTATCAAGCATACGATTTGATTCCCCGTATTGCTGGTCAATCTGATACGCTATTCCCATATAATAGGAAGCGAGTGCAACGCCTTCGCGGTAACCAATAAACTGGCTGATCTTTAAGGACTTTTCGTAATATTCAAAAGCCTTTTCCATTTGTTTTTTATCGCGGTAAATATTCCCGATATTAGCCAAAACAACTGCCATTCCAAGCTGATTGCCAAGTTTTTCGCGCATGGCGAGTGATTTCTCATAATACTCCAGAGCACGGGTAGTATCTTTAAGTTCCTGATAATAAATCCTGCCGATATTATTGTAAACCCTACCCAGCTCAACAAAATCACGTTTTTTTTCAATTATATCTTTTGCCTGAAGCTGCATTTCCAAAGCCAGTTCATTTTTGTCCCACTGCCAATAAACAAGACCAATATTCATTAGCATCTTGGCATAGTGCAAGGAATCATTGGTTTGCTTATAAACTGACATGGCTTCCTGATAACTTTCGAGAGCTTTCTGATAATCGCCCAGAGCAAAATACACCGTTGCACGATTGGCTGCTGCTGCAGCTTCCTGATCTTTTAGCTTATGCTTTGTTGCTATATCCATGGCCATATCAAAATGTTCAATAGAAGTGGTATAATCAGCAAGGTTTTTGTAAACCAGACCCATATTTACATAGGTGCGAGCCAATTCAGTATTATTATTTGCTTCTCTCAATGCAGCAACGGCCTGCTTCATATAATCCAGTGCTAACTCATAATCCCCGGAAATTGATGCTGTTTTTCCCATCGACAACAGGATGATTCCTTTCATGCTGTCGAGACCCTCCTGTTTGGCGTGGGCAATGGCTTTACTGTCGGCTTCTTTGCTTTTTTCGACAGAAATTTTTCGATAGATTTCTGATAATTCAATGAGTGTTTCGATTCGTTCTCGTCCGGTTTGCTTACCGATGAGCTGGGTAAGGCTGTCGATTTTAGCTGATTGATTATCAGCATACAACCATAGGCAACTAAAGGTTGCCAGCATGAGTAAAGCAAGATTTTTCAAATTCTCCAAAATTTGGGGTAAATTTAAAAGAATATTGGCGTAATACAAATAGTTTAAGATGAATTTTTAGAATTAATTAACTTTGGCAGACGGAAAAGCTAGAATTTGAATTGGGCAGCAAAAAGCCGGGTGATAACGGAGAAGGGTGTTTTTGTTTTTTTATTCTCATTTGGTATATACCGGCACTGTGATTGCCTGAGGTTGGATTTGTTTGGAGTTTGGTAATAAAATACTGAGCTCTGATGGAAGGTCAAACAACCTTTTTGAAAGCGGCCTGCCGGTAATGGACAAGCCAAAAAGTCCAAACCC
>JACCQN010000010.1:70160-79004 GCA_015709215.1 Bacteroidales bacterium
ACAACCTTTTTGAAAGCGGCCTGCCGGTAATGGACAAGCCAAAAAGTCCAAACCCGTCAAGCAAGCTTGGGATTTTTTTATAGGGGGATTAGCTTCGCTGAACCCATTTGGGGTGGGCTTACAACCTTTTTGAAAGCGGCCTGCCGGCAATGGACAAGCCAAAAAGTCCAAACCCGTCAAGCAAGCTTGGGATTTTTTTATAGGGGGATTAGCTTCGCTGAACCCATTTGGGGTGGGCTTACAACCTTTTTGAAAGCGGCCTGCCGGCCTTGATCCAAACCCAAAGCCCCAAATTCACAAGCGAGCTTGTGATTGGGGCTTTGGGTTTGGATCACCGCTATCGCGGGCTTTCAAAAAGGTTGTGCGGAGAGAGGGGGATTCGAACCCCCGGTTCACTATAAAGCGAACAACGGTTTTCGAGACCGCCGCATTCAACCACTCTGCCATCTCTCCCAAGGTGGGTGAAAATTGGAGTGCAAAGTTAGACTTTTTAGGTAATTACAATAAGTTCGTGAAGGATAAAATTGAAGTAAAAAAGACTCGGTTTTATTTTGTCTGACTCAAATTGAACATTTTGGGATAGCGTGCCTGTTTATCTTGATAAAAGCTTTTGATCTGCTCGAAATCTTTTTCATAATCTCCACTGGGATAAAGTATTGGACCAAAACCTGCTTCCTTGCGGCCATAATCAAGAAAACCCAGCACGATGGGTATCTTAGCTTTAAGGGCGATATAATAGTATCCTTTTTTCCACTCTTTTACCCTTTTTCGGGTGCCTTCGGGTGTGATAACAACATTAAGTTGCTCTTCTTTTGCAAACAAACGGGTAATTTGTTCAATGAGGTTATTGCTTCTGCTGCGATCAACAGGGATGCCTCCCATTTTTTTTAAGAGATATCCCCTTAAGCCTTTAAAAGATTCTTTTTTGATGAGGAATTTCACAGGAACCCCCAACACATAGTAAGCCAGCCGTCCAATAACGAAGTCCCAGTTGCTGGTATGTGGGGCAGCTATAATAACGCATTTTCGCACATTTTCGGGAAGGTTTCCCAAAATCTGCCAGCCTGCTACACGCAGTAAGAAACGCGAAATATTTCGCATAAATTTTGTTTTGCGCAAAAGTAACAGTTTTATGAATTAGGTAAAGGCTTGTGTCAGGTAATAAAAAAGCCGGCAAATAATTTTCGCCGGCTTTGTAAAGTGTTATAATTCAATTTATTCTGACTTCATGGCTTCTGGTTTAAGGACCAGCCGCAAATAATGATCGGGTTTTAAAAAATAATTGGCTGCTTGTTGAATATCATCTGCTGTTAAAGCGTGAATTTTTTTGTTGAATTCGTCAATCGTTAGTAAAGGCAGCTCATTCTGATCAGCAAAACTGATAGTGTTAAGCCAGAAACGGTTTTGTTTCTCGTTTGTTTCGCGCTCTCTGATGGTTGTTTCTTTAACTTTCACAAGATCTTCGGCTGTTGGGCCTTCATGGATCAAACGATCCATTTCGTAAAAGACAGCTTTTGTGAGCGTATCTACCATTTCGGGGTTGGTTCCCCAATTGATGGTGATGGTATATTCCGGTGTGGGAAATTGGCTGTTGCTCTGCCTGGAACCCACACCATAAACGCCCCCCTGGTCTTCACGAAGGTTTTCGCGCAGCTTGATGTTGAGTACTCTCATCATCATTTCCAGGTTCAATCTGTTGTCGGCCGACCATTCAAAAGGAGATTTCATCATGATAGCTACCATGCTTTTATGTTCCGCACCGGCAAAAACTTCTGTATCGGTAATACCTTCGGGGAATTTTGGGCTACGGTCTTTCCATGCCAGCGCCGGCTTTTCGGCTGGCAGGCTGGCAATGTATTGCTCAATAAGTGGTTTAAGCGTATCAGGATCGAGATTGCCAACCATCACAAAGGTAAAACCCTGAGCTGTTTCAAAAAGTTGGTTATACATGCTGTAAATTTCATTGGCATCCAGCGACATCAGTTGCTCTTCGGTGGGAATCATCGTGAAGCGCGGGCTATTGGAAGTGGCTAGCTTGTAGAGGGTGTCGTAAAATACCATTTGTGGGTTCGAACGCATGAATTTAAACTGATTTTGCTGCTGCGAGAGGTAGGCTTCAAACGCTTCGATATCCTGCCTGGCAGGTTTAAAATGGAGTTGAATCAGCTGTAAAAGTGTTTCAAAATCTCTGGGGCTGGCGCTGCCTGAAAAACCATGAGAGATTTCATCAATGCTAAGGCGTAAATTCGCATTAATTCCGGTTAGTTTTTTATCCAGTTCGGCTTTACTGAAATTGCCTAATCCACTGGCAGCAACGATACGCGCGATGCTGTTTGCTGCAAAGGCCTTGTCGTCTTCAAAAATTGAAGTGCCGCCATTGGCATATGCAGTCATCAGAATTTCATCATTCTTAAAATCAGTAGGTTTCACAATTACTTTTACGCCATTATCTAAATGGAAAGTGGTTAGGTTCAGCGTGTCATCTTTTTCTGTTTTTATGATTTTACCTTTTTCAGGGATTTCAGTCAAAAGGGGATCCTCTTTAAAAGTATCTACCCAGGCGGTAATCTCAGTTTTTTTGGCCTCGGCAATTGTGCGAAGTATGGTAGTTTCATCAGGAACCATAACTTCTTCTTTTTCAGGGGCGGTTACCACAACGACCATATTTTCGTCAGTAATCCATTGTGAGGCTTTGCTGTTGATTTCGGCCAGAGCAATTTGTGGCAGTAGTTCCTGAGCTATGATCCATTGATTTTCGATACCGGGAATAGGTTCATTTTCAAGAAAATGCCGGGTATAAGCTCCAACAAAACGGGATGAAGGTGTTTTATCTTTTTCCTTGAGTTGTTGCTCCAGCTCATTGAGTATGCGTTTTTTCTGACGGTCGAGTTCGGTAGGTGTAAAACCGAAGCGTTTCACCCGTTCGTTTTCTTTTACAAGCGTTTCAAGCGTTTCTTCGATCATATTCTCCTTTGCCAAAGCAAAAGACGCATAAGCATCCATAGCACGTCCCATAAAACCACCATAATAGGTAAAAGCATAAACGAATGGAGAAGTGGGTTTTTGACTCAACTCATTCAAACGGTTGATAATCATCCCGCTATAAAGTTCCTGTATCAGCTGCTCGCGGTAATCGCCAATGGTGAGGGTTTCCTTTTTTGGATGTTTATAAAACATTTGCACCATGGTGCGGGTTGCTTCCGGATCGGTGGCTATCGCTACAAGAGGTTCTTTGTTCCCGGGTACATCAAATGAAAGTCTTTCTTTTGGATTTTCGGGGTTTTTGATGTGTGCAAAATGACTGATGATTTTTTCTTCTGCCATCTGAATGTCTATATCGCCAACGATCACTACTGCCTGGAGATTAGGTCTGTACCAGTCTTTGTAAAAAGTAGTAAGACGCTCGTGGGGGGCGTTGTCGATTACTTCAATTTTCCCGATAGGAAGGCGATCAGCATAGCGGGAATCTTTAAAAATGACCGGAAAATATTTTTTGCGCATGCGATCGTCAGCGCCAAGACCCAAGCGCCATTCTTCACGGATAACGCCGCGCTCTTTATCGATTTCTTCGGGTTCAAAACTTACCTGATGTGCCCAGTCTTCGAGCACCATAAAGGCAGAATCGATGAGCCCCTGCCTGTCGGTTGGAAGTTGCAGCATAAACACTGTTTCGTCAAAGCTGGTGTAAGCGTTCAGGTCGGCACCAAAACGCACACCCGATTGTTCCAGAAAATCGATCAGTGCACTTTTGCTAAACCTTTTCGTGCCATTAAAACACATGTGCTCAATAAAATGCGCTAGCCCCTGCTGGTTGTCTTCCTCGAGAATAGAACCTGCATTGGTAACCAAACGCATCTCAATCCGCTTTTCGGGCATTTTGTTGTGGCGAATGTAATAGTGTAAGCCATTGTCGAGTGTGCCAATTTTTACTGTTGGATCAACTGGTATTGGAGCAGATTGATCCATTATTTGTGCGTTGAGTCCCATTGCTATCAGAATGAAAAACGCAGCAGTAAATAAGTTGAAAGTCTTTTTCATGTATTCAGGGAGGTTTAATGTAACTTAGGAATAATTTGATTTGTGTTCTTTGCGTACAAATTTAGGTGTTTTTTTTACACTGTTAGCAGGATATGTGGTTTTACCGTTAAACATAAAATGAAAAAAAAACCGGCTGAAAAATATTTCCAGCCGGCTAAAATTGATTGAATTTGTTTTACCTGACGGTAATCTTACGCACTGCAATTCCTTCTTCCATTTGCAACATCAGCAGATAAATGCCTTGTTTCAGGAATCCGGTTTCGAGTGTGATGTTTTTGGTTTGAAGTGATTGCTGCAGCATCACTCTTCCATTCAGATCGCTGATAGTAAGTTGAATGATATCAGTTTTACTTTCGATGGTGAGGCTCGAGCCGGCAGGCTGAGGATAAATTTTCAGCTGTTGCTCGCCGGATTCATCAATTGAATTGCCGCCAACCTGAATGAAAGCCTGCTTGGTTTCGGTTCGGCTCAGGCCATTGTTGTCAGTTACCGTTAGCGAAACGGTGTAGAAACCATTTACGGTATAGGTATGTGTCGGGTTTTGCAAAGTGCTTGTTGCGCCATCGCCAAAGTTCCACGACCAGGAAGTGATCGTAAGCGGGTTACGTGTTTTTTCAGGCATTTCGAAGCGGGTATTGCCTGGTGCATTAGCCTGAATAACATTGCGTATGGTTAGCTGGCCAGTACTTCCGTTTACATCGCAAACATACCAATAATCACCTTCACCATTTGTAGGGACTTGAAGGGTTTGCAGCAAGCCATTTTGGCCATATATCTGCACTACAGCCTGTGAAGCCGTAATTGGTCCGTCGCCGGCGTATTTATAGATGTAATATTGGTAAGTTCCTGCAAACATATCATAGATGGTCATTGTTTCAGGACCATAACCACTGGTGATATCGTGATCCAGTGCTGCGTAAGGCGCTGTTTCAATACTTCCCTGATCGCTATAATAAATGTGATAGGTGTTGCCTTCTATCTCTGGTGTGTTAAGATGTGAGTCTAGATCACGCGGATCAGCTCCCCAGTTGAGTACAAAACGCATTTGACCTGAAGCAAGCGTTGGCGACAGTGAAATATTCAGTGTTAGTGTGCCATCCTGCGGAATTACAACTTGATTGTTGGAGTAAGTATTATAATCCGCTTTGGAGCAAGTTACGGTACTACTGTTTTCGGTGCTTTGATCGAAGAAGTTTACCAATAGTGGTGCCAAACCATTGGTTGGATTAGCATTGAAATTGGCACTGAGCGTTCCAATAGGGACATTTTCGATCAGGTAATTTCCTTCAGCATCAGTGAGGTCTGATAAGCCAGCTACGCTAACCTCTGCACCTTCGATGGCTTCACCGGTAAGCGCATCAGTTACCATACCGGTGAGTGAGCCAGTACCGGCAGGTCCTGTTACATTAATGAAGTCTGTTTTGGTTTCCGTGTCTGTGGTTGTACCATTACCTACTGTTAGTGATACAGTATAAACACCTGCATTCATATAGGTATGCGAAGGATTTTGCAAGGTGCTGGTAGTGCCGTCACCAAAATTCCACAACCAGGAAACAACATCTTTTTCGGGCTGCGGTTTTGGTGGATACACTTCTTGCTTTGTCGAACCGGGGGCATTCTCCTGGATAACATTGTGAATTGTTAACTGACTCGTGCTGCCATTAACGTCACAAACATACCAGTATCGACCGGTTCCGCTTGTTGGAATCTGCAAAGTTTGCATTAAGCCGGCATCATTATATATTTGAACAACACATTGCGAGGTTGTAATGGCAGGACTTCCGGAATAATTGTAAATATAATATTGATAGGTACCGCTAAAGAAGTCATAGATTGTAATGGTTTCAGGACCATATCCTGTAGTGATATCATGATCGAGTGCTGCATAGGGAGCTGAAGTGGCGCTTCCTGGATTACTGAAGTAAACATGATGGGTTGCACCTTCGATTTCAGGAGTATTAAGGTGCGAATCAAGGTCGGTGGGTTCAGCACCCCAGTTTATCACAAAGCGCATCTGGCCTGTTGCCAAAGTTGGTGAAAGTGAGATATTGAGGGTTAGACTGCCTCCCTGTGGAATAGTAATATTATTGTTGATATAGGTAATATAATCTGGTTTAGAGCAAGTTACTGTATTAGTACCATCACTGGAGGCATCTGTAAAGTTCACAGCAAGCGGTGCTTCGCCTGAAGTAACATTAGCCAGGAAATCAGCGTTGAGCATTCCTGCCGGAATGTTTTCGATGGTGTAGTTTCCACCGTTATCAGTAATGGCTGACAGGCCGGCCACACTAACCTCGGCTCCGGCAATGGGCTGTCCGTTAAATGCATCAGTGACTTGTCCGGTCAGGGTTCCGCCTTCAGCGACATCAGTTGTAATTTCCATATCATCCAGCATAAAGATAAAGGCATCATTCGAAACACAATGAATGCCCACGCGGATGGTTTGTCCGTTGAATTGCGAAAGATCAAACGTTTTTTGTTGCCAGGCATCAGCAGGTGCTTCCAGATAACTGCCCGTAGAAATTATGGTGAAGTCATCGGGGTCGGTACCAGTGGTGGATATCCCCACACGATAGCGCTCAAGGCCATATTCGGCAGTGTAGGATTTTACCCAGAAACTCAGGCTTGAATTGGTTCCCAAATCAGCTGTCTGACTGATGATCCAGTCATTATTGGGAGGCGTTACACTGGCAAAGCATGCTGCGTATTTACTTCCTGAATGTGGCTGGATGGGATCATCCGTCATGACGGGATTTGTTTGTGCCGGATTGAAGATAATAAACGACATCGGTGCGTATTCATTATTAAAATCAATGCCGTCGAAACCATAGGTTTCACTACCATCAAGATCTATTAAAGACCAGGGAGAAAAATTGATAGAGAAATCAGCATAATCTTCAAATCCATCAAAATAGTTTTCGAGCGGAGCAGCTTTAACTGGCTCATTGCTTATTACATCATAATTTTGAGGGATTCCTTTTACGCGCTGATATTGCGCCTGGAGGGAACTCCATCCAAACAACAAAACCATTGAAAACAGTAGAATTTTTTTCATAACATTTGATTTTTGATTTTTGGCAGTTTATAAAGCGTATAAAGGTAAAGTCATTAACCACTATAAACAATAGCGAATAATAAAAAACGGCATACGTTTAATAAATGATAAGATCAATTTTTTAAAAAATTGTAGCAGTAATTTAGTTGCCTTATAAGGCTCCTAAAAGGTAAATCCGGCCCAAATCGCCAAATGATCACTCAACCATCTTCCGTTGCTTCGTTTTTGAGTGAGGTGCTCAAAAGACTTCAGCTCCAGGTTTTTGTAAAAGATATAATCGATTCTTTTTTTGGGATTGTATTCCGGATCGAAAGTGCAATAGGTTCCTTCCGGAAAAACTCTTTCAGCAGGGTTTTTCAAAAAGGCATCATGCCATCTTTTTTGCAGCCAAAGAACATTTTCGTCTTGGGGTTCACTATTGAGGTCGCCAGCCAATAAAACAGGTAAATCATTTGAATTAATTGCTGTAATGCGTTGTTGTATCAATTTGGCTGATGCCATACGCGCCTCTTCTCCGATATGATCGAAGTGGGTGTTGAAAAACCAGAAATTTTGTCCGTTTTCTTTGCTTGTGAATAAACCATAAGTGCAAATTCGCGGAAGCAGGGCATCCCATCCAACAGAGACTGTGTCGGGTGTTTCAGAGAGCCAGAAACTTCCACTTTGCAACATTTTTATTTGGGTCGTATCAAAAAGGATTGGAGAGAATTCTCCTTTATTCTTCCCATCATCACGTCCAACGCCTGTAAACTGATAATGGTCCATCACATTAAGAATATCCTGAAGTTGTCCGTGCAAAACCTCCTGTAGTCCAATTATAGCGGGTTTGCGTCCAGCCATATAGCTAATCAATTCATCGCGGCGCAGCTCCCATTGGTCAGGACCATCTTGTGAACCAGCATAACGGATATTCCAAACAAGTACTTCCAACTCTTGTCCGGTAGCATTTTGAAGGAGCAGCAACAAAAGCCCAAGCAAAAAATGTTTCATACCATTATGTTTTGCTTGGGTCGCCTGAATTGCATCGTAATTAAACCGCTATCCTCCAACTGGTAGCTTGCCGCCACTAAACCCGCGCCAAAAGCCAGGCTTAACATCATCAGGCTGTCTTCGCCGAGCGGATCATTTGCAGAAAACAGGACCCTGCCAATATAACCGGATGTTTCTGGTTGTTGTTGAATTGCTGTATAAAGACTTTTTTCCATAATTAACCGTGCTTTGCCCCGTCCGAAAAAGTCCTGATCGAAACCACTGATCTGGTATCCAAGCTTTAAACGCAATAATACGGCTGCTGCATTTTCGGGACGAACAGAGAGCATAAGCTTTTTAATATTTTTGTTTTGAGGTGTTTAGTTAATTACTTATTTTAATTTGCTGATAAGTAATGGGATTATGCATCAACATCCTTAATATTAAGGAGTGAAAGATCGTTTGCTTGAAGATTGACCTATTAATGCGAAAACTGAACTCATCCAGATATTTCTCAATATGTTCTTGGTGAACCCATGAATAAGTACTTCTTAGCCATGATTTAAGTTGATGTATGATGGTATGCATCTGTTTCATGCTTGCTCCTTTATCCGAATATTTCTGTTCTATATTGTAATCCTTTGATAATGGTGTATATCCAGTCCACTTATCAGTTTTAACAAAAGCTGTTTTTGAAATGTGGTTGTCAAATATGCATCGTAATGACTTTGAAGAATAATCATCAATTTTATTGAAATAAACTCTTTTTACCTTTCCTTTTT
>JACCQN010000086.1 GCA_015709215.1 Bacteroidales bacterium
AAAAAAGTAAATATTTTAGTTTTTCCAACTGGAATAATCAGCGTGCTGATTTATATTTACATTACTTTTTTTGCCAAGCTATATGCTGATATGTTTATCAACTTCGTTTATTTTGTAATGAGTGTGTATGGTTGGTATCACTGGACGCATCCTCAGAAAGGACAACAGGAACGCCCCGTTAGTTTTGCCAGCAGACAGCAAAATCTTGCCGGAATTCTTGTGACTATAGTTTTATTTGTTGCTATGCGCTTTATTTTAAAAAATTACACTGACAGCAATGTGCCAATAATAGATGCCTTGACCACTGCTATTTTTATGGTGGGAATGTGGCTGATGGCGATAAAAAAAGTTGAAAACTGGATTTATTGGATTGTTGGTGATGTTATTTCCGTGCCGCTGTATTTTTATAAAGGCTTGGTTTTTACAAGCTTTCAGTTTTTTGTTTTTCTGATTATTGCAGTGGCTGGATACTCCGCCTGGCGCAAGGAAGCACAGCATGTCAGTTAAAATAGCTATCACTGGCCCCGAATCTACAGGAAAATCTTGGCTTGCCAAACATCTGGCCTTGCATTATGATGCAGTATGGATTCCTGAGTTTGCAAGGCAGTACCTGTCAAATACCACAGAGTACAATGCTGATGATGTTGTGAAAATTGCTCGTGGTCAGCTTCAGCAAGAACAGAATCAACTTAATGCAAAGCCGCCATTGTTATTTGCCGATACCGAAATGCTGGTTTGTGAAATCTGGCTTCAGTTTGTTTTTGGTCTTAAAAACGAATTTATTGAGGAGGCGCTCCAAAAACAGAATTACGACCTTTATTTGCTGTGCGATATTGATCTTGAATGGGAACCAGATCCTTTGCGCGAGCATCCGGATCAGCGGGAAACATTATTTGATCTTTACGAAAGCCGCCTGAAGAGCCTGCGTTTCCCGTATCGGATTGTTAACGGTAAAGGAAATCAAAGATTAACAAAGGCCGTTAATTTTGTGGATGAAATACTAAAAAATTGAACACCAGCAAAAAGCATATTTTATTTTTGGTCCGATGGTATCCCCATCGCTATGATCCCATGTTTGGGTTGTTTATCCGGCGGCACGCCGAGGCAGTTGCTTTGATCAATCAGGTAACGGTAATTTATGTTCACGCCGATGATAAAGCCAGTAGCATTTATGAAATACTGGTGGCTAATGAGCAAAAAAATCTGAATGAAATTCGTGTTTATTTCAAGAAGCATAAGGGGTTTCAGCTTGCTTCGAAATTGATAAATCAGTGGCGTTATTTTAAAGCGCACTTCAAGGCTGTAAAGTTGGCAGAACGAAATGGTGTTATTGATCTGATACACATACATATCCTTACTCGCTTAGGCGTTTTGGGCTGGTTTTTAGCTCTTCAACGTAAAATACCCTACCTCATCACCGAACATTGGTCGCGGTATTTACCCATAAATAAGGAATTCAACGGGTATTTCAGAAAGCTGGCAAGTCGTTTTGTTGTGAAACGTGCGGCTATGGTCACCACTGTTACGCGCGACCTGATGACCGCTATGCAAAGCTATAAACTGATGAATAATCGTTATGTGGTGCTTCCAAATGTGGTTGACATGAAGCGTTTTAAACCTATTCCAAAAGGCGAACATGAAAAGCCTCATTTTATACATATCAGCTGCTTCGAAGATAAATCAAAAAATGTAAGTGGTTTGCTCAGAGCTATCGCCCGACTAAAAGCGCAGGGAAAAGAGTTTTTCTTTACTTTGATAGGTGATGGAATGGATTACGAAGTTATGAAAAGTTATGCTGATGAGCTTCAACTTAAGGAATATGTTGAGTTTACAGGACTTCTTCAGGGTGACGAATTAGCACGAAATCTTGCCTGTGCGGATGCTTTGATTTTATTTAGTAATTATGAGAATTTGCCTGTTGTAATTCTTGAAGCTTTAGCCTGCGGCATTCCTGTTGTGGCTACAAGGGTAGGTGGTATTCCGGAAATGGTGGATCAAACAAATGGAATTTTGGTGCAAGCAGGTGATGAAGATGCCTTAACAGCTGCATTGATTCAGATGGCTGCCACTTATCTTACTTATGATCCCGCAAAATTGCGTCAGATGGTGAAACATCGCTATGGAATGGAAGCAGTTGGTTTACAGCTTGATAATTGGTATAGCGAAATATTGCAAACTAAGGCTCCCTAAAAGTTAACATGGGGATGCCAAGCTCAAAAAAGGCATCTTTACCAATTTTGTCTCTAAAAATATAATCCAATAAGCTACGTCGATTGGCAATAAAGGAAGCCAAACTTATTTGATGCTGTTCGCAAAACAAAGCGATAGCTTCTTGTGGCATAGTTGTTTTAATCAGATGAAATCGAATCATTTGGCGGGCTTTTTCATATTTAAATGCCAAACGAAGCTCTTCCATCAGCAAATCAGGTTTTTCATCATCTTCATCAGTGATCAGGTGCACCACATGAATTACAGGGTTATACCGTTCAAGCAAATTAAAAATCCGACTAATAGTACTTACTTCGAACCGCCCAAAATTTGTAGCATAAAGCACTTCGCTGCTTTTGGTCCACTGATAGCCTTCGGGCACAGAAAGCAGCGGTACGTTTACTTTGGTCATGATACTTTTGGCCATGCTTCCTTCCAGAAATCGCTTTTTACCTTTGCCTCTTGTGCCCATCAATACCAGTTCTGGTTTTTCTTCTTCGGCTAGATTAACCAGCTCAATTTCAGGGTCGCCACCTTTCAATACTGCTTTTACGCTAATGTTTTGTAATCCTGCTTCTGCTATTTTCTGTTCCAACTGTTCCTGCTTTTCTTGCATATATTGCGAGGCTTGTTCCTCCATTTCGGCCAGAAGCTCTCTGTTAAAGAAAGTATCGGAGTCCAGTCCGCCCGGGAAACTGCTGTCGCCCATCAGAATTTGATCCATATAGGCATGAAAAAGGATAATTTCGCCACCAGGTTCCTTTAAAAGGTCTAGCGCATATGGAAAGAGCATTTCGTTCTCTTCACTGAAATCGGTAGAAAGAATTATTTTCATAAAAGAAGAACTTTTCAGATTGCTAAATGTTGGTTAACTGATGTAAAGATACAAAATTTAAAGATGATTGCGTGAAAAATAATTCAAAAAAATATAGGACGATCGGTGTAAAACAAAATTAAAAGCCAAGCCAAATGCCCAATAAACCTGCTATAGCCCCAACGGCAATATTTATTGTTTTGGCAGCGATAAAGCCTTTTCCTGTTTCAGCCAACAATGGCAATGATCCATGTCCGTCCTGAACGATCGAACTAGCCAAAAGAATACCCAGTGGAAGCACCCCTTGTGCAAAAAGCAGAACGAAAACATAGTGAGGTCCCGATTCGGGAATGATGCCAATTAGCAATGCAATCAAAAGTACCAGATAGAGATTTGAGGAAATCCAGTCTTGTAAGTTAATGTATTGGTTAACAAAGTGAATCCCCAAAATGACTGTGAAGGTCCAGAGGAAAATTTTGACAAAATGTTTTTTGATAATATGTTGCCATAAATGATCTTGTAAAAAGTGTTCTTTAGCAGTTAAAACAATAAAAAGTATTGCCCCCAACAAGAATATCATGGAAATTCTGATCCAGTCGGCTTCTCCGCCATGGTCGTGCGCTTGATCGTGGCCTTGTTCCATATCGTGTAGCATGGATTCTGAAGAACCCATCAAAGTGTTTAAATGATGACTGCCATCGATGATCCCGGTTAGCAAACTTATCAAAATACCCACAACGCCGGCCAGAAGTAAAGCACGGGTAAAACTGATTTGACGCAGGTTTTCGATCATCAAAGCCGGATGATAGCGATTGCATGACTCATTTTGATGGTGCAATGGAAGAGTGACCTCTGACTTAAGCCCGATGTATTTGTTCTTTACAAAAAAATGTGTTAAAACCCCTACAATCAGTGCTATGATGAATAAGATGATGTTTAGTTTAATTGCAGTAGCCGGAATGGTTGAAAACATTAAAAAAGCTTCATCACCCGAGCTGGCTATCAGTGTGGCAACCAAAGCCGGAAACATTACAACCCGGTGCACATACAGCGATACCATTGTGTAGGAACCCAGGCAGCCTGGAATGATTCCCATCAGGGAACCTATAAGTATTTGAGTGAAAGGTGATTTTTCGAGCCTTTTCGACCATATTCCGCGGGTTTGAACATTGATGTATTCTATCACCATCATCATGCCCATTACAAATGTGGTGATAATAAAAGTTTGCTGCAGAATTAATGCTATCATTGAAAAGTTTGTTGTTTAAAACTAAAAACAGTGGCAAAGATGCTAAAATTTAGGGATGTCCTCATCAAAATTAAGGGTTCGAAAGCGATTTGTCTTAAAGGTGATTAATATAGAATGCTTCTAAATAAGCGAATTTCTTGTAAAAAAACTAATATGGAAAAATGTTAAAAAGGAATAAGGTGTAATTTTGGTAATTAATTACCTAAACTAATATGTCTAAGATTGTAACGCTTACCGAAGCAGCTTCAATTGCATTGCATGGGATGATTATTGTGGCTAAAGCCGAAAAAATGGCGAACGTAATTTTGATAGCAGAACTTACGGGAAGTTCAAAACATCATGTTGCTAAGATATTTCAGCGTCTTGTAAAGGATAATTTTTTGGAATCACACCGGGGGCCAACAGGTGGATTTACGTTAAAAAGCGACCCTAAAGATATTAGTTTGCTCGAAATATATGAATCCATCGAAGGTAAAATTGAAGTGACAACCTGCCCACTCGATAAACATATTTGCCCGTTCGACAAATGTATTATGGACAATGTTACACGTAAAATGACGGTGGATTTTCGGAATCACCTCAAATCACACACCCTACAGGATTACCTCTAATCTGCTAATTTCTTAATGGCCAGCTATTCCTGATTTTTATTTCAGAAAATAAGCAAATAAATACCGAAACTCTTGTATAAATCAGATATTATTTGGAATTTTGCATTGTGAAAATAATAACAAATAATTATAGCAGGTCTACGCTTTTAATACTTTCTAAGTTGTTAGTTGGTGATACATTATATAATGTGTTAAAAGAATAACAATATTTTATGGAATAAGCGCTTTGGCTTTTTAAGAGGGTTGTCGTAAATTTTTAGGAGTGACAGGGATGTAAATAAATGTAAAACAAGAATATAGAACTTTAGTTACAATTTAACTTTAAATTTTTAAAAGAAGAAAATTATGGAAATGTTTTGTTATCAGTGCCAGGAGGCGGCAAAGGGAACCGGATGTGAAAAGATTGGTGTTTGTGGCAAAGATCCACAACTTGCAATTATGCAGGATATGTTGATTTTTGTGGCAAAAGGAGTTTCTGTTTATGCAGATCAACTTGTTAAGCTCGGGCAAAAGAATGAAGCTGCTGATCATTTTGTTTGGGATGCACTTTTTACGACAATTACCAATGCCAACTTCGATTATGAGGCTGTCAGAGCAAAAGTTATGAAAGGCTTTGATTTGCGCAATACGCTTCGTGATAAGCTGGAAAAGCAGGAAGTGGATTTAACTGCAATCAAGTTTGAAAGTGCTTTATGGCAAGCAAAAAATGATGATGAAATTGACCAGAAAGCATTAACTGTTGGTGTTTTGGCAACAGCAGATGAAGATGTTAGGTCATTGCGCGAACTTGTGATTTATGGTTTGAAAGGTATGGCTGCTTATGGCATGCATGCGCTTCATCTTGGTTTTATGGATGATGAAATTATCAATTTCACCTACAAAGCGCTTGTCGCGGTGCAAAATGATGAGCTTTCTGCGGAAGAACTTACCAGTCTGGTACTCGAAACGGGCAGTTTTGGCGTAAAGGTGATGGCTTTGCTCGATAAAGCACATAACGAAACCTATGGAAGTCCGGTAATGACCAAAGTAAACCTTGGCGTTGGGGGTCGGCCCGGAATCTTGATTTCTGGTCATGATTTAAAAGACATTGAACAATTGCTCGAGCAATCGAAAGATAGTGGTGTAGATATTTACACGCATAGCGAAATGCTTCCTGCGCACTATTATCCAAAGCTAAAACAATACAAACACTTGTATGGCAATTATGGCAATGCATGGTGGAAGCAAAACGAGGAATTTGAAACTTTTAACGGACCTATCCTGTTCACAACAAATTGTATTGTGCCACCACGCAGGTCTTCTACCTATGACGATCGTGTTTACACAACAGGGTCTTCTGGTTTTACCGGTTTTCCGCATATTGAGCCAAATCCCGAAACCGGAAAAAAAGATTTTAGTCAAATCATTGCGCATGCAAAAAAATGCAAAGCTCCGGAAGCTATTGAAGAAGGTGAAATAATTGGTGGTTTTGCGCATAATCAAGTTATTCAGTTAGCTGATCAGGTGGTTGATGCAGTAAAATCTGGTGCAATCAGCCAGTTTTATGTGATGGGTGGTTGCGATGGTCGTATGCCAAGTCGTTCTTACTATACCGATTTTGCAGAGGCATTGCCAAAAGATGCCGTTATCCTCACAGCAGGTTGCGCAAAATACCGTTACAATAAGCTTCCGCTTGGCGATATCAATGGTATTCCGCGCGTGCTTGATGCAGGACAATGCAACGATTCCTATTCCTTGGTGATGATAGCACTCAAATTGAAGGAAGTTTTCGGCCTCGAAGATATCAACGATTTGCCCATTGCCTATAATATTGCCTGGTACGAGCAAAAAGCTGTAATCGTATTACTGGCATTGCTTTCGCTCGGTGTGAAAAATATTCACCTTGGACCAACGCTGCCAGCATTTCTTTCGCCTAATGTTGCTGATGTTTTGGTGCAGAACTTTGGTATTGCACCCATTGGAACTGTGGAGGAAGATATAGAGAAGTTCATGGAATTGATCAACGCATAAAGTCACAACAATTGCCCTCGTCCTTAATGGATGAGGGCATTTAAAAACAAATTAAATGGAACTTTCAAAGAAATTCAGATTTAACGAACAGGTCGAAATTGCTCCAGCTTCAGTCGTGAGTAAACAAATCATCAAAAATGAAAAGGGCAATATTACTTTGTTTGCCTTCGACAAAGGCGAAGGATTATCCGAGCACACTGCCCCCTACGATGCCCTTGTTATGCTTGTGGATGGCAAAGCCGAAATCATAATTGGTGGAGTGAGTCATATGCTGGAGCAAAATGAAAATATTTTGATGCCAGCCAATATTCCTCATGCACTCAAGGCTATCGAGCCTTTTAAAATGGTGC
>JACCQN010000087.1 GCA_015709215.1 Bacteroidales bacterium
ATCCTTTTGTGGTGATATGGGTGTATATTTCAGTGGTTTTGCTACTGGCATGGCCTGGTTCTACTCCCATTACAATGTTCAGACATTTACAGCATTTCCTTCCTAATAAAGCATACCGTAAACTACATTATCAACAAAAAAGCCCGCCTCAGAACTGAAACGAGCTTTTAATAAAAAACAACCAACCAATTAGTAATGAAATAAATATAAACGCACGCGGGGAACGTGCTATTAAAAACAACACCCAAAAATACAATATTTTTCATCTAAACACAAGTTTCTCGCAATAAAAAAATAAAATGAGTATCCGGATTGTTGAATATAGTTTTACTCATCACATTTTTATTTATTTCCTAAACCCTTTAATTTTATGGACGATGCCAAGCCAATCCTTGTCGATATCACGCGAATGAAGTGTTTCATCCTCAATACTTGAGAAGCTATACAGCACATTGGTGCCCTGTAATTTACATCGGTGAATTAAAAACCGATTTGAATGATGTCTGGTTTCAAATTTTCAAAATGAAAGAAAAAACGCTTAAATCACTCGATTGGTATAACTGTAATCAATAGTGCGGAGAACACAACATACCATCATTTAATAATTTATATCTGGCTGATTTAATGCATTTTATACAAAACATACTTTATAAAACATATCCTTTGATACCAGCAGAAAAAATTGGGAAACAATAGTTTTTCCGGCAATACTTGACGAAATCTTCGAATCTCAAGATAAAAATATAGTAATCACAATTTCAAGAAAAGACCTTTTAAATGACCAATCCAATCTGGAAACTTGCATCATTAAGGTGTTGATGTGGGGCTATCCCACCAAAGGAAGTGGTATCAATATCCTGAATTTTCTTGCCAATTCTGAAGGATTGCCAACATGCGTTAAAAAATTCAAAAGATCACCGGTTTAACAACCATCAGTGAATACATACTTATTTACTTGCTCAACTCAACAGGTGTCAAACTTCTTTGATTATCAATAATGATCAAGGTTTTTATTTCCCGAAATCGAAGCCATCACTTCACAAACCACCGGGCTGGAGTCCCGAATATTCGGGATTGGGCGCAAAAAACAACATCAACCCCACACCCCACGCAATCTAAAACCACTTCTCATCATCATCGTAATCAATTGAAACTTCATCGTTCACGTACGTGTTCTCATCAAAGACATCTGAGTCCTCACCATAGCCTTTCGTGTCTTTTCCTTTGACGTTCGTGTCTTTGCATAAGCCGTTCAAGTCATAATCGTTGTGTCTCAAAGACTCAGGATTGAATCTATCCATAGCTCTTCAAATCTAACTGTTGAATGAAATGAAGCAGAACTGCCTCCCTACGAATAGAAGACTAGACCTCAAATAAATTTTATGTGAGCAAATACTGTATTTCGCTGTCGAAAAAAAATAAATATTAGCTGGGATTAAATGAATATGGAAATACGTTTTTGAATTAAAAACTGATAGATTCGTACCGTTCCAAACAAAAAGAGCCGGAATCATTTAGTTTCCAGCTCTTTATTTTTCGAAAAGTGCCCAAGAAAGGACTCGAACCTTCACGAGCATTCGCTCACTACACCCTGAATGTAGCGCGTCTACCAATTCCGCCACTTGGGCTAACAAAACACACCTTTCAAAAAAAATGTGCCCAGGACAAGAATCGAACTTGCACTCCGTAACCAGAACATGGCCCTCAACCATGCGCGTCTACCAATTCCGCCACCTGGGCTAAAAGTTTTGCAAAAGTAAAATAATTTTTCTTTCTGCAAACTTTTTACAGATTCGATTTTCACGTTTTATATTGCCACCTTTTCTTTATTTTTACGGCACAAATTTGAAATAACTATGGCATTTTCCATTACATCATCCGATCTTAAATTACTTAAAAAAAAAGGTATTACTGAAGACCAGCTTATTAAGCAGATTGAGCAGTTCAAAAAAGGATTCCCGTTTATAAATCTTAAGCAGGCTGCTACTCCTAATAAAGGTATTTTACAACTTAACAAAGAAGATCTTGAAGATCTGGTTAATTGGTTTAATGAAAATAAAGATCATTATAGTATAGTGAAGTTCGTTCCGGCTTCAGGAGCTGCAAGCCGCATGTTCAAAGATCTTTTTGCGTTTATGGAAAAGTATGATTCAAACAGCATTGCTTTTTCTAACGAGGAGCTTGAAAACCCTAACAGTGTTGCCTATTTTTTTAAACACATCAGGGAATTTGCTTTTTATCCAGACCTGCAGAAAACCATAATGCAGGCAGGCTTTGATATTGATCAGCTGCTTTTGCAAAACGATTATCATACCATTTTACGCTACCTGCTTACTGATAAGGGACTTAATTATGGTGCTTTACCGAAAGCTTTGTTGCGTTTTCATAAATATCCTGATGGAAACAGGCTGGCGCTCGAGGAACATCTGGTCGAAGCAGCGCACTACAGCTTTAATAAGGACCATATTGCCCGTGTACACTTTACCAACTCACCAGAACATAAAAAGGCTTTCCTCGAAGCAATTGAGAATGTGCTTCCAAAATATGAAGCACTGTTTAAGGTGAAATTTGAAATAGAATTTTCAGAACAAAAACCTTCAACCGACACCCTGGCCGTTGACCTCAATAATGAACCTTTTCGCAATGAAGATGGTACTTTGCTTTTCCGCCCCGGCGGGCATGGAGCTTTGATCGAAAATCTCAACGAATTGGAAGAAGAGATTATTTTTATCAAAAATATCGACAATATCGTTCCGGATAAGCTTCGCGACACCACTTACACATACAAAATGGCTATTGGTGGTTTGTTGATCAAAATGCAAATGTTGACTTTCGAATTTCTTGAAAAATTGGATGACGGGAATTTAAGTATGCGAGAGCTGGATGCAATGGCTAAAAGTGTAGAAAAATTTTTGATGATAGAAATTCCTGCTGCTTACTATGGTTATGACGAAATGGAAAAAATTGATTTCCTTTTCACTAAACTCAACCGCCCAATTCGCGTTTGCGGAATGGTAAAAAACGAAGGTGAGCCTGGTGGCGGGCCATTTTGGGTCGAAAACGAAGATGGAGAAGTTTCATTGCAAATTGTAGAATCATCCCAGATAGATCAAAGCAATCCTAAACAAACTGCCATCGTTGAAAAGGCCACTCACTTTAACCCGGTAGATTTGGTGTGTAGCATTTATGATTTCAAAGGGAATAAATTTGATCTCACTCAGTTCGTTGATCCCCAGACTGGATTTATTTCTTACAAATCAAAAGACGGACGCGACCTGAAAGCCCTTGAACTTCCTGGCCTTTGGAACGGAGCAATGGCTAACTGGATCACAATTTTTGTTGAAACCCCGATCATAACTTTCAATCCGGTTAAAACTGTAAACGATTTGCTTCGACCCCAGCATCAGGCTTGATTTAGCAACTCTTTCTTTGGAATAATGTAAGTTGCCAGAACAGCGACCAGAAGCGCAACAAAAAATGTAAGCAAACGTGCTGTTACATATTGCTCCATTCCGGTACTAATCCAAAGAATTGTAAATATCAGTCCGGATACGATCGTCAATACTACCGCACGACCATGAAATCGAGGCCAGAGCAAAGTAAGCAGTATAACCACTGAAAAGGTTCCGCCAATTCCGGCCCACACATAACTCACCAGCGAGAATATCAACTCTGCTTCAACCACATAAGCCAAAGCTAAGGCTATTACAGCCAGCGAGGCAGTAACAACTCTGCTTTGTAACAAAGCGCTTGAATGGGCAATTCGACATTTCTTGAGCAGAGGCTTTAACAAATTCTCACTGAATTCGGTTGCACTTAAGATCAGCAATGAATCTGCCGTTGAAATCATGGCAGCAATGGCTCCGGTTATAAGAATTGATGCTACAACAGGCGGAAAAATTTCTAACATCACAGCGGGCATAACATATTCCTGATCTTCAAGGCCTTTGGGCCCGAAGATTGCCAAGCCGATCCATCCTATCATCAGTGCCCCAACATAAGCGATTAAGGTCCAAATAATTCCAACATTACGAGCTTTTTTGGCCTGACGAATATCTGAAATAGCCATAAATCGCATCGAAAGCTGCGGTTGCCCTCCCAAATAACCAAAAAACCATGAAAACCCACCAACGATAATCACGCCTGCTCCAAAACCACTTGCCCCATTTACAAGCGATAAATAGGATGATCCGGCCATTTCGAGTGCTTCTCCAATTCCTGAAGCAAATGTTTCAGGATGATTGGCCAAATACCTCAACCCAACAATAGGCCCTATAATCAAAGCCGTTATCATCACTAAAGCCTGAATTACATCAGTGTACACCACACTTCTGAATCCTCCATAAATGGTGTATGGAACAATTACTCCAGCCGTTAAAAGCATCCCAAGCTGAGGGTTGATACCAAACATCGTAAAGAGGGTTTTGCCTCCGCCCAAAAATTGAGCCCCGACATAAAAGAAAAAGAAAAATACTATCGTGGCGCTGGCAACAGCTCTGATCCATAAGGCTGTTTCGGCATGCTTTCCGGCAATAAAATCGGTATAGGTCGTAATATTATACTTTTCGGCAGCATCGCGAAGGCGCCATGATATTAGTGCCCAGGCTACAATAATACCTGCAACGCATCCAATCGCTGTCCAAATTTCAGTTAATCCCATAGCATAAGCAGCTCCGGGCAACCCCAGTAATGCCCAGCTGCTCTCACCTGTGGCACGTTCTGACAATGCGGCCACCCAACCCGGAAGTTTTCGACCTGCTATGGCATAGTCCTGATTACTTTTAACTTTTCGTCCCTGATAAATTCCCCAGGCTATTATCAGGCCGAGATAAATCACCATTACGATTAAAATTTGCTCTTGCTGTTGCATTGCTTTGGTTTTGGATTCTAAAATCTGTCAGCCTGTCATATTTTAAGCCTCGAATTTACAAAGTTTATTAAAAACTTAAACAGGCAGGATTCTTGATTTAGAAGAAAAAAAATTATGATTCATAAAGACATAGAAATTGAAGAACTGGTAACAAACTACCCATTCTCAGTGAAATACCTCATGGAACAAGGAATTCGTTGTATTGCCTGCGGCGAGCCAATTTGGGGAACATTGGAAGAAGCAGCAAAGGAAAAAGGCTTTGATGATACTGCTATTCAAGGTTTTGTAGAAGAAATGAATAAAATGGTAGCCGATAAAACTAGCCAGGACAATACACACGAAAAGAAGGTTGATGCCAAGCCTCTTCAAACGGATTAAGTCAGGGTAAAAGTCTTCCTATTTGCCATCCAGAGCCTGTTTTGCTGTATGTAATACGGTCGTGAAGCCGATGTGCCCCACCCTGCCAAAATTCAAAATATTCGGGCAGAACCTGATAACCTCCCCAGTACCCGGGTCGTTTAAGATCGTCATCTAACTTAAGTAATTGGTTATAGGTTTGCAACAGCCGAGTTTTGTCAGCAATGGCTTCGCTTTGATTGGATGCAATTGCCGCAGCCTGACTTTCGCGCGGGCGAGAAACAAAATATTCATCTGATAAGGCTGAAGCTAGTTTTTCTGAATGTCCCTCTATCCTCACCTGCCGTTCATGTTGAGGCCAAAAAAATAATAAGGAAACAAACGGATTTTGATTGATTTCTTTGCCTTTTCGGCTCCGGTAATTGGTAAAAAAAATCAACTTCCCTTCCTCAACGGCCTTGAGAAGCACTATTCTCGACGAAGGCTTATCATTAATAGCAGTCGAAAGCACCATAGCATTGGCATCAGGCAAATTATCTTTTAATGCCTGATCAAACCAAACTTCAAAAAGTACTAGTGGATTATTAGGCATATCTAACTCATTAAGAGCTGATTTACCATAATTTTGACGGATATGATAATAAGATTTGGCCATCTTTTCGGGCAAAAATACAGCAATTTTTGAATTAGAAAATAACTATCTTGCAGCTTCATTTCTCAGCTTATGCGTATCAAATTTTTTAAGCTACAAACTATTCATTTGCCTACTGTATGGGGCTGGCTTCTCATTTTATTAATCATCATTGGCATTTTCTGGTTTGCTTTAATGGTAACATATCCGTTTTTGAGTTATGAAAAGCCTTGTTCGTCAAAGGTACTTGTCGTTGAAGGGTGGCTCCCGGATAGCGGACTAAAGGAGGCTATCACACATTACCGTCAAAACAACTACAACACACTTATTATCACCGGGATACCGATAACACAATGGAGTTATAGCTCTCCGTTCAGTAATATGGCTGATGCCTCAGCCGGAAGCTTGCGCGAATTGCACTTCACTGATAGCATTTATACCGTGCACATACCTTCCACTATTTTGCGCGATCGCACTTATGCTACCGCCATAGCTCTGAAAATGAAATGGGATGAGTTAGACATTCCGGAACAAGATTTTGATCTTTTTACAATGGGAGCTCATGCCCGCAGATCTTATCTGATGTTCGAAAAAGTTTTTGATGATCATATCAAAGGATTAGTGGCCGTTAATGATGAAAGCTTTGATGCCAAACATTGGTACAGCTCCAGTCGAGGTTTCAGAACAGTTTTCAGCGAATTAATATCCTTTTTCTATGCAAAGCTTTTTTTTCGGGCAGAGCCGGATAAGGTAAAACAACAAATTATTTACGGACTTTATCTGGATGAAATACAAAACCAACGCTTTAAAAAAGATAGGTATTTTAAAAATCCTGAAACAACTCCCCTTTCAGCCGAAACTATCTCAACCTTTAAAGGGCTTGAATATTTTGATACCGATACCAATTTTCGAAAAAGAGCAAAGTTTACCCAACAAATTGCAGCATCTACTTTTACCATGCCCACAACAACTGATCGTTTACCGGTTTACCGCAAATATGGGCTTATTCATTTTACACATCACGACACCGTTTATGTGTTGACTGCATACCAAAATATGGATATTTTGAAAAAAGACAGCACTTACCGGGGTTTATTTATTCCATTTAAGGATTACACAAACGGCCTAACAAGCTACGGCGGTGGCCGCTATATTGATATCGAAATACCAGAAGGAGACAGCATTCAACTGGATTTCAATCTGGCTTACAATCCTTACTGCGCTTACG
>JACCQN010000011.1 GCA_015709215.1 Bacteroidales bacterium
GTATCCTCCCCCGTTTGGGACGCCAAAGATACATACTTATTTGTCAGTTTTAAAATAAAAATTTAAAGAAAAGTTCATAAAAAATTAATCTATTGACAAACAATAAATTAAAATAGCTTCCAAATCAAAAATTGTCATTTTGAAGCTATAAAAAGCTGTAACACCATAAATATTACCTGATAAATTTGAAGCCTTTTCCAAGGTATTTTGCTGAAGAACCTAAGTTTTCCTCGATTCGAAGCAGCTGGTTGTACTTAGCAATTCTATCTGTTCTGGAAGCAGATCCAGTTTTAATAAGGCCAGTATTCAAAGCCACAGCCAAATCAGCAATAGTGGTATCTTCGGTTTCACCTGAACGATGACTAATCACAGCGGTATAAGCATTGCGATAAGCCATATTTACAGCATCAATAGTCTCTGTGAGGGTTCCAATTTGATTCACCTTAACGAGAATAGAATTGGCAACTCCTTTATCTATACCCATTTTTAGGCGGTTAACATTTGTAACAAACAAATCGTCACCTACAAGTTGAACTTTTTCACCCATCGTATCTGTCATAAGTTTCCAACCGTCCCAATCGTCTTCTGCCATTCCATCCTCTATTGAAACAATAGGATATTTTTTCACCCATTCATTCCAATAATCTACCATTTGAGCAGGAGTGAGTTTATCACCTGTCGATTTGTGCAAGTGATACATATTTTCACCGGTAAGGAAATACTCGGATGAAGCAGGGTCAAGTGCAAGGAAAATATCTTCGCCTGGCTTGTATCCGGCTTTTTCGATGGCTTGAAGAATTACCTGAATAGCTTCCTCGTTAGATTTGAGGTTTGGAGCAAATCCACCTTCATCACCAACATTGGTAGAATAACCCTGGTTTTTAAGTACAGCTTTTAAATTATGAAAAACTTCAGCACCCATTTGGATGGCATGTGAGAAGTTCTGTGCTCCAACAGGCATAATCATAAATTCCTGGAAATCGATACTGTTATCGGCATGAGAACCTCCATTCAGGATATTCATCATTGGAATGGGTAAGGTGTTAGCATTGGCACCACCAATGTAGCGGAATAAAGCCTGATTTGTTTCCTGGGCGGCAGCATTAGCAACAGCCATCGAAACACCAAGGATTGCATTAGCACCTAGCTTAGCTTTGTTTGGCGTGCCATCAAGTTCGATCATTTTCTGATCAATTTCATTTTGATCAGTGATATAATATCCTTGAAGCTCGTCTGCAATAAGAGTATTTACATTTTGAACCGCCTGCAATACACCTTTTCCCATGAATACCGATGCATCACCATCTCTTAATTCAACGGCTTCGTGCACACCGGTTGAAGCTCCTGAAGGAACTGCAGCTCGTCCGATGACACCATTTTCAGTTAATACATCTACTTCGATAGTAGGATTTCCCCGCGAGTCCAAAATCTGACGCGCATGAATGTTTACGATATGACTCATATTCTTATAGATTTTATTTCATTACAAAAATACCGATTAAAGAAACGAAAAAAGGATAAAGTCAATTAACTTTATCCTAATTCGTTATGCAAACGATTGAATCGCTTATGCTTTATCTTTCGAATCGTCTTTTTCGTCTTCTTTTTCAGTGGTGATGTTCTCTTTTATCTCATTTATCTCTGCTTTTTCGTCAACAGAGGCTGATTCAATCTTGTTTTCAACAGGTTCTTCTTTGGTAGGCTCAACAGTAGTGTTCTTCTCTGTTTTTTGTTCAACAGGTTTTTGTTCAACAGGTTTTTGTTCAACAGGAGATTCTACTTTAGCAGTTGTTTCTGTGGCTTTCCTGGAACCTCTTCTACGAGTTGATTTTGTTTTTTTAGGAGCTTTTGTGCCCAATAGATTATCGTTATAATCAACCAGCTCGATCATGCACATTTCGGCATTATCACCCAAACGATTACCAAGTTTGATAATACGTGTGTAACCACCCGGACGATCTGCAACTTTTACAGAAACTTCACGAAAGAGTTCGGTAACAGCAAATTTATTTTGCAACTGTCTGAACACCATCCTTCTGGAATGTGTTGAATCAGTTTTTGAGCGTGTAATCATTGGCTCAACATAAACGCGCAGAGCCTTAGCTTTTGCCACGGTAGTTGTAATACGTTTGTGCAGGATGAGTGAGGCTGCCATATTAGACAGCATCGCTTTTCGGTGCGAACTGGTTCTGCTTAAATGATTGAATTTTTTATTGTGTCTCATCTCTCTTATTCCTTATCTAATTTGTATTTGCTGATATTCATTCCAAACTCAAGCCCTTTACTCTTAACCAGCTCTTCAAGCTCAGTAAGTGATTTTTTACCAAAATTACGAAACTTAAGCAAGTCGTTCTTATTGAAAGCAACAAGTTCTCCAAGTGATTCTACATCAGCTGCTTTCAAGCAATTAAGTGCCCTAACTGACAAATCAAGATCAACAAGTTTAGTTTTTAACAATTGACGAATATGTAGCGAGCTTTCATCGAATTCATCGCTTACGGATTTTTCCTCAGTATCAACTGATATTTTCTCGTCTGAGAATAACATGAAGTGGTGAATGAGGATTTTAGCAGCTTCTTTAAGTGCATCCTTTGGATGAACAGAGCCATCAGTTTCAACTTCAATCAACAACTTTTCATAGTCCGTTTTTTGCTCAACCCTAAAATTATCGATATGAAACTTCACATTTTTTATTGGAGTATGAATAGAATCAATTGCAATGGTATCAACAGGAGCATTAGCCACTTTATTTTCCTCAGCGGGAACGTAGCCACGGCCTTTGTTGATAGTGATTTCCATGCTTAGTTTTACGCCGACATCCATATTACAGATCACCAACTCTGGATTAAGCACCTGAAATACTGAGAGAAACTTATTGATATCACCTGCTTTGAACTGTTCCTGATCTCCAATTACGATGTTAACTTTTTCGGAGTTCTCGGAAGAGATTTGCTGTTTAAATCTTACTTTTTTCAGGTTAAGTACGATATCAGCTACATCTTCGACTACGCCTTCGATTGAGGAAAATTCGTGTAAAACACCCTCAATTCTAATCGAGGTGATGGCAAAACCTTCAAGTGATGAGAGTAAAATTCTCCTGAGAGAGTTGCCGATTGTGATACCGAAACCTGGTTCGAGGGGGCGAAATTCGAACGTGCCTTTGTGATCGTTCGATTCGACCATGATCACCTTTTCGGGTTTTTGAAACGCTAAAATTGCCATAATAAAGGTTTAGTGTTTAATAAATTATGCTACCAGGTTATTAATTCAAGCTTACTTTGAGTACAACTCAACAATCAGTTGTTCTTTTATTGTTTCGGGAATGTCTTCCCGAGAAGGGTAGCTCATAAACTTACCGGCCATTTTTTCGGCATCCCATTCAAGCCAGGGATGACTATTTACATGACCTTCGAGTGAATAAGTGATAGCTTCCAGGCTCTTTGATTTTTCGCGAACAGCAATGATATCACCTTCTTTTAATAACATAGAAGGCACGTTAGTTACCTGTCCGTTTACAGTAATGTGACGATGACCAACCAATTGACGGGCAGCACTGCGCGTTGGAGCTATTCCCAGCCTGTAAACAGTATTATCCAGTCGGGATTCGATCAATTGCAGCAAAATTTCACCAGTAATACCACTCTTTTTGCTGGCTTTTTCGAACAGATTTCTAAATTGTTTCTCTAAAATTCCGTAAGTGTATTTAGCTTTTTGTTTTTCTTGCAGCTGCATGCCGTACTCCGACATTTTCTTTCTACGTTTCATACTACCATGCTGTCCTGGAGGGTAGTTCTTTTTTTCGAATGCTTTATCAGCGCCAAAGATGGGTTCACCAAATTTGCGCGCAATCTTAGATTTAGGACCTATATACCTTGCCATTAGTCTTTACTTTTTAATTTTCAACAACTGATTAAACTCTTCTACGTTTTGGCGGACGGCAACCATTATGTGGCAATGGAGTAACATCTACGATTTCTGTTACTTCAATTCCGGATGAATGGATCGAACGAATCGCTGATTCGCGACCTGCTCCAGGTCCTTTCACATAAACTTTAACTTTTCTTAATCCCAAGTCATAGGCCGTTTTTGAACAATCCTCCGCTGCCATCTGTGCAGCATAAGGGGTATTTTTCTTTGAACCTCTAAAACCCATTTTTCCGGCAGATGCCCAAGAAATGACTTGTCCTTCATTGTTTGTCAAAGAAATAATGATGTTGTTGAAAGAAGCTTTGATAAATGCTTTACCGGTAGCTTCAATCTTCACTACACGTTTCTTTGCTGATTTCGTGCTTTTTGCCATTAGATAATGTATTCAATAATATTTGATATGATCCGACTACGATTATTTAGTAGCCTTCTTCTTGTTTGCAACAGTTTTTTTACGTCCCTTGCGTGTACGAGCATTATTCTTAGTGCTTTGCCCGCGGAGTGGCAATCCTAAACGGTGCCGAATACCGCGATAACATCCAATATCCATCAATCGTTTGATATTAATTTGAACCTCACTACGGAGCTCACCTTCTACTTTGTAATTGTCACCAATTACGGTGCGAACATTGTTTTGCTCATCGTCAGTCCAGTCCTGAACTTTTTTATCATAATCGACACCCGCTTCTGATAAAATCTTTTGCGAAAGACTTCTACCTATCCCATAGATGTAGGTCAACGCAATTTCTCCGCGCTTGTTATTCGGGATATCAACACCAGCAATTCTAGCCATATCTGTTTAATTAATTATTCAACTTTAGTTTAACCCTGACGTTGTTTGAACTTAGGGTTTTTTTTGTTAATCACATAAAGCCTGCCTTTGCGGCGCACAATTTTGCACTCTGCAGATCTCTTTTTGATGGATGCTCTTACTTTCATTTTTCTGCTTTTTCAGTTTATGGTAAATCAAACTATTTCTTATCTAAAAATTTCTCATTTATATCGGAAAGTGATACGGCCTTTGGTCAGATCGTATGGAGACATTTCCAGTTTTACCCTGTCGCCAGGGAGAATCTTGATGTAATGCATCCGCATTTTCCCGGAAATATGGGCTGTGATCACATGACCATTTTCCAGTTCCACACGAAACATTGCATTACCTAATGATTCGATAACTGTTCCGTCTTGTTCGATTGACATTTGTTTAGCCATACACTTACTTTTCTATTTTTTATTCAACACCTCTTCAATGTAAGAAAAGGTTGAAAGAATATCAGGTTTTCCTTTTCGAATTGCCACATCATGCTCAAAATGAGCCGAAGGCTTGCGATCCAATGTTCGGATAGTCCAACCATCCGCTTCCTGCAGCACATTTCGAACACCAAGATTGATCATCGGTTCGATAGCAATTACCATATTCTCTTTCAACTTGACACCTGCGCCACGTCGTCCATAGTTTGGTACCTCAGGTTTTTCGTGAAGCTGCTTACCAACTCCATGTCCAACAAGCTCACGCACAACGCCATAACCATATTTCTCAGTGTACTGTTGAACAGCAAAACCAATATCTCCGGTACGATTGCCGGCAATTGCCTGTTCAATTCCAAGATACAGCGATTCTTTAGTTCTTTGCATAAGTAGGTTCAATTCATCAGAAACTTCTCCTACTGCAAAGGTATAGGCAGAATCACCATAAAATCCATTCATAAGCACACCACAATCAATCGAAACGATATCACCTTCTTTTAATTCCTGTTGGCCAGGTATTCCGTGAACAACCTGATCATTTACAGAAATACACAGTGTTCCAGGAAATCCGCCATAACCTTTAAATCCCGGTTCGGCATGATGATCTCTGATAAAAGTTTCGGCAATGGCATCCAGAAAAATAGTTTTTACTCCTGGAGCAATATACTTTGCTACTTCAGCCAGTGTTTTACCAACAAGTAAAGAACTCTCTCTTTGAATTTCTATTTCGGCCTCGGTTTTTATTGGAATCATGTTGAAATCTAAATTTTTAACCCATATTCATTGCAGAGGCTCTTCCTTTGATTCTACCAGATTTGGTAAGACCATCGTAATGACGCATCAGCAAATAACTTTCAATTTGTTGTAAAGTATCTAACACAACCCCGACCAAAATCAGCAGAGACGTACCACCGTAAAACTGTGCAAAAGCAGTACTTACACCCATTTGAGAAACCAGAGCAGGCATAATGGCAACAAATCCCAAAAAGATTGAGCCGGGTAGTGTGATTCTCGACATCACATTATCAAGGTATTCAGCAGTTTTCTTTCCTGGTTTTACACCTGGAATAAACCCGCCGTTTTTCTTCATATCTTCAGCCATCTGATTTGGATTAATCGTAACAGCTGTATAGAAATAAGTGAATAAAATAATCAGGATAAAAAATGTGAGATTATACCACAAGCCGTTGATGTTTGTGAAGGCTGCAGCAATACCCGAAAGACTTTCTGACGAAGTGAAACCAACCAAGGTGATAGGCAAAAACATTATTGCCTGAGCAAAGATGATTGGCATTACGCCAGCAGCATTTACCTTTAGCGGAATGTACTGACGTACTCCACCGTACTGGCGGTTTCCAACAATTCTTTTGGCATACTGAACCGGAACTTTGCGCGTACCCTGAACCAATAAGATGGTAAGCAGAATCACAAAAATCAGCACTGCGATTTCGACCACGAAGTAAACCAAACCACCACCTTGTTGCTCCAGTCTTGCAATAAACTCACCGAATAAAGCAAATGGAAGTCTGGCAATAATACCGATCATAATGATCAATGAAATACCGTTTCCGATTCCTTTATCAGTAATTTTTTCGCCGAGCCACATTACAAACAGCGTACCAGCAATCAATATAACTGTTGAAGAAACCCAGAAGAAAAGAGATGGATTTGTTACGCTGGGATTGAAAGGTGTAATAGCTTCCGGAGGAAGTTGTGAAATCATATTAGCAATATAACCTGGAGCCTGAAGGGCAACAATCGCTACCGTAAGATAACGTGTTATTTGGTTAATTTTTCGTCTTCCGCTTTCTCCTTCACGCTGCAGGCGCTGGAAATATGGTATTGCCATTCCCAACAACTGAATTACGATAGAAGCAGAAATGTAAGGCATGATACCCAATGCAAAAATGGATGCATTAGAGAATGCGCCACCGGAAAACATATTGAGAAGACCAAGTAATCCACCACTTGCCTGATTTTGTAAATTAGCGAGCATTGAAGGATCTACACCAGGAATCACCACATATGATCCAAGACGATAGATAAGGATTATCCCAAGCGTATAGAGGATTCGCTTCCTTAGCTCGTCAATTTTATTAATATTTCTGAGTGTTTCGATTAACCTTTTCATTCAGCTTAATATTTTTCAGCAGTACCACCGGCAGCTTCGATAGCAGCAACAGCTGCGGCAGAAAATGCATGAGCTTTAACTTCCAATTTTGCTTTGAGTTCGCCTTTGGCCAAAATCTTTACCTTATCTTTTTTAGCAACAAGGCCATGATCAACGAGCGCCTGAAAATCAATTGCTTCAAGTTTGAATTTATCTGCAAGATTTTGCAGGGTTTCTAGGTTAATCGCACTGTATTCTTTACGATTAATATTGGTGAACCCAAATTTAGGTAAACGACGAGCCAGAGGCATTTGACCTCCTTCAAAACCCAATTTCTTGGAAGTTCCTGAACGTTGGCCAGCACCTTTGTGTCCACGTGTAGAGGTGCCACCAAAGCCAGAACCCTGTCCGCGTCCTATTCTTTTGCGATTCTTTACAGAACCTTTTGCTGGTTTGAGATTACTTAAATCCATTGTATTGTATAATTTCCTGTTATCAACAATTAAACTTCTTCCACCTTCAGCAGGTGTTTCACTTTATCTACCATACCTGCAACAGCGGGCGAAAGTTCGATTTCAAGTGTTTGATTCATGCGCTTGAAACCAAGAGCAGTGAGTGTATCCTTCTGTTTACGGGTACGACCGATACCGCTTTTTACCTGTGTAACTTTTACCTTTTTCATCATTTGATCGTTTATCCGTTAAACACTGTATCCAAATCAACACCGCGAAGTTGAGCCACGGTATAAGCATCGCGCAGGCGCGTTAGTGCGTCAAAAGTAGCTTTTACAACCGAGTGAGGATTGGATGATCCTTTAGATTTTGCCAATACATCCTTGATGCCAACGCTCTCTAACACAGCACGCATAGCGCCACCAGCGATAACACCAGTACCAGGTGATGCAGGTTTGATATATACAAGTGCACCACTATATTTTCCGTATTGATCATGAGGAATAGTACCTTTCAAAACGGGTACCTTCACCAGATTTTTCTTTGCATCGTCAATACCTTTGGATATAGCAGCTGTTACCTCTTTGGCCTTGCCAAGCCCATAACCAACTACTCCATTTTCATTTCCAACAACCACAATAGCTGAAAAGCTAAAGGTGCGACCCCCTTTGGTAACCTTAGTGACACGCTGAATGCTGACCAACCGATCTTTAAATTCGATTTCGCTGGATTTTACTCTTTTTACGTTAACGTCTGACATAGTTTTTTAGAATTTTAATCCTCCATTACGGGCAGCTTCTGCCAACGATTTCACTCTTCCGTGGTACAAATATCCACCACGATCAAATACGACACTTTCGATTCCTGCAGCTTTGGCTTTCTCTGCAACGAGTTTACCAACCAATTGAGCCTGCTCAATCTTTGCCGTCTCTTTCTCTGCAATCCCCCCTTCTCGTGAACTAGCCATTACCAGGGTTCTACCTGACAGGTCGTCGATCAGTTGAACGTAGATTTGCTTATTACTTCTGTAAACTGACATTCTTGGACGCTCTGCTGTTCCTTTCACAATCTTGCGAATTCGTTTGCGTATGCTGTCTCGCCTCTGCTGTTTCTTATTCTTTATTGACATCTCAACTGAATATTAATGCGTTTTAATCTCACTTTTTACCTGCTATTTACCAGCTGTTTTACCAGCTTTTCTTCTAAGTACTTCATTTTGGAAGCGAATACCTTTTCCTTTGTATGGTTCTGGTTTCCGTAAAGAGCGAATTTTAGCAGCAACCTGGCCCAACAACTGCTTGTCATGCGAACGCATTTTAAGGATGGGGTTTTTACCTCTCTCGGTAATGGTCTCTATCTTAACTTCAGCAGGTATTTCGAATACAATATTATGTGAGTAGCCCAGTGACATTTCCAGCACCTGACCTTTGGCATCAGCTTTATAACCAACACCAACAAACTCTTGTACAACCTCAAAACCTTCTGAGACACCTTTGACCATGTTTTGGATCAGCGCTCTGTAGAGTCCGTGTTTTGCACGATGATCGATAGCATCAGACAGACGCTCTAAAACGATCCTATTTTCTTCTACTTTTACGCTGACAGCTTCATCGAGCTGTTGCTTCAATTCGCCCAGCTTTCCTTTTACTGTTACAAGTTGTCCATCAATTTTGATGTCAACACCTGCAGGAATTTCAATGGGCAATTTACCTATTCTTGACATTGATCTGTTCTCCTTCTTATTAACTAATGTAACACAACACTTCGCCACCTATGTGGAGCTTGCGTGCTTCTTTATCACTCATGATGCCCTGTGAGGTAGATATAATGGCAATTCCAAGGCCATTCATAACACGTGGCAGTTTTTCGGCAGGTACATATTTACGCAATCCAGGGCGCGATACGCGCTCGAGCGAGGTGAGTGCCGGCATCTTTGTTGCAGGATGATATTTCAAGGCTATTTTAATAATACCCTGCTTATCATCTTCTTCAAATTTATAATTCAGTATATATCCTTTTTCAAAAAGGATTTTTGTGAGTGCCTTCTTCACATTGGAAGCCGGAATCTCTATAACTCTGTGTTTAGCCATGACACCATTTCTGATGCGTGTCAAAAAATCTGCTATCGGGTCAGTATTCATTGTAAACTTCTTCAAAAAATTAATAATCTACCAACTTGCCTTTTTCACTCCAGGAATCAAACCTTTCAGAGCCATTTCCCTGAAGTTGATACGAGAAATACCAAACTGCCTCATATAGCCTTTGGGTCTGCCTGTGAGCTGACAACGGTTGTGCAAGCGCACCGGAGAAGCATTTTTAGGAAGCTTTTGAAGTGCCTCATAGTCGCCGGCAGCTTTAAGTTCGGCACGTTTGGCCGCATATTTTTCAACCATTTTTTGTCTTTTACGCTCACGCGCTTTCATTGACTCTTTTGCCATGCTTTATGATTTTTTTTGATTTTTAAACGGAAGACCAAATCCTTTAAGAAGTGCAAGGGCTTCTTTATCTGTATTGGCCGTGGTTACAAACGTGATATCCATACCGTTGATTCTATTCACCTTATCAATATCGATTTCGGGAAAAATTATCTGTTCTGTAATGCCAAAGGAATAATTTCCACGGCCATCAAAACCTTTATCGTTGATACCTCTAAAGTCGCGAACGCGGGGCAAAGCAATAGCAACCAAACGCTCGAGAAACTCGTACATCTTTTGGCCGCGCAAAGTCACGCGTACTCCAATTGGGCTACCACGACGCAATTTAAAGTTAGAAACATCCCTTTTGGAGATGGTTGGCACGGCCTTTTGTCCGGTGATGGCGGTCATTTCCTCCACACCATAGTCGATCAGTTTCTTATCGGTCAAAGCTGCGCCGATACCCTGATTGAGTGAAATTTTAACCAGCCGTGGAACCTGCATTACACTTGAGTAACTAAACTCCTTCATCAATGCAGGCACGATTTCACTCTTATACTGTTCTCTTAATCTGGGCTGATAGCTCATTACTTAATTACCTCCCCTGTCTTTTTTGAATAACGCACTGATTTTCCTGTTTTTTCATCTGCTTTACGACCAATACGGGAAGCTTTTCCGGATTTGTCCACAATTTTCAAATTAGAAATGTGTACAGGGGCTTCCTGTTTGAGGATTCCTCCTTTGGGGTTTTCTGCATTAGGTTTTGTGTGTTTCGAAACAAGATTCACACCTTCGACAAGTGCGCGTTGTTTTTCAACATCCACAATCAACACCTTACCCCGCTCACCCTTATGGTCGCCGGCAATAACAACAACATTATCACCTTTTTTTATATGTAACTTTGTCATATAGCTTCTTCTTTTTGGGATTATAGTACTTCGGGAGCCAGTGAAACAATTTTCATAAACTGCTTTTCTCTAAGCTCACGTGCTACAGGTCCGAAGATACGGGTACCTATCATTTCGCCAGTATTGTTAAGCAATACTACAGCATTGTCTTCGAACCGGATATAAGATCCGTCGTTACGTCTGGTTTCTTTTTTTGTACGCACCACAACTGCTTTTACCACAGCCCCTTTTTTAACGTTGCCACTTGGCAAGGCATGTTTAACAGTTGCAACGATCTGATCACCGATGCGGGCATATCTTTTACCCGTTCCGCCTAACACTCTGATGCAAAGCACTTCTTTTGCGCCACTGTTATCTGCTACTGAAAGTCTTGATTCTTGCTGTATCATATTACTTCGCCCTTTCGATTATTTCCGCTAATCTCCAACATTTATTTTTACTCAACGGACGGGTTTCCATGATGCGGACGGTGTCGCCGATATTACAATCGTTGCTTTCGTCATGAGCCATAAAAGTGCTGGTCCGTTTAACGAATTTCCCGTATATCGGGTGTTTTACTCGGCGAACGATCTCAACAGTAATAGATTTATCCATCTTGTTACTGACAACCACGCCGATTCTTTCTTTTCTGAGTTTCCTGGTTTCCATCTGTCTACTCGTCCTTATTATTGATTAGTTTCTGTCAACTGACGTTTTTTTAATTCAGTCATTAAGCGTGCAATTGTTTTGCGATACGCTTTGATCTTATTTGGGTTCTCGAGCGGCGAAACTGCATGATTCAGTTTGAGACGAACCAATTGTTTACGTTCTTCTTCGAGGCGCTCTATCAAGTCAGCTGTGCTTAACTCATTGATTACTTCCTGTTTCATAGTTTTTGCCTAATTATTTTCAACGTAATCTCTTCTCACTACAAATTTGGTGGTAATCGGCAGTTTTTGGGCAGCAAGACGCAATGCTTCTTTCGCAATTGCCAATGGCACACCTTCGGCTTCAAAAATAATTCTGCCGGGAGAAACCGGAGCAACGAAATATTCAGGAGCACCTTTACCTTTACCCATACGCACCTCAGCAGGCTTTTTGGTGACAGGCTTATCGGGGAAAACCCTAATCCAAATCTGTCCTTCACGTTTCATGTAACGTGTAACTGCCTGACGTGCTGCTTCAATCTGACGACCGGTAAGCCATGTTTCTTCCATGGCTTTTATTCCAAAAGATCCAAAGGCAAGCTGATGGCCGCGCTGTGAAAGGCCTTTCATTTTTCCTTTTTGGTGTCTTCTGAATTTTGTCTTCTTCGGTTGTAACATTGTTACTGATGTATTAAAATTCTAAATTAATTTATTTACGTCTTCCGCGTTGGCGTGGTCCACCTGAAGGTTTCGGGCCTCCACCGGGTTTTTTTGCTTGTCCGCCAACAGTGGTTGGAACAAGCTCAGGCTTCCCGTATATCTCGCCTTTGCAAATCCAAACTTTTATTCCGATTCGTCCATAGGTCGTATGGGCTTCAACTAATGCATAGTCGATATCCGCACGCAAGGTGTGCAATGGGATACGACCTTCTTTATAGGTCTCCTGCCGCGCCATCTCTGCACCGCCAACACGACCGGAAATCATTACCTTGATTCCTTCGGCGCCAATACGCATACTGGAACTGATGGCGGTTTTGATTGCCCGACGGAAAGAAATACGTCCTTCAATCTGCTTTGCAATTGTTCCGGCAACGATATAGGCATCCAGCTCGGGGCGCTTAATCTCGCTGATATTGATCTGAACTTCTTTGCCTGTGAGTTTTTTCAACTCCTCTTTAAGCTTGTCAACTTCCTGACCAGCTTTTCCGATTATCATTCCCGGTCTGGCAGTTGAAATAGTAACAGTAACCAGTTTCAATGTACGTTCGATGGAAATACGAGAGATACCGGCTTTTCCTAAACGCGCATTGAGGTATTTTCTGATTTTATCGTCTTCTACCAATTTGGAAGAAAAATCTTTTCCACCATACCAGTTAGAGTCCCAACCTTTAATGATTCCTAACCTAAGACCTATTGGATTCGTTTTTTGTCCCATTCAATTAAAACTTATCGGATTGATTCTGTTTGATTATTCTTTTATTTTACTGTCAATTACAAGCGTCACATGATTCGACCGTTTCCTGATACGATGAGCACGACCCTGAGGTGCCGGCTGAACCCTTTTAAGCATTCTGCCCGAGTCAACAAAGATCTCCTTTACAAAAAGATTACTATCCTCAATGCGTTTGCCTTCATTTTTAGCTTCCCAATTAGCAATAGCCGACCGCAACAATTTGTAAACGCGGTTTGATGCTTCTTTTGAAGAAAATTGCAATACATGCAAGGCCATTTCAACGTCCATTCCTCTAACCATATCAGCGACCAAGCGCATTTTTCTAGGCGAAGTAGGCACATTGCGCAACTTTGCAAATGAAGTGGTTTTCTTAGCAGCTCTAATTTCTTCTGCTCTATTATGTTTTCTAGCTCCCATTTTATCGCTGTTCTTTATTTTTTACCTTTATCTTTTTTTCCGGCATGCCCCCTGAAGATACGTGTTGGGGCAAATTCTCCAAGTTTGTGGCCTACCATATTTTCTGTGACATAAACCGGAATGAATTTATTTCCGTTGTGTACAGCGATGGTCTGTCCTACAAATTCAGGAGCGATCATTGAAGCTCTCGACCAAGTTTTGATCACCGTCTTCTTTCCGGATTCAACATTAGCCATTACTTTCTTTTCAAGTTTGTAATGGATATATGGACCTTTTTTAAGCGAACGACTCATTGTATAAGGGTTTCTTCCTGATTAAACAATTATTTCTTCCTTCTTTCGATGATATACTTATCAGAAGCATTCTTCTTGGAACGCGTCTTATATCCCTTGGCTGGCAATCCTTTGCGGCTTCTTGGATGTCCACCCGAAGAACGACCTTCGCCACCACCCATTGGGTGATCAACAGGGTTCATTACTACACCCCTTACGCGAGGTCGGCGGCCTAACCATCTACGACGTCCGGCTTTACCTGATATTTCGAGGCTATGATCAGCATTCGATACCATTCCAACAGTAGCTCTGCAAGTTTGCAGGATCATGCGCGTTTCACCTGAAGGCATTTTCAAAACAGCAAACTTACCATCGCGCGACATCAGCTGTGCATACGAACCGGCACTTCTTGCCATTTTACCTCCCTGTCCCGGACGAAGCTCAATATTGTGTACTACTGTACCAAATGGCACCTCGCTCAGAAATAATGTGTTTCCAACATTTGGAGCAGCTCCCTTTCCGGAAACAATCTCCTGTCCTATTTGTAACCCCTGTGGTGCAATAATATAGCGCTTTTCGCCATCTTTGTAAAACACCAGTGCAATGCGAGCCGTACGATTCGGGTCGTATTCAATGGTTTTAACCACAGCAGGAACACTGTCTTTATCGCGTTTAAAGTCGATAATACGGTATTTCTGTTTGTGACCTCCACCTACATTGCGAATAGTCATTTTACCTTCTTTATTCCTACCGCCGGTACTTCTTCCGGGAGCCAAAAGACTCTTTTCCGGAGTATCGGTTGTAATTTCGTCAAAAGCGCTTATCAGTTTAAAACGCTGCCCAGGAGTTGTGGGTTTGTACTTCTTTAAAGCCATTTATCTAAATGTTGCTAAAAAAATCAATAGTTTCACCTTCAGCTAAAGTCACCAAAGCTTTTTTAAAAGCATTGGTTTTACCGGCTATTATGCCGGTTTTTGTGTAACGCGACTTCAGCTTTCCATCAAAATTCATTGTATTCACGGCTACAACTTCCACATCGTACAGCTCTTTGATTGCCTGTTTGATCTGCAGTTTGTTGGCACGCTTATCTACAATGAAGCCATACCGGTTGAGCTTTTCGCCCTGTGCGGTCATTTTCTCCGTTATTACCGGCTTTTGAATGATTTCCATTGCTATTTACCTTTTTATATTCCTAAATTAAGCCAGAATCTCTTCGATTGTCTTCAATGAACTCTCCAGCACAAACAATTTCTTTGCGTTCAAAATATCATAGGTATTCAAACTGTTTGCAGTAACAACTTTGGTGCGTTGCAGATTTCTGGATGAAAGCACTACGTTTTGATCAGCTTTAGGCATCACAAAAAGACTCTTAGCACCCTGCAAATCAAAACTGTTGAGAATATTTACAAAATTCTTCGTCTTTGGACCTTCAAAACTGAAGTCTTCCAAAATTACGATCTCAAGCTCTTTTGCTTTGTAAGAGAGTGCAGATTTACGTGCAAGTCTTTTAACTTTTTTATTCAGTTTAAAGCTATAATCGCGTGGTTGAGGCCCGAAAACACGACCACCACCCACAAAAAGAGGCGATTTGATGCTACCGGCACGAGCTGTACCAGTACTTTTCTGCTTTTTAATCTTGCGAGTGCTTCCTGCTATCTCATTTCTTTCTTTCGACTTGTGCGTACCCTGACGCTGATTTGCCAGAAACTGTTTTGTGTCAAGATAGATCGCGTGATCATTGGGCTCGATGCCAAACACATCGTCGTGCAACGTTACTTTACGGTCTGTTGCTTCGCCGCTGATTTTATGTACTACTAATTCCATCTTTCAATTTTTAAAAATCCGTTCTTAGGTCCTGGAACAGCACCTTTAACTAAAATCAAATTCTTTTCGGGGATTATTTTAACGATCTGAAGATTTATTAGCTTCACCCGATCGCCACCCATTCTGCCAGCCATACGCATTCCTTTGAAAACGCGTGAGGGATAAGAAGAGGCTCCAATTGAACCAGGTGCTCTGAGGCGGTTGTGCTGCCCATGGGTAGCCTGACCAACTCCACCAAAGCCATGACGTTTTACTACACCCTGAAAACCTTTACCTTTAGTAACCCCAACAACGTCGACAAATTCGCCTTCCATAAAAACCTCTACAGTAACAGTTTCACCCAAAGACTTTTTCTTTTCAAATCGGGTAAATTCTGCAATCATAGCTTTTGGGCCGGTGCCAGCCTTATGTAGATGACCTTTCAATGCATTGGTGGTATGTTTTTCCTTTTTCTCGCCATAAGCAAGCTGAACCGCATCATAACCATCAACGTCTTTGGTTCTGATCTGTGACACGATACATGGACCAGCTTCGATAACAGTAACAGGAATATTTTTCCCGCTTTCGTCATATATGCTGGTCATTCCAACCTTTTTTCCAAGTATTCCTGACATGATACTATGCTTTTGTATTTCTTGCTGCTAATGCAACAGGTCAAACTTTAATTTCTACTTCTACACCACTTGGAAGCTCAAGCTTCATCAATGCGTCGATCGTTTGGGAAGTCGAGCTGTAAATATCGAGCAAGCGTTTGTATGACGAAAGCTCAAATTGTTCTCTTGACTTTTTGTGTACGAATGTTGAACGCAACACAGTGTAAATCTTTTTGTCTGTTGGCAACGGAATAGGCCCGTTTACCACAGCACCTGTGGTTTTAATGGTCTTCACAATCTTCTCCGCTGATTTATCAACCAGGTTATGATCGTATGACTTTAATTTTATTCTAATCCTTTGGCTCACGTTGAAGAATTATTATTGTTTACAATTATTTGATAATTCCTTTAGCTTTATTGATAACTTCCTCAGCAACATTTTCAGGTGCCGGAGCATAGTGACTAAACTCCATGCTCGAGGTGGCACGTCCGGAAGTTAAACTTCGTAGCGATGTTACATATCCAAACATTTCAGATAACGGAACATCGGCTTTTATTACCTGACCACTAACTTTAGCAGTCACTTCGCGCACAATAGCGCGACGTTTATTCAGGTCGCCTGTAACTTCACCCAGAAAATCGTCCGGTGTAAGTACCTCAACCTTCATGATAGGTTCTAATAAAATTGATTTTGCTTTTCTGCATGCTTCTTTATAACCTAACCTGGCAGCCATCTCGAATGAAAGGGCATCGCTATCCACTGCATGGAATGAGCCATCTATCAATCTTACTTTGATGCTGTCAACAGGATAACCAGCCAAAACACCATTAGAAAGAGACTCTCTGAAACCTTTCTGGATTGCAGGGATAAATTCGCGTGGAATATTACCGCCCTTTACTTCATCAACAAACTGCAATCCAACAACACCATCATCAGCAGGTCCAATCTCGAAGATGATATCAGCAAACTTACCTTTACCTCCGGTTTGTTTTTTATAGGTTTCACGATGACTGGCTTTTGCCGTAAGCGCTTCTTTGTAAGCAACCTGTGGACGACCCTGATTAGCTTCTACTTTGAACTCTCGTTTCAACCGATCAACCAAAATTTCAAGATGCAATTCACCCATACCGGAAATAATGGTTTGACCCGAATTCTCATCCGTTTTCACACGGAAAGTAGGATCTTCTTCGGCAAGTTTTGCAAGAGCAACTGACATTTTATCCATGTCAGCCTGAGTTTTTGGCTCAATCGATACATGAATCACAGGCTCAGGGAATGTCATAGATTCCAAGAGGATAGGTCTGTTTTCAACACACAAAGTATCCCCTGTACGAATCTGTTTAAATCCAACAGCTGCACCAATATCGCCAGCTTCTATTCTGTCAAGTGGATTTTGCTTATTGGCATGCATCTGCATGATACGCGAAATACGCTCTTTTTTTCCGGTAGAAGCATTATAAACATACGAGCCTGCTTCGAGCACACCAGAGTAAACACGAAAGAAGGCAATGCGTCCTACAAACGGATCCGTTGCAATTTTGAAGGCCAAAGCGCTAAATGGCTCATCAACACTAGCTTTTCTTAATTCTTCTTTATCCGTTTTTGGATTAATACCTTTTACTGCATCTACATCAAGCGGACTAGGCAAGAACTGGATAATGCCGTTGAGCAGCATTTGAACACCTTTATTTTTGAAAGCTGAACCGCACATTACGGGATTTATCCGCAATTCGACAGTGGCTTTTCTAATCTGAGCAACGATTTCGTCCTCAGTAATACTCTCCGGATCGTCGAGGAATTTTTCGAGCAACTCATCATTATCTTCGGCAACGCCTTCGATAAGTTTGAGACGATATTTCTCGGCTGTTTCTTTAAGATCATCTGGTATAGGCACTTCTACGACAACAACGCCTTTAGAACTATCGTCCCAAACAAATGCCTTATTACGGATCAAATCTACAACGCCAATAAAAGTATCCTCTTCACCCATGGGAATTTGCAGGGGAATAGGGTTTGCCCCAAGACGGTCTTTAATTTGCTCAAGAACGCTATAAAAGTCCGCTCCTGAGCGATCCATTTTGTTAACAAAACAAAGCCTTGGCACCTTATATTTATCAGCCTGTCGCCAAACTGTTTCAGATTGGGGTTCAACGCCACCTACAGCACAAAACAGTGCAACAGCGCCATCCAGCACACGCAAGGAACGCTCAACCTCAACGGTAAAGTCAACGTGCCCGGGAGTATCAATAATATTTATCTTATATTTTTCCTGATCAAAATCCCAGAAAACAGTCGTAGCAGCTGAGGTAATAGTTATGCCCCGCTCCTGCTCCTGAACCATCCAGTCCATGGTAGCAGAACCTTCATGAACTTCACCCAGTTTATGGCTGCGTCCGGTATAGTAAAGGATACGCTCTGTAGTAGTAGTTTTACCCGCGTCAATATGAGCCATAATGCCAATATTACGGGTATGTTTCAGATTTTGTATGGTCTTTGCGTCTGCCATTTTATTTGTAAGCGTATTTGCCTTAATTACTAGAATCTAAAATGAGAGAAAGCCTTATTGGCCTCTGCCATTCTATGGGTATCTTCTTTTTTCTTAAATGCTGCACCTTCTTCTTTATAAGCAGCCATAATTTCACCTGCAAGTTTTTGTCCCATTGATTTCTCGTGACGTTTACGGGAATAGCCAATAAGGTTTTTCATGCCAATGGATTGCTTACGGCCAGGACGAATTTCTGAAGGAATCTGAAAAGTTGCACCACCGATACGACGGCTTCTAACTTCAACAGCTGGAGTAACGTTTGCCAAAGCCTTTTTCCAAACCTCAACAGCATCCTCGCCGGTTTTTTGACCAACGATCTCCATGGCTTCATAAAAAACCTGATAAGCAATATTTTTTTTGCCTTTGAGCATAATGTTATTCACAAACTTTGTAACCATAACATCCCCAAATTTTGGGTCAGGCAAAATGATTCTTTTTTTTGGTTTAGCTTTTCTCATTGATTAAAATCTTAGACTGAAAAACACTGTTAGTTATGACTATCTTATTTTTTCTTTGGGCGTTTGGTACCATATTTCGAACGACGCTGCGAACGACCTTCTACACCAGAGGTATCAAGTGCTCCACGAATGATGTGGTAACGAACGCCAGGTAAATCTTTCACACGACCTCCGCGAATCATTACAATTGAGTGTTCCTGTAGGTTGTGACCTTCTCCAGGAATATAAGCATTCACTTCTTTTCCATTTGTTAAACGAACCCTGGCCACTTTACGCATGGCCGAATTAGGCTTTTTGGGGGTAGTAGTATAAACCCTTACACAAACTCCGCGTCGTTGTGGGCATGAATCCAGTGCAGGAGACTTGCTTTTATCAACCAGTTTTTGGCGCCCTTTTCGCACTAATTGTTGAATAGTCGGCATTTTAAACTATTTAATTTATTGTTAATTTAACCCGATTTTGGGAGCGCAAAAGTACCATAAATTCGTAAACAAACAATACTTTGCTCTAAATTAATTTCTTAACACTTTAAGGGATGTAGTTGAAGGAGGGATAAACCTTGTTGGCAAAGGTTCTAAAAACACATGTGAGCTAATATTTTCGGCATTTTTGAGCCCTCACATGAAGAAACCTATTACGTTTTAGCTTATCAGGTTCCTTTAACTATATCGTTTCCAGTTACTTTTAACTTCCCAACGTTTTGGGGCTGCAAAGGTAAAAAGATTTTTTTACCGAACAAGAACTTCCTTATTTTTTTTTCACAAAGTTATTGTTTTACCATTTATCAAATATTCCCTAGCCCTACAAAAACTTCTATCGGTTTTATTACTGCAAATAAATGTGATAAAGGAAAACTGTAAACGATTATGAGTTAAGATGACCTCATTATTTTCTTCTCTAAGCGTTGCATTGTAGCCCCAAACCCCAAAAAAATTGAGGGATTTAAGTATCGCTTAACAAAACAATCAAGGTTTTTATCTACTAAAATCAAAACCTTTACTCAACACCTCTCAGAACTGAAGCCCCTAATTTTTATGAAAGCATTACAATTCACAACAATAACAACGGCAACGACATAGACAACTCCAACAACCAAAACAACTATGAAAACAGCTACACCATCGTCCCCCATTAAATATCCTCAACACGCCCATCCTTCTCACGAAATAATGTAGCTTTGCAACCCAAAAACTTAGTTCAGTGATTGAATTACTACAACAGTTAAACGAGCCACAGCGTAAGGCTGTACAAACAATCGATGGTCCGGTAATGGTTATTGCCGGTGCCGGATCGGGAAAAACACGCGCCCTTACTTTTCGCATTGCCTATATGTTGCAACAAGGCGTTGATGCCTTTCAAATTCTGGCATTGACTTTTACAAATAAAGCAGCTCGTGAGATGAAAGAGAGGGTGATACAATTAGTTGGTAGTCAGGAAGCCCGCAACGTTTGGATGGGGACTTTCCATTCCATTTTCGCCCGAATCCTGCGCGTTGAAGGACATCACCTTGGCTATCCGTCTAATTTTACGATTTACGATACTGACGACACAAAACAGCTGATTCGCAATATCCTCAAGGATATGAACCTCGATCCCAAGGTGTACAAACCTTCTTTTGTTTTGCACCGTATTTCGAATGCCAAATCGAATCTGTTTTCCGCTGAGGACTACCTTAATAATCCCGATATCCGCACGGCTGATTTACAAGCCGGCAAGCCCTTGATTGGTGATATCTTTAAAAACTACAACGCCCGGCTCAAAAGAGCCAACGCTATGGATTTCGATGATCTTTTGTTCAATACCAATGTGCTTCTTCGCGATTTTCCTGAAGTGCTCTATAAATATCAGCATCGTTTTAAGTATATTTTGGTCGATGAGTATCAAGACACTAATCACGCTCAATACCTTATTGTAAAGCGTATTGCCGCACTAAACGAAAATATCTGTGTGGTTGGCGACGATGCCCAGAGTATTTATGCTTTTAGAGGGGCAAACATTCAGAATATCCTGAATTTTAAAAATGATTATCCTGATCACACCTTAATAAGACTAGAGCAGAATTACCGCTCAACTAAAATTATTGTTGATGCCGCAAATCATGTAATTGAAAATAACAAGGATCAAATCAAGAAAAAAGTTTGGACGGATAAAGAACAAGGTGAATTAATCAGTTTGTTGCGTGCAACTTCAGATAATGAAGAAGGCGTTCTGGTTGCCAATGCTATTTTCGAACACAAAATGTCGAAACAGCTTAAAAACAAAGATTTTGCCATCCTTTACAGGACCAATGCACAATCGCGTTCGATAGAAGAAGCTTTACGCAAGCAAGGAATTCCATACCGCATCTTTGGTGGTTTGTCGTTTTATGCTCGTAAAGAAGTTAAAGATCTCCTCTCTTATTTCAGATTAGTAATAAACCCTCTCGATGAGGAGGCTTTGTTACGTATTATCAATTACCCTGCTCGCGGCATTGGAAAAACCACTATCGAACGGCTTATAGTAGCAGCTAATGAGCAGGAAATCAGCGTTTGGAATTTAATCAACGAGCCGTCGCTCATTCCCAACGATATCAATCGCGGAGCTCAGAACAAGCTGCATGATTTTGTGAATATGATCAGAAGTTTTCAGGCTTTGCATGAAACAAAAACTGCTTTTGAACTGGCCAAACACATTAATAGTAGTGTAGGGATTGTAGCAGCCTTAAAGGAAGACGACAGCCCCGAAGGTATCAGCCGGATCGAAAATATCGAAGAGCTCCTCAATGCTATCATGGAGTTTTCTGACAAGCAAGTGGATGAAGCCACCGGAGAACAAATGGGCGTGAAACTGGCAGATTTTATGCAAGATATTGCATTGCTAACTGATGCTGATAAAAAAGACCCTGAAGACGATGATTATGTGAGCATGATGACCATCCATTCGGCCAAAGGCCTTGAGTTTCCTTATGTTTATGTGGTTGGAATAGAAGAAAACCTTTTCCCTTCAATCCAGTCGCTAGGCACAAGAGCCGAACTGGAAGAAGAACGCAGGCTCTTTTATGTTGCTATCACAAGAGCCAAAACCAAGCTCACACTCAGTTATGCTGAAAGCCGCTATCGTTGGGGAAACCTCAGTTTATGCGAACCTTCGCGCTTTTTGGAAGAGATCAATGAGCAACTTATCGACAAACCCCGCAAAGCAGGCATTCGCAGAAAAGCAACAACAGAAGACTTTTCCAAAATAGCTGAAGGGTCTAAACTCAAATCCATGCAGCAGGCAACACAGCAAAACCAAAGCACTGTTGCTGTTTCTTCAGAAGGTGATTTTGAAGCCTCAGATCTGGAAGCCTTGCAAAATGGCATGGAAGTAACTCATCAAAAATTTGGAAAAGGAAAAATCATCAGTATCGAAGGTACTGGCGCCAATCGTAAAGCAACTGTGCAATTTGCAGCCTACGGACAGAAGCAACTTTTACTAAAATTTGCCCGCCTTAAAATTGTATAGCACACACTTAGGGTATATTGTGTAATTTTGCCGCTGGTGCAAATCTAAGCTTACTCACTTTTATTTTCAGATTAAGACGCCTAAACTTAACATTGGATAAAAATTTAATAGCATGACAAACGATTCTCTTACTTACAATACAATAAGATCAAAAATGGTTATTCCGGAATACGGACGCAACATCCAATCCATGATTGAGCACCTGCTTACCATCGAAGATCGCAAGCAACGCACAGCTGCTGCACATTTTGTAGTTTCGGTTATGGCACAAATGAATCCACAGGTAAAAGAAACTGATGATTACCTTCACAAACTCTGGGATCATCTGCATATCATCGCCGATTACAAACTTGATGTGGACGGCCCTTTCGAGATTCCCGCCAACGAAATTCAAAATATCAAGCCCAAACATCCGGGCTATGGCCAAAAGAAACCCAAATATGGTCACTATGGCCATTATTTGATGGAAATGATTAATGTAGCCAAATCTATCGAAGACGAAGATGAAAAACGAGCGATCACATTTGCTATCGCAAATCAACTCAAGAAAGACTACCTCAATTGGAATCGCGAAACAGTGAACGACCCAATCATTTTGGCCGAGCTGGAGCGCGTCTCGGATGGGGCCCTCTCACTTCCAGAAAATACAAAATTGGTTTCACCCTCAGAAGTGATCGGAAAAACACCTGCTAATCAAGCAGCAAACAAAAAGAAAAAACCCAACAAGAAAAAAGATAATTTCAAAAGCCGGGGAAATTCCAACAGACGCTAAAATAAGCAAAAATTAAAACAAAGCATTTTGTTATGGGCTCATTCAGAATCACAGGAGGAGGCACTTTAAGTGGAACAATTAAGCCGCAGGGAGCAAAAAATGAGGCCCTTCAGATTTTATGCGCCTGCCTGTTAACTGAAAAAACTGTAACCATTACAAACCTGCCTGATATCCTGGATGTAAACAACCTGATCGACCTCCTCGGAGGATTGGGTGTTGAAGTGGAACGTATTTCGCGTTCTAAAGTAAATCTCACCGCAAATCACATTGAGCTCGACTACCTAAAATCAGAAGAATTTATCCGCCGTGCTGCCAGCCTTAGAGGCAGCATCATGATTTTGGGGCCATTATTAGCACGCTTTCATAAGGCTTACCTTCCTCATCCAGGTGGCGATAAAATTGGGCGCCGAAGGCTCGACACTCATTTTATCGGGTTGCAAAAACTTGGGGCATGTTTTATTGAAAACATCCAAAACAAATGCTACGAAATTGAAGCACCTCAAGGGTTAAGCGGCGCTTATATGCTGCTGGACGAGGCTTCGGTTACCGGAACAGCAAACATTATTATGGCTGCCACTTTAGCTAAAGGAACTACTACCATATTTAATGCAGCCTGCGAACCTTATATCGTGCAGCTGTGCGAAATGCTTGTAAGGATGGGAGCCCGCATTGAAGGTATCGGATCCAATTTACTCAAGATCATTGGTGTTAAAAACCTTGCCGGCACTTCACACTGCCTTTTGGCCGATATGATCGAAGTGGGAAGTTTTATCGGTATGGCGGCCATGACACGCTCTGCCATCCGAATTCAGGACGCAGGGATCGAATCTCTGGGAATGATTCCGCAGGTATTTCAAAAATTGGGAATAAAATTACAGTTTGAAGGCGACGATATCATCATACCTCAGCAGGAAAGTTATGAGGTTGAAACCTTTATGGATGGTGGAATCATGACCATAGCCGATGCACCCTGGCCAGGTTTTACACCCGACCTGATAAGTATTGTGCTGGTGGTGGCCACTCAGGCAAAAGGGACCGTATTGATCCATCAAAAAATGTTCGAAAGCCGTCTGTTTTTCGTGGATAAGCTCATTGATATGGGGGCTCAGATTATCCTCTGCGATCCGCACCGTGCCAATGTAATTGGATTAAATCATGCACATCCTCTCAAAGGAATCAGAATGAGTTCTCCCGACATTCGCGCCGGCGTAGCTTTGCTGATAGCAGCACTCTCGGCCAGAGGAGAAAGCATTATTGATAATATCGACCAGATTGATCGCGGCTATCAATTCATCGATAAAAGGTTGCAGGCTTTAGGCGCTAAAATCGAACGCATCTAGTTAAAATTATTCGGTCTGTCATTTTGGCAAGACCTATGCCGCTGGCAAAATCTTTGATGTGCCACCCGCAAAAATCTTGTAAAGAAAAATTATGGAAGAGCAGAAAAATAACAGTAGGGAAATGGAAGGTTTCGAAGATGTTCAAATTGACGATAACACTACTCAAAAACAAAAACAGGATTCGAAACCAAAGGATCAATCGGGCGACCTTAAACAGAAACGCACGCGAGTGAGAAAAGACCGAAAGAAAAAACAACAAGATGGGGTTGCCCAGGAAAAATATGATGAGCTAAACGACAAATACCTGCGATTATTCTCGGAGTTCGATAACTTTAGAAAAAGAACCCTTAAAGAGAAGATAGAACTAAGCAAAACCGCTTCAGAAGATGTGATTAAAGCCTTGCTTCCGGTTGTTGACGATTTTGAACGTGCATTGCAAGCCATGGAAGGGCAGCATGCTCCCGAAGCAACAGTCGAAGGCATTAACTTAATTTATAATAAGTTAATTAAAACATTGCAGCAAAAAGGATTAGCTGAAATGAAAGCCCTAAACGAAACTTTTAACACAGATTTCCATGAAGCACTCACAAATATTCCTGCTCCGGAGCCGGAACTCAAAGGCAAAGTGTTAGATGTGATTCAAAAAGGCTACCTGCTCAACGGAAAAGTAATTCGTTTTGCCCGCGTAGTAGTAGGTAACTAATTCAATAATATTTATTTATGTCGAAAAGAGACTATTACGAAATACTTGAAATAGACCGTAACGCTTCGGAAACAGAGATAAAAAAAGCCTACCGCAAAATGGCTTTAAGGTATCATCCGGACAAAAATCCAGATGACAAATCTGCAGAAGAAAAATTCAAAGAAGCTGCCGAAGCTTATGAAGTGTTGAGTAATCCTGACAAAAAAGCCAGATACGACCGATATGGCCATGCCGGTGTTGGTGGCGCAGCAGGAGGTGGCTTTGGCGGAGGTGGCATGAGCATGGATGATATTTTTAGCCAGTTTGGTGATATTTTTGGAGGTGCTTTTGGCGGCTTTGGCAGCTCAAGAAGTCAGCGACGACGCGTTAACAAAGGCTCCAATCTAAGGGTAAAGGTAAAACTCAATCTCAAAGAAATTGCCAACGGAGTTGAAAAAAAGATCAAGGTAAACAAATACGTCTCCTGCAAGCATTGCGAAGGAACCGGCGCCGACAACGGAAGCAGCTATGCCACCTGCTCTACCTGTAATGGCAGCGGACATATCACTCAGGTAACCAACACTTTTCTCGGGCAAATGCAAACCACTTCCACCTGCCCGAGCTGCGGTGGTGAAGGAAGAATAATCACCAAAAAATGTACGCACTGCCAGGGTAATGGCGTAGTGAGAGATGAAGAAATCATCAGCCTGAATATACCTGCTGGTGTGGCAGAAGGCATGCAGTTGTCATTAAGTGGTAAAGGCAATGCCGGAGCTCGCGGGGGAATTCCAGGCGACCTGATCGTCCTGGTTGAAGAAGAAAAACATCCTGAGCTCGAACGCGATGGCAATAATTTGATTCATAACCTTTTCATCAGCTTTCCGCAAGCTGCGCTTGGTGCTCAGATAGAAGTGCCTACCATCGATGGAAAAGCACGGATGAAAATCAATCCCGGAACGCAATCCGGAAAAGTGCTCCGTTTGAAAGGCAAAGGATTACCCAGTGTAAATAGCTATGGAACTGGCGATCTTCTGGTGAATATAAATGTGTGGACGCCAAAAAACCTCACCAAAGAAGAAACTGAAATACTGGAAAAACTGGAAAAAGCTGATAATTTTAAACCTAACCCAACTGCCAGTGAAAAAAGCTATTTCAACAAGATGAAAGATTTTTTTAGTTGATAGATCATCCGGATGCAAGCCTACCTTAGCATACAAGAAGTTACAAAACGTTACGCGAATCACCTGGCGCTGGATGATGTTAGCATCGAAATCCCGCAAAATAAAATCTTTGGCCTGTTAGGACCCAACGGTGCCGGCAAAACCTCGCTCATCCGAATCATCAATCAGATAACTGCGCCCGATAGCGGAAAGGTATTGATTAAGGGACAAGCGCTTCAGGCTGATCATATTACACGAATTGGATATTTGCCGGAAGAGCGTGGCCTGTACAAAAAAATGAAGGTTGGCGAACAGGCGATATACCTGGCTCAGCTTAAAGGCTTGTCGAAACATGAGGCAAAAACTAAGCTAAAAGACTGGTTCGAGAGGTTTGACATCCTCAACTGGTGGGATCGCAAAGTGGAAGAGCTTTCGAAAGGTATGCAGCAAAAAATCCAGTTTGTGGTTACGGTGCTGCACAAGCCCGAATTACTCATTTTTGACGAGCCATTCAGCGGATTTGATCCTATCAACGTGAACTTGCTGAAAGCTGAAATACTTAAATTAAGAGAACAGGGGGCAACCATTATTTTTTCGACCCACAATATGGCTTCCGTTGAAGAATTATGCGATCAGATTGCTCTTATCAATCAGGGGAAAAAAATATTGGAAGGTGAGGTAAACGCTCTAAAAATTGCCAACCGCAATTATACCTACAACTGTGAAATTCACTATCCGGTTAACGGTTGGAACACAATTTTGGAAAGCCTTCCGGTTGAATTGCTCAACGTAAAATCTGAACTCAGCAAGATCAAACTTCACATCAAAACTGCATCTTCGCTAAGCAGCAACGAATTACTGAAAATGATGCTTCCTTTGGGCGAAGTGGCATCATTTCAGGAATTACTGCCCAGTATGAATGATATCTTTATTCAAAAAGTTGGAAAACCTGCTAAACCCGCTGGCGATGAATAAGATTTTACTGATATTAAAACGTGAATACATCACCAGAGTTAGGAAAAAAAGTTTTATCATCATGACTTTTCTTGGCCCGCTTTTGATGGCAGCACTGATGATTGTTCCTGTGATTCTGGCTACGCTTCAAAATATTGGCGATAAAAATATTGCTGTAGTTGACGAGACAAATTGGTTTATAGGCAAGTTTGAACAAGCAGATAATTTGCAGTTTCATTATGTTTTTGAATCAGTTGACAGCCTCAAACAAAAAGTGATTGATGGCCAATATGATATGCTGGTTTACATTCCACGCCCGGAGCTGAATATCCCTGTAAATGCCGAAGTTTACAGCAATCGCCAGATACCTCTCAATGTTTCTTCCTACATTAAAACTACCATGAGCAAGGAGGTAGAAACCAAGAAATTACTAGCCAGCGGCATCGATCCGGAGGTAATAAAATCAGCTAAAACATCTATCAATCTGGTTACTATCAGAATAGATGAAGACGGAGGTGAGACCAAATCTTTCACTGAAATCAATGTCGCACTGGGGCTTTTTGGATCGATTTTGATCTATTTCTTCATTTTCATTTTTGGGTCGCAGGTGATGCGCGGCATCATCGAAGAAAAAACCAGCCGAATTGTTGAGGTTATCATCAGCTCGGTGAGGCCTTTTGAATTGATGATGGGAAAAATTTTGGGCATTGCCTTAGTTGGGCTTACACAATTTTTGCTTTGGATTGTACTCACCGGAAGCATTTATGGCGTGTTCATGTTAATATATGGTGTTCCGGAAGGGCCGCAGGCTTTAAGTGCAGGAGGTTCAATGATGAACCAGGCAAACACTGTACTTCCTGAAATGGACAATACAGCAGTTTTAAAAGTTTTTGAAGTCGTTGAAGCCATTAACTTTCCAGTAATCATCGGAAGTTTTATATTTTATTTTTTAGGTGGTTACTTGCTGTATGCGGCTTTGTTTGCAGCCATTGGCTCGGCAGTGGATAATGAAGCCGACACACAACAGTTCATGTTGCCAGTTTCTATTCCGCTTATTCTCGGTCTGGTAATCAGTAATTTCATTGTAAACAATCCGGAAGGTTCTCTGGCTTTTTGGCTATCAATAATTCCATTCACTTCGCCTGTTGTAATGATGGTGCGCATTCCGTTTGGTGTTCCCTACGGAGAATTGGTCATCTCTATGGCACTGCTCATTAGTGGGTTCTTATTTACCACTTGGTTTGCCGCAAAAATTTACCGTACCGGTATTTTGATGTACGGCAAAAAACCCAGCTATAGAGAATTGTGGAAATGGCTCAAATATTAAAAATTAAGGCTAAAAGCTTGCGCAATAAATTTGGTTAGTGCCTTTATAACCTCTAATACAGCAAGTTTTACAGCCAAGGCTGAGAATAATTTCATAGCTTGTTTTTAAATACTGAATTATTGGGAGTTGTCAAATATTATTCTAATTTTGCACCCTCGAAAAAAATTCAGTAGAAAGATAGAAGTTAATTTAATTCACAATTCAAATGCAGAACAAAGGAGCTATCAAGGTATTTGCCATCGCCTTTGCACTCGTATCGCTTTATCAGCTTTCTTTCACATTTGTAACTCAAAAAATTGAGAAGGATGCCAAAGAATATGCTAATAGCGAAGTAGCTGCAAAGCAGGCTAATGCACTTGCGCAGGGAGATGATTTGATGTACGGTCATTACCTCGATTCTATTACAAAAGCCCGCGAAACCTATTACCTGGATTCGATGAACAACCAAGTGGTGTACAATATTTTAATTGATAAATACACCTACCAGGATGTAAAAGAACGCGAAATCAATCTGGGTCTCGACCTCAAAGGTGGTATGAACGTGGTATTGGAAGTTTCTGTAAGTGATATCATTCAGGCACTTTCCGGAAATAGTACTGATGAGATATTTGTTCAGGCCATGCAGCTTGCCAAGGAAAAACAAAAAAATAGTCAGGATGATTTCGTTACGCTTTTCGGACAATCATTTCAGGAAATCGATCCAAATGCTAGTCTTGCTTCCATCTTTTTGTTTGAATTTAAAGACAAAGGTATCACCGTAAATTCGACAAATTCAGAAGTCCTGGCAGTAATAAAAGCCGAAACAGAAGGCGCTATCGATCGTTCTTTCCAGATTTTAAGAACGCGTATCGACCGTTTTGGTGTTACACAGCCTAATATACAAAAACTGGCTACCTCCGGTCGTATTCTTGTTGAACTTCCCGGCATCAAAGACCCCAAACGTGTAAGAAAACTGCTACAGGGTACTGCACAGCTCGAATTTTGGGAAACCTACAACTTTTCCGAAATTTACGGCTTTTTTGATGAAGCTAACCAACGCCTCAAAGAACTTGGAGGAACTGCTGAACCCAAAGAAAGTACTTCCAAAAAAGAAGATGCCCCTTCCGAAGAAACTGATGCCAAAGCCCCAAATGAAGAAGTTGCTAAAGAAACTTTAGCTGATCAGCTCGCTGATGAAGACACCAGCTCACTGATGAATCAACTTTCATCAGACACAACAGCACAAGAAGACCTTACCTTTGAAGAATATGCAGCCCAAAATCCGCTTTATGCTTATCTGATGCCTTCCTATGTGCAGGACGAAAGTGGGCGCTTCTTCCCCGGAAATACCGCAAGAGTTGGTACAGCAGCTATAAAAGACACTGCCAAAGTTAACCAAATGTTACGCAAGGTGAAGTCGATCTTCCCAAGAAATATGATCCTTGCCTGGACAGTAAAGCCCCGTGCTACCGGACAAGCCAACCTGCTCGAACTGGTTGCACTAAAAGCTTCACGCGATAACAAGGCTGCGCTGGGTGGCGATGTGATTGTAGATGCCCGCCAGGATTACGATCAAAACGGACGCGTAGAAGTTACTATCCAAATGAACAGCGAAGGCTCTAAAACATGGAAACGCCTCACCGGAGAAAACATTGGTAAACAGGTTGCTATCGTTCTTGATGGTTATGTTTACTCTTACCCCGTAGTTAACGACGAAATTCCAAACGGTCGCTCATCTATCTCTGGTGGCGATATGACTGTGACTGAGGCACAAGACCTTGCAAATATTTTAAAAGCCGGTAAATTACCTGCTCCTTCCAGAATTATGGAGGAAGCCGTTGTTGGTCCTTCATTGGGTCGCGAAGCAGTAAATGCAGGCCTTTGGTCATTTGTTCTGGCTTTCGGCCTGGTGCTGATTTACATGGCATTCTTCTACAATAAATCTGGTTTGGTTGCCGACCTGGCTTTGTTTACCAATATCTTCTTTCTGTTCGGTGTGTTAGCTTCACTGGGAGCCGTTCTTACATTACCCGGCATCGCCGGTATCGTGCTCACCTTAGGTATGGCAGTAGATGCTAACGTAATCATCTACGAACGCATCAAAGAAGAAATTCGTGCCGGCAAAGGAATCAGGCTGGCAATCGATGACGGTTATAAAAACGCTTATTCGGCTATTATCGACGGTAACGTTACTACCCTTTTAACAGGAATTGTACTCTATACTTTCGGAACAGGCCCCGTTCAGGGATTTGCCACTACTCTGATTATTGGTTTGCTTACTTCGCTTTTCACATCAATCTTTATTTCAAGGATGGTTTTTGTTTACCTGCTGGATAAAAACAAAACCATAACTTTTGATAACAAGTTAACTCGTAACTTCCTAGCAAACACTAACTTAAACTTCCTAGGAATGCGTAAAAATGCCTATGTTATTTCTGCGTTTTTGATTCTTGTAAGTTTAGGTTCATTAACTTTCAGAGGTTTAAATTATGGTGTTGACTTCACCGGAGGCCGCACTTACCTTGTTCGTTTTGATCAGGACGTTACTGTTACTGATGTGCGCAATGCCTTAGCTGTTGAGTTTACAGAAGCTGTGCCCGAAGTAAAAACATTTGGCCCAAACCGTCAGGTAAAAATTACCACGAAATTCATGATCGACAATGAGGGCCGCGAAGTTGACAGCATTATCCAAACAATGCTCTTCAGAAGTCTTAAAACGTTCTATCAAACTGATATCAATTACAACGATTTTACTTCCGATCAGGAAGCCGATGATAAATTGATCGGGATATTGAGCTCTCAAAAAGTTGGGCCTACAATTGCTGACGATATCCGCAACAAAGCCATCACTGCTATTATCATTTCTTTATTCATAATCTTCGGATACATCGCTATCCGATTCCGTAAATGGCAGTATGGTCTTGCTGGTATTGTTGCCCTGTTCCACGACACAATTATAGTACTGGGTGTATTTTCTCTCTTCTACAATATTCTGCCTTTTAGCATGGAAATTGACCAGGCCTTTATTGCTGCCATTCTTACGATTATCGGTTATTCGATCAATGATACCGTTATTATCTTCGACCGTATTCGTGAAAATGTTACGCTGCATCCCAAAAAGCTACTGCGTATTAACATCAACGATGGTTTGAACAGCACCTTGATGCGTACCTTCAATACTTCAGTAACAACAGCGCTGGTACTTATCATCATTTCTATTTTTGGAGGTGAAGTAATTCGCGGGTTCGTATTCGCTTTGCTGGTTGGTGTACTTATTGGAACTTATTCTTCAGTGTTTACAGCCAGCCCGCTGGTGTTTGATCTGTTGAAAGGACCTAAACAAGAAAAGGAAGCAGCAGCAAAAGAGGCTGCCAATCCAAGAACAAAAAAGAAATGACCTTTTTTTTTGAAACTATTGAGAACCGTGTAATGCAATGCTATTACACGGTTTTTTTGTTTCCCAAAACTCTAACCTTATTGACCGTAGCTATACATCATGGTGTTGTTATATTTTCTATTTTTGCTCACAGAAATCAGGCTATCATGACATTGCTATTTTTTGATTTTGGAACAGGGGAAATCCTTATTATTATGCTGGTACTTTTTGTAGTGTTGGGACCCCAAAAACTCCCCGAGGTGGCACGTACTATTGGTAAAACAATCAATGAAATGAAACGTGCTTCAGCCGGTTTCAAAAACGAAATAAACAAAGAAATTGACCGCATCGAGCGCGATACAACTATAAAAGACATAAACCTTGATGGTAAAAAGTCGAATCAAACCGAAAAAAAATCCCGCGCCTTAGATGATTCTGTGGCGCAGGGAAGCATTCAGCCCCCAGAAAACAGAGATTTAAAAAACGAGTCAATAAATCCGTCAAATTAGCGTTCTATTGTTCAAATAAGGAAATCAAAAGCATGAAGATCAGTCTGCAACTTTTCATAGTTCTTTTTTTTAGCCTCATAACTTTTCAGGGCGTTGCACAACGCAACCCTGCAAAAAGTGCAGATGAGGCTTTCGAGAAGAAACAATATACCATAGCTGCCGAACGCTACAAAAAAGCCTATAATCGCGTAAAACGCAATCCTGAAGAACGTATGCGGGTAAGCTATCAAATGGCCGAATGCTACAGACTTACCGGCCTGTTCAAGCGAGCCGAAGCTACCTATAAGCGTGTGATTCGTTCCGACTTTCCCAAAACAAATCCCGAAGCCTATCTGCATTTTGCTGAAGTATTAAAAATCAACGAAAAATTTGACGAGGCAATTACTTATTACGAACTGTATGCCGAATCCATGCCGGACGATCCTCGCGGTAAACTGGGAGCCGAAACGGCCGCTATGGTAAAAGAATGGATCGAAAACCCTTCCAAATACGAACTGACACCACTAAAAAAAATCAACTCCCGTGAATCAGATTTTGCAGCCGTTTATGCCTCCCCAAACTTTAATGAGATCATCTTTACCTCCTCGCGTGAAAATGCCACCGGAAAAGAAAAAGATGGCTATACCGGACAGGATTTCAGTGATTTATTTACCTCACGAATCGATCGTAAAGAGGAATGGAGCGCCCCGGTTTTGATCGACGAAAATGATGTTGTAAACACTAAAGCCAACGAAGGTACACCCTTTATGAATGCTACCTTCAATACCATGTATTTTACACGCTGCAACAATGACCCCAAACATGAATCCGGCTGCCAGATTATGACCAGTAACCGCAGCGGACGTTCCTGGGGAAAGCCTGTTCCGGTTGAAATTATTGGTGTTGATACGCTTGATATTGTGGGGCACCCAACCTTAAGCAAAAATGAACTGATCTTGTATTTTGCTGCCGATCGCCGTGGAGGATTTGGCGGAAAAGATATTTGGGTTTCCCTAAGAGATTCTAAATCGCAACCTTTTTCACGTCCATTAAATATTGGCCCAGTAGTTAATACCAAAGGCGATGAAGTTTTTCCCTTCCTAAGAAACGATACCACACTCTATTTCTCCTCAAACGGTCATGGCGGTATGGGTGGCCTCGATGTGTTTATGACAACCGTTGACACAGCAGGAAACTGGGGAACTCCAGTAAATCTGAAATATCCTATCAACTCTACCGCAGATGATTTTGCCATTACTTTTCACCCTGAAGAAGAGCAGGGATTCATCTCGAGCAACAGAGACAACATTCGCGGTACCGACGATATCTACTATTTTATTGAACCTCCGGTTCTCTTTACCATCTCGGGCACTGTGAAAGATGCACAAACGCTTCAGTTTGTCGAAGGAGCTACCGTGCAACTGATTGGTTCTGACGGCATGAGTGTGAGCACGCGCACAAGCGACAAAGGTTTTTATTTGTTTGCTAACAGCCAGGTTGCTAAAAATACTACTTACGAAATTGTTGTTGACAAAGATAATTACTTCACTGCTACAGCTGTTGAAACTACTGTAGGCGTTGAGTTTAGTCGCGATTTCACAAAAGATTTCGATCTGGAACCCATACCCGAAGAACCCATTGTGCTTCCCGATATTTTGTATGATCTGGCACGCTGGGAGCTCAAACCACAATATGAAGATTCATTGCAAGGGCTGATCGAAACATTACAGAAAAATCCGACCATCACCATCGAATTGTCTTCGCATACCGATGCTCGCGACACAGATGAAAGAAATGATATTCTCTCTCAACGGCGCGCCCAATCTGTGGTGGATTACCTTATTATCCGCGGAATTGACGGAGCTCGCCTCGTGGCAAAAGGCTATGGTGAAAGCGTCCCGCGAAAACTCACTAAAACAGTAACTGTAAATGGTTTTACTTTCGATGAAGGTACCATCCTTACCGAAGAATATATCAACAGTCTTGATAACGATGATAAAAAAGAAGCCGCTCATCAACTCAACAGACGCACAGAGTTCAGAGTGCTGAGCAAGGATTTTGTACCCAAATCTTCTAATCAACCAATCTCGGAAAATGTTGCTATCAAGATCAATCCTGATGACAATCAGGTTGGTTTTGTTCAAAACGATGTGGGTTTGTTCGAGGTTCAGTTTCTGCTTGATGGTTATAACGAAAAGTTTGTTTATGACCGTAGCTCCGATGTTACCATATCACTTCAAAAAGCACTCGAATTGCTGAATGCCGGCCGAATTGACAAAGACAATTTCAAAGGCGATATCCAACGTGTGCTCACAACAGGCAATATCGCTGATCGCGCCGTGATCGTATTCGATGAAATCAGAATTGCAAATCGTACACTTCAAAATGTGGAGATGACAGTTTTCCATAACAGCCGGTATAATTTCGTTTTCGGACAAAAACTACTGAATCAAATGGGTGAATTTGAATTCAATACGCAAAAAAAATCGCTGATCTTTAAATAATCATGAGTGATCAGCGCTATCAACAAAGGGGAGTTTCGGCGGGCAAAGAAGATGTACATCGCGCTATAAAAAATCTGGATAAAGGACTCTTTCCGAATGCTTTTTGTAAGATCATACCTGATATTCTGGGCAATGATCCGGAATACTGCAACATCATGCATGCCGATGGTGCCGGAACAAAATCGGCACTGGCTTACCTTTACTGGAAAGAGACCGGTGATCTGAGCGTGTGGGAAGACATTGCACAGGATGCCATCGTGATGAATACCGACGACTTACTTTGCATAGGAGCCACCGACAGGATCCTGCTTTCGTCAACCATTGGCCGCAATAAAAATAAAATTCCCGGTGAGGTTATCGCCGCCATCATCAACGGAACAGAGAAATTCCTTGAAAAAATGCGCAGCTGGGGAATCGGCATTCACCTTACCGGAGGCGAAACAGCTGATGTTGGCGATCTGGTGCGTACGGTTATCGTTGACAGCACCGTTACTGCACGTATCAGACGTGATCAGGTGATAGAAAACAATATTCGGCCCGGTGATGTCATTGTTGGTTTGGCCTCTTTTGGACAGGCCAGCTACGAAAAAAACTATAATGGCGGCATGGGCAGCAATGGATTAACTTCTGCCAGGCATGATGTGTTTAGCCATTTTCTGGCTAAAAAATATCCTGAAAGTTTTGACTCCACAATACCGGAGGATCTAGTGTATAGCGGACCATTCGGACTAACTGATCCAACCGAGATTGAAGGCATAAACGCAGGGCAATTGGTGCTGGCTCCTACCAGAACTTATGCCCCTGTACTAAAACCCATTATAGAAGAATTCAGGCATAAAATCAATGGCCTGATTCATTGTAGCGGAGGTGCACAAACCAAGGTGATGCATTTCGTTAAGAATCTTCATATCGTTAAAGATCAGTTGTTCGATATCCCTCCCCTGTTTCGAATGATACAGCAATCATCGGGCACTGGCTGGCACGAGATGTACAAAGTGTTTAATATGGGTCATAGAATGGAAATTTATACCGACAAAGAATCTGCCCTGGAAATGATTGAAATTTCAAAACAATTCAAGGTGGACGCACAAATCATTGGCCACGTGGAGGCCGCTAAACAGAAAAAGCTGACCATTAAAAATACACACGGAAATTTTGTGTATTAAGCTTCAAGTAATTTTAGGAGTCCAAAAGCGCGCAAAAGCATAAACCACGCTGATAATACACAGGGCTTGTGCTTCTTCAAAAAGGTGTGCTTCGATTATTTCGGCCGACCTCGAATAGCTAATTTTTAAAAATCTGTTTCATCACCTGGTTCTTTCTAGTTTGAACTTTCACAGGATAAAGTATGCGCTCAATTCGTCCAATATCAAGTTGAAAAAATTGGGAATTATGACTTGATTTTGGAAATAACCCGACTATTGACATCTATAATTTCGATGGAGATATCCTCGTAATCATAACCATTAACTAATTCAATGTTTAATTTTGATGATGCCGCATTTGGATACACACTCACCGAAAATAATCATATTCGCTAATAGCAAGCGGATTAAATGGAGACCAGTAATAGATTGTCGGGAAAGACAAAACCCATTTGTTTTATCTGCTTTCCATCACAGAATGCTTGATTCCCTTTGATTATATCTTTAATCAAAAATATTTATTTCTCGATATGCATAAACCCAATCATTTAATTCTATATCCTTGGTTTCAGATTGAGTAGGATCTCTTTGACCCTAAATATTAAACGATTAAAACTGGTGATTTTCTGGAATCCAAGTGTCATTTATCGTATCGCCTAAAAGTTCAGTATTACACTAATTTTGAGTTGGTAAGAAATGACGGCTCAACATAATTTTTCTCATATACAAAACGAATAAACGCTCCGAAAACAAATTATATTAAATTCAGAGAAGCGTGCAGAAAAGCAATTCAAGACGATTTGAGAAATATGAAACGCGATTGTTTCGAAAGACACTCCAAAAAAGGACAAGTCAAATGCCATGAATCAAACGAACTTACAAAACACGAAGAACTAAACGTTGACCATAGACAACCAAATACGTTCTCAGTAATCGTTGAAAGATTTGTAGAATTAAACAGCATTGACTTTGAAAAAATTGAATATATCCAAGTTGCCGGTAAACCGAATGTGGATAAACCGGTTCAAAGTGTGCCACTGAATCCAGAATCCCGAAGCTTCGGGATGCCAAAAAATAAAGTTAAGGCATAAAATGTAAACAAACGTAAATTCTACCGTATAATCTTTGAAAACTAAAATCAAAGATTATGAAGCTTATTTTTCAATTAATTAATTCAAGAGAGTTTGCATTTTAAAAATTGAAAAGGGCATTTTAATTACCTTTGAACGCCAGCAATAATAAATAAGGTCATAAATTAATCAATGAAGGAGAAAACCACACATGCAAGAATACAACGGAGTAATGATGCAGTATTTTCATTGGTACACCCCTGCTGACGGAACATTATGGAATCAGTTGGCCAAAAACGCTCCAGAACTTGCTAAGGCGGGTATTACAGCAGTTTGGCTTCCTCCTGCTTATAAAGGTGTTGCCGGCAAAAATGATGTTGGTTATGCAGTTTATGATTTGTTCGATCTGGGAGAATTCAAACAAAAGGGATCTGTTCGCACAAAATATGGTACCCGTAAAGCATACCTCAAAGCAATAAAGGCAGCACAAAAAGAAAATATTCAAGTTTATGCCGATATCGTTTTCAATCATAAAATGGGAGCCGACTTCTCTGAAGAGTTTAAGGCGCTACCCTACGATGTTAATAACCGTACCGTCCCAATCGGGGAAATGAGAACGATACAGGCCTGGACGCATTTTACCTTTCCTGGACGGGATAAAAAATATTCTGAACTTGAATGGCATTGGTGGCATTTTAATTCAGCCGACTACAACGCTTTAGACGAGAATCAGCGCGCTATTTATCTTTTTGAGGGTAAGCACTTTGATGAGGATGTTGATCATGAAAAAGGTAATTTTGATTATTTAATGGGATGCAACTTAGATATCAATAATCCGGATGTAAGAAAAGAACTCTTGTATTGGGGCGAATGGCTCCTTGATACGACAGGCATTGACGGTTTTCGTTTTGATGCAGTGAAACACGTAAAACCTCATTTTTTTATGGAATGGCTCACCCATTTGCGTAAGTATAGCGGCCGGAATCTGTTTGCTGTTGGCGAATATTGGTCAACTAACATCTCAGCGCTAAAGCATTTTGTAAGCCTCACCGAGGGTGGGATAATGCTGTTCGATTCGGGTTTGCATTACAACTTTTCAGCTGCCAGCAAACAAGGACAAGCATACGATTTACGCGAGCTTTTTAACAATACTATAATTTCTGAAATTCCAAACCTGGCGATTACGCTGGTAAGCAATCACGACACACAACCCTTACAAGCCTTGGAATCGGTGGTAGAATCATGGTTTAAACCTTTAGCCTATGCACTCATTTTATTGAGACGTGATGGATACCCTTGTATCTTTGCTGCAGATTATTATGGCGCAAAATACAGGGATTTGGGAAAAGACGGTAAAACATATACAATTGAAATGCCCGGGCATCAGTGCATTATTGATAAATTTCTGGAAGCCCGAAAAAAATATGCTTATGGCAATCAAACTGATTATTTTGATCATCCCAACTGCATAGGCTGGACGCGCAGTGGCAACGACAAAAATAAGGAAGGACTTGCAGTGCTTTTAAGCAATGGTCAGGAAGGTTCTAAAAATATGCAAACGGCTTCGGCTAATACGACTTACATCGACCTAACGGAACATATTACCCAACCGGTTGTAACTAATGATGAAGGCTGGGGCGAATTTCATTGTTTATCGGGGTCTGTTTCGGTTTGGGTGCCAAAACAATGATAACAAACTGTTTAACAAAGTAATGCATAATTCATCTGACCGTATAAATATCACACTATAGAAACAATAATTCAATGTTAAGCAAACCATAAAACGTTAATTTCAGGAAATGGAGAAGCATAAAGCAGGATACTTGGAAGGTATTATCTCAATAGTGGTAAACAGCGTATTGTTTATACTAAAATTTTGGGCCGGATTGGTCACAGGTTCTATCGCCCTGACTGCTGACGCATGGCATACACTCTCCGACTCCTTAAGTTCAATAATCGTGATTGTAGGCGTAAAACTATCCTCTAAAAAGCCTGACGATGAACATCCTTTCGGACATGGCCGGTGGGAACAGATTGCAGCGTTGTTTATTGCGTTCTTGCTCGGTATTATTGCATTTGACTTTCTGAAGGATGCCATAATTCAATTCAAAAACCACGAATCCACTACTTTTGGGACAATAGCTATCGTGGTAACAATCATTTCGATAATTTTGAAAGAAGCTTTAGCTCAATATGCCTTTTATATTGGCAGAAAGACTAATAATGTAAGTATTAAAGCTGATGGCTGGCATCACCGTACAGATGCTTTGTCGTCTGTTGTTGTTTTAATTGGCATTTTGTTTGCTAATAAATTCTGGTGGATCGACAGCGTTTTGGGAGCCATTATTTCAATTATGCTTTTTTATGCTACCTATCAAATTGCAAGAGAGGCTATTAACAAGCTTCTTGGAGAAAACCCAAGTCCCGAATTAATCGATAAAATCAAAAAATCAGTTGATGCGTATAGATCAGAAGATATCGATATGCATCATTTTCATATTCATAATTATATAAGCCATCAGGAATTAACTTTTCACATTAAGCTTGAAAATGACTTAAGCATCGAAGAAGGTCACAAAATTGCCACTGATATCGAAAATATCATTCATAAAAAGTTTGGCATTATTTCGACCATTCATGTTGAACCTTTAAATTTTAAACATAACTTCGACTAGACTAATTCAATCTCACTCCCACGCAAACTTTAGGTTTGCTGCATTACCATGCACTTAACAGCATGCCATGATATGGTTTTTGGGCATAATTGAGCCAGAGAGAGTAATCAAAATAATTAACTTTGATCCTGAAATATTTACCAACCCGCTAATAACAACTTAAAGCTTGTGATTTGCATATTGAAAAAATCCAGATCCAGTTTGATAAGCTAAATAAAGAAGAAGTGTTGCCTGAGTAGTATAAAAATAACCGAATTTCAATGCAAAACAATGGCTCGTTAAGATAATTAGTGTTGATATAACCAGAATCTCTGGTTTAAAAGAACCTATTGCCTTAGCTATATTTTCTGAAACAGGGCGTAATCTTGCCTAAAAAATTTCTACGCTGAAAGAAAACATGACTAAAGATCATTTTATTAAAATGTAAAACCCTTTATGACAAATTGTTGTTCAGGTTTTCTTTCTCTATAAAAGCCTTGAAATTTCAACAGATAAATAAAAAAAACGCATCACATCAATTAATAAACTACCTTTGCAGCTTCGTAGCCATTACGAAAACGGCAGGTTGTTAGCCGTAATCAATTTAAAACTTACTGCCGGCGCAGAAAATGCAACATCTTATCCGGCTCCATTTACTTCAAATTTCATGACTTTTAGAAAACTCAATCTTATTGAACCTGTTCTTCAGGCTTTAACTGCTGAGGGATACAATACACCAACTCCCATTCAGCATCAGGCTATTCCGGTAGTTTTAGCCGGACGCGACATTCAGGGCTGTGCCCAAACCGGAACCGGCAAAACAGCAGCTTTTGCTTTGCCGATTATTCAACATATATATAACGAGCGAAAATCGCACAACGGCATTCGTGCTCTCATACTTACACCAACACGCGAGCTGGCCATCCAAATTGACGAAAGCTTTAAGGCTTACAGTAAATTCACCAGTCTGAAACATACAGTCATTTTTGGTGGTGTTTCGCAGGTTTCTCAGGTGAGGACGCTAAGCCGGGGCGTTGAGGTGCTGGTGGCAACCCCTGGCAGACTGCTCGACTTGATTGGCCAGGGCTATATCAAATTAAATCACCTGGAAACCTTTGTACTCGACGAAGCAGATCGCATGCTCGACATGGGCTTTATCCACGATGTGAAACGTGTGATGACTTATCTGCCTGCCAAACGGCAAACACTGTTTTTCTCGGCTACTATGTCGCCGGTAATTGAAAAACTGGCACAGTCGATGCTTAAAACCCCCGTTAAAGTGGAAGTAACTCCTCCAACTTCAACAGTAGATAAAATTGAACAGCAGCTTTTCCATACTAATAAAAAAGATAAACCAGCATTGCTCCATCATTTGCTTGAAGAGAGGAATATTCCGACAGCATTGGTGTTTACCAGAACAAAACACGGAGCCAATCGCGTAGTGAAATACCTGCTGGGGATGCATGTGAAATCTGCTGCCATTCATGGCAACAAAAGCCAAACGGCCAGACAAGCCGCCCTCAACGACTTTAAAAAAGGAAACCTGCGGGTGTTAGTAGCTACCGATATTGCTGCCAGAGGCATTGATATTGACGAACTTACACACGTTTTCAATTTTGACCTCCCCGATGTGCCGGAAACCTATATTCATCGCATCGGGCGCACAGGCAGAGCAGGTCTCGGAGGTACTGCCATCGCATTTTGCGAGCTGGAAGAACGGGTAAATCTCCGCGACATTGAAAAGCTGATTGGCAAAAGGGTGCCAGTAGTGCAAAACCACCCTTTCCCCTTTGATGGTAGCCTTTCGAATAACATAAAACCGGCAAATGATAACAACCGAAATCAACGCTCATACAAACCAAAATACAGACAACGCAGCGCTTCCTGAGAAACATATTTCATAATAAAAGCTAATATTTTGGGATAATAACTGATCCTGAATACAACAATTAAACAGCGATAACAAGCTGTTTAATCGTTTAGGGAACAATATAACAATACTCAGGAGTGAGAAGTAGCAAACCAAAAATAGGATTAAAATAAAATTCAATCCACAGTTGATTTGTCATTTCCATAAAGGTCTTATCTTTATCCAAACTTTTCAACCTCTATGAATGCCTTTTTAAAATTTTTGAAGCCACTCACAGGGCTGTTAATTTTTATCTTATTGGGTTGGTATTTTTCTGATATCCTGACCTATATGATCATTTCGGCTGTGTTGTCGCTTTTGGGAAGACCCTTGGTAAACTACCTTGAAAAACTTCATATTTATCGTTTCAAAATAAATAGTGCACTTGCTTCAGGTATAAGCCTTATTGTGATGATTATGATATTTGGCCTTTTTATTTTATTTATTGTGCCACTTATCAGCAATCAGGCACGCATTATCGCTAATATTGATACAGATGCAGTCAGCAATTATTTCTATAAACCATTAAATAAAATTTATACTTTTTTGGTGGATTACAATGTGTTAAATGCCGATCAAAGTATTACCGTGTTATTTGACCAGCAATTAAACCAGTTGTTGGATGTAGCACATTTCACTAATTTTTTTGGACAAGTCATCAATGCTACCTCAAACATACTGATGGGAATATTTATTGTTTTATTTCTTACGTTTTTCTTTTTAAAAGATCCTAATCTTTTACGCTCGATCATAATTTCCATCACCCCCGAAGCATACATCAAAGATGTTCAGCATGTTATGACAGATTCGCGCATTTTGCTTACCAGATATTTCCTGGGGATTCTGCTCGAACTCACCTCCATGATGACCATTATTTCGCTAGCGCTGACAGCTTTTGGCATACAAAACGCCATTATAATCGGTTTTTTAGGCGGGCTGATGAATATCATTCCTTATCTGGGTCCTATAATAGGTGCTTCAATTGGTGTAGCACTGGGTGTTATTTCCGTCTTAAGTTCAGGACATTACGATGCTGTTTTAATTACTACAATTATAATTATTGGAACCTTTTCCGTGGCTAATGTCATTGACAATATTTTATTGCAACCGATTATTTATTCCAAAAGCGTGAAAGCCCACCCGATTGAGATTTTCCTTGTCATCATCATGGCCGGAAAAGTTTTTGGTATCGCCGGAATGATAATCGCCATCCCAACCTATACGGTTTTCAGGGTTATTGCCAAAATGTTTTTAAGTCAGTTCAAATTTATTCAGGCACTCACCGAAAACATGGTTATAGAACATCCTGATAAAAGCAAAAACAAACAATTTCGCGATGAAAATGTGGAATAATTAACTTTGAAAGTTAACAAAATTTTACTATCTTTGTAAAAATCCCCTAAAAACTAAATATTATGAGTGATTCAGGATCTAAAACTTTTTTTGTTTTTGCTACAGGACTTTTTGTTGGAGCAGCCGCAGGCGCTGTTGCAGGTATCTTATTTGCTCCTGAAAAAGGAGCTGAAACAAGACGTAAGATTACAGAAAAATCCAATGAATTTAAAGATGACATTTCCGAAAAGATCGATCATCTGAAAGAATCCATTGAGGAAAAAATTGCCGAGGCATTACCAAAAGATAAAGATAAAGAAAAGAAAGCTGCCAAAAGCTAAGATCTCTAAACCCTAAGTTCAGTATTATGGACGAATTCACAAAACCTGTTTCGGAAGCCGGAAACGAACTTAAAAGGTATATCAATTTAAAAGCCAGTCATGCCGGTTTACTCTTAAACCGGCGTTTATCTGACTTTGCATCGCAGCTGGTTACTATGCTGGTGCTTGTTGGCATTTTAGCCATGATACTGCTGATGCTGTCGTTTGCCTTTGTGTTCTGGTATGGCGCCGAAGCCGGAACGTATTATCATGGCTTTCTGATCATCAGCCTGCTGTATATGATTTTCGGCTTGATCATTTATTATTTTCGTGAGCCTTTGCTCATGAATCCGATTATTCGCAAACTGAATCAAAAACAGCAGCGATTGGGCGACGAAATGGAATCGCTCCCCATTCCGGCAGTAAAAAATAAGGACGACATAGAAAAACAACTCGAAATTATGGAGCTTCAAATTGAACAAAGTGAATTACTGATTCAAAAACATATTAAGGATTTTGGAACAGCCTTTACACCTTCCAACATCATGAATTCCTTGTTTTCTTATGCCCTATCTTCTTCCAGCCTGATGATGAGCGGAGCCATACTCCTTTTGAAACTGTTGAAAAAACGCAAGCGCTAAGTCCCTTACACTGTGAGGATATCTTTCTCTTTTTTCTCAGTAAGTAAGTCAACTTTTTTAATATAACTATCGGTAAGTTCCTGGATATCGTCCAGGAGCTTTTTTACTGTATCTTCCGGAAGCCCATCTTTTTCAAGCTTTTTTGCTTCCTCATTGGCCTGTCGTCTTGAATTCCGGATACTGATCTTGGCATCTTCTGATTCTGTTCTAGCCCTTTTTACGAGTTCCTTACGACGCTCTTCTGTAAGCGGAGGTACATTAATTCGAATTAAATCTCCTTCATTACTCGGGTTGAAACCCAAATTAGCAGCCATAATAGCCTTTTCTATAGCTCCAATACTGCTCTTATCAAATGGCTGAACAATGATTTGCCTGGGATCAGGTGTGTTGATATTAGCAGTTTGTTCGATAGGGACATGCGTTCCATAGTACTCAACAATAACACCATTCAACATAGCAGGACTTGATTGTCCGGCTCTGATTTTCGTAAATTCTTTTTCAAGATGCATAACGGAATTTGCCATATGCTCCTCGGCCGATTCCAGAATAAACTCAACTTCTTCTGTCATAACTATCGTTTTTTAAGAACCCAAAGCAAATATACAGGATTTTTTTTCATCCTCAGAAAGGATAAAAACAGGAAATATTTTCATCACATTCCTGTCTGAACTAATTCATCTGCTTACCAATTAATAATTGCTTTAAAATGTGAGTTTTAGTTTAGACCGCGATAAAATCACAAAGGCTCAACAAGTCCGAGTATAAACGGATGCCGATTGCGAAAGTAATGGTAAGCCTGATGTACTTCAAACTCCTCACCAGCTCTATTCCAAACGTAAGTGCGAATGTGCCAGCTTTGGGGATCGCGCTTAAACGCTGAAAACCTCAAAGCTGAAACCCATATACTCGCCGTGTCCGAAAGCCAGGCATGCTGAATAGTACCGGCCTGCCAATGCACAAGACTATCGGTTTGGCGATCGCGCAATTCAATTACTAAACGGATATCCAAAGGCCTTTTTTGGTGCTTTAGTTTTAAAGCAACTCCAAAAACCTGTGAATCATCCTTTACAAACAGTGAATCCGGTTCCCAGACATGCCCATAACTTTTTTGTGAATCGAAAAATAATGGTGGATTAAGCTGCACTTTGATCAGATTGTTTGATTTTGAGTGCTTTGCTTTTTTGTCGGCGAGTCTCCAATAGGCATTGAACCAGGCATTTTCTTCCAATAAATAGGGATAATGAACTGCTGACATCAGCTCCCATTCCGCAGGGGCGTAATCAGTCCAGCCAAAACCCAATAGCTCTTTTTTCTGATTAACCAACCAATCACCAAACTCCTGAATACTTTGATGTTTCGAAAAGCTTTCGACCCGATCAAGACCTGATTTTTCCTGATAAAAAACTGCCATAGCCGGAGTAGCACTGTAAGAGGCCAAAGTAATCTCACCGGGATATGCTTCGGCCGCATTATCCATCGTAACAGCCAGCTGATCAAACCCCTGATGCTGCATTAGCTTGAAATGCTGTCGTTCGAAAATCAAAGAAGCCAGCGAAGCAATAAGTAATATACCTACCAACAGTCCGTATTGCCACCGCTTGTAGCTATGCTGGTTTACAAATGAAAAAATAAGGATGACCAAAAAAGGAAAAGCAAAATAAAGGGTGCTAAATTGTAGAATGGGTGTTCGCCAAACCGAATAAGCCCATGCCACTGCCAAAGGAATTACAAACCAGCCAAGCGCAATCCAGCGGGCTATCCAGTTTTTGATCTTTAGGCTTGGCACTACCATCAATGAAATAATAATAATCCCGAAGACCATCAATAAAAGATACCAGGAATAATTCAGGCTGTAAAAAATAAAATGCAATACAAAGTCCGAATCAGGTGCGCCAAGCCATCCCCCTATCCCACCAGCTTTGAGCTGATGCCAAAAAACAGGCAAATGAGGCAGATACAGCGAAACGGCAAGCGCTATTGCCATCCACAGGGCTTTTCGATTTTGTGCGGGCACTCTTAAAACCAAAGTGGCAACAATCAAAGCAGCTTGTGCCAAACTGAAAGCATGCATAAGCGAAGCCAGCACAGCTGTGAGACCAAAGAAAATTATATGCTTTGTTCCGACCTTTTCTTTAATCCAGATAAAACATTGCATAGAGAGCAACAAAACAAAAAATTGTCCGGCGGCATAAGGTCGTGCAAGTTGACTATAGAAAAGCGGATACTGTGTTGCTGCAAAAAATGATGCACTCAATAAAGCTGAAATTTCACTAAACCATTGCTTTGCAATAATATAAACAAGCCAAACTGAACCAATACCCATCAGCACAAACGGCAGTTTGATCCAGAACTCATTATAACCAACAAGTTTCACCCAGTAGTATAAAAACACTTGAACACCAGCCGGATGTGAATCATTTTCCATTACTCCCAACTGAACAAGGTCTTTAAAACTGTCGTATCGGGTGCGAAATAAAGCGCTGAATTCATCGTGCATGAAAGGAACCCGTTCAAGATGCCAAAAACGAGTTAATGCAGCCACAATTAATATCAATACAAGTGGCCAATTATTGCGTAAAACCTGTGATGTCGGAATCCTCAATTTAAGAAGAGACTATGGTACCAATCGGTTCGCCATTCAACACTGCCAGCAAATTTCCCGATTTATTCATATCGAAAACCAAAATCGGAAGTTTATTTTCGCTGCATAAAGTAAAAGCCGTAAGGTCCATCACTTTCAATTGCTTGCTGTATGCTTCTTCAAAGGTAATGTGATCGTATTTAACTGCCGAAGGATTCTTTTCGGGGTCGGCAGTATAAATACCATCAACACGTGTTCCCTTTAGCAATACCTCAGCCTGAATCTCCACGCCACGAAGAGCAGCTGCCGTATCAGTTGTAAAGAAAGGATTTCCTGTTCCCCCGCTGATAATCACCACATGACCGCTTTCGAGTAAATCGATTGCTTTGGAGGCACTCATCGAGTCAGCAATACGGTCGATCTGAATACCCGAAAGCAAAGCAGCTTTCAGTCCTTTACTTTTGAGGCTAGACTGAAGTGCCATACTATTGATCACAGTAGCCAACATTCCCATATAATCTCCCTGCACCCGATCCATTCCCTGACTGGCTCCCTGCAGTCCTCTGAAAATATTTCCACCACCAATCACAATGGCGATCTGAACACTTTGACGGGCTGCCTTTTCAATTTCACAGGCATACGCATCAAGTCGCTTTGAGTCAATACCAAATTGTTGTTCACCCATCAGGGCTTCTCCACTCAATTTTAAAAGTACTCTTTTATATTTCATAAGATTTATTTAGAACCAATAACCAATATTCAGGAAGCTTAGCATGCCATTATTTTGATTTGAACCCATCAGGCTTAATTCAACAGGACCAATAAAACTATCATAGCCAGCAGTAATCCCAAATCCTGAAATCAGATTAGGATTGCGCATCATATCCTCAATATCATCTGAAATGAAACCTAAATCCCATTTCAATGTCAGATAAAACCTGCGGTGTATATTATATTGCCAGGCAAAACTTCCAACCAAATTATACAGGCCGGATTCCTCAATAAAACGCAAACCCGTAAATGGGATAAAACCATCGTAATAATTGCTATAAGACTGACCTCCAAGTATAAACCAATGCTGTGGCGGAGGTAAATTATCCTTAATGGTGAAGCCTGCATTAATTATCGAACGGAAAGTACTCCGTTTTGAAAGGGGTGAGTTCTGCGCAAACCTCATCTGAAACATCCAGGCATTGGAAAAAAAATCTTCTTCCCAGTTTTGCGCTACCGGAACGATAAACTTACCCTTCAAATTGAATTGTATGCCACGCGTTGGGAAACTGGATCTATCGTATGTATCAGCAATCCAGTTAACAAATAGTGTTAAAAAGGAATTATAATTATTGCTTGATGTTGGATCGAGATTCGAAATCAATTTAATATATTCAAACTCAAGTCCAGTGCGAAACTGCAGGGTATTTTTGCGACTAAGTTGTGTAAATAGCTCAATTTTATTTTGATTTGTACTAAAAACATCCACCACATTGTTTTTATCATACTGATTGAAATCCAGTCCAAAACTCGTAAGACGCAATCCAAAACCTGGTTTTTTACCTCTATCGATCAAATAAAAACCTGAAACACGCGGGTTTTCACCTAAATTTAGGTCTACAAAAAGTTTGGAACCTCTGATAAATACATTTTTAAAACTTCCATTAAGCAAAAGTGCAACTTTGTAATCCGAATCATAATGAACACCAGCGCCTAAAATGCCGGAACCAGCCTCAACAACCTCTACAATAAGCACAACACCTTCTATATCGGGCAGGAAATGATAACTTACGGTTTCAAAAAAACCACTGCCATAAGCCTGCATAATACCCATACTTAAATCCTTAAGTTTGAGCCATTCACGCGCTTTTATCTGCAAAGCACCTTCCAAAAAATTCAGTGACACTTTATCCAACCCTCGGTATTGTATAGATGACACAAAAACGGAGTCCAAAGGTCGGCCTATTAAATGGCGTTCCAGTCCAGGGCCTAACTGATCAAGCGAATCTGCCAAACGTTTCAGCCGAGGCAACATTTTGCGGGCTGCAATTTCACCAAGGCTAATAATGCTATCGTAATCTTCAAAGCTCATCACATCGAAGTTGCCCAGCTCTGGTTTTATGTAAATATCTGTTTGTTCGATGCCTAGTTTATTGGCCTCCATGCGATAAAAAGCAGTTACCTGATCAATTATTTTAACCATTGAATTCAGCTGTTCGGGATGATGAAGTCCAGTTTGCACATCAACACCAATAATCACATCGGCTCCCATAGCTTTCACGTCTTTCACGGGATAATTGTTTACCACACCTCCATCCACTAATAAACGATCGTTAAATTGCACAGGGGTAAAATAACTCGGGATGGACATGCTAGCTCTCAAAGCCTTGTGAAATACTCCTTTATCAAGTAAAACAGAAGATCCATCTTCCAGATCCGTTCCAATACAAATGAAAGGCACGGGAAAATCTTTGAATGAATTGTATTGATAGGATTGACTTGTATAATACGCCAGCAGCGATTCGATCATCTGACCGTTGTAGAGCCCCTGCCTCATCTGTAATTTACGTTGTTTGATAGGAAAAGTAGCTACAAAACGGTCTGCATTGCTTTTCTCTTCAATAGGAATAAATCTGCGAGGAATTTTATCAGCCATCAAGGTGTTCCAGTTCTGCTGTCCCATAATTTTAGCCATCGTATCCGGATGATAATTCAGGGCATATAAGCCACCAATGATACTACCCATGGAAGTGCCACCGATATAATCGAAATTGAGGCCAGCCTCCTCGAACACCCGAATAGCACCAATATGGGCAAACCCCTTGGCTCCGCCACCACTCAATACCAAACCCAATTTAGGTCTTTCATTCCTGGATTCCTGAGCACTTACAATATTTAGAGTGCTAAAAAACAGTAAAAAAAACAACAAGCTCAAAAAGCATTGCCTCAATTTGGCCTGCACTATGTCAGAATTTAGGATCAAAGCTCTCATAAGCTATATCAAGCTTTTCGAAACCAACAAAGAAATTATTAAACTCGCTGGTATATACATTATTCACAATAATGGTATATTCTTTTGCACCCCGTAAACCTAAAGTATCTGCGTGCGTCACTGGTAAGTTTACAGAATCGTTACTGATAAAAAGACTTATTCTGCCATCGCCAAGTTTCTCTATTAACCAAACTGCGCTGGTATCAAACTCTACTGTGCTAAAGCGATCACCTACCCAGGATGTGTTAAAAACAATCATAAACTTATCCGGAGGATTCACAACTGGTTCAGCATACGAAAACACCGGAATATCTTCGTCTGGTGATGTATCCTTGATGCAAGACGTTAAGTTTATTAGCAACAATAAGCCAGCAAAAGAAATGACTGATTTCATTTTGTAAAGTATTATATGAACGGCTATCTTCAAAACGCCTTATCACAAAGATACGCAATCACACGTTTGCTGTTACTTTACCATGGCAATTTTTATATTTTTTACCACTTCCACATGGGCAAGGTTCGTTGCGTCCAATTTTTTTCTCGGCTATAATTGGTTGGGTTACTTCCTGTTGTTGCGTTTTGCTGTGCGCCTGCGAAAGCAAGTCGGAGCGTTCCTCTTTCATCCTTGAACGGTCGATTCCGCGAGGCTTTCTGGCCTCTTTCACACTGTTCGGATCCTGCACCGGAATATCAGCACGCATCAGAAACGAAATCACCTCACGGTTGATCTTTTGAATCATCGTTTTAAACAGCTGGAACGACTCAAATTTATAAATCAGGAGTGGATCTTTTTGCTCATACGTGGCATTCTGCACAGATTGTTTAAGGTCGTCTAGTTCTCTAAGGTGTTCCTTCCATGAATCATCAATAAGCCCTAGCGTGATACTTTTCTCTATCGAAAGACTTACTTCACGCGGGCCATTTTCAACGGCCTTTTTTAGATTTACAACAACCTGCATCCCTCTTGAACCATCGGTGATTGGGATGGCGATATTTTCGTATTGCGACTGTCGCTGATATACATCCTGAATTATAGGCATGGTTTTTTCGCCAATACGTTTGTTTTTCTCACGATAACGTGTTGATGCAAGTGCGAAAATTTGTTCTGTAATGTCTTCTGACTTGAGGGCAAAAAACTGTTCTTCATCAATATGCGACTCAATGCCAAGCTGAGCGATCAGATTCATCTTGAAATTCTCAAAATCACGGCTATCCTGGTTTTCTGTAACAATCTGCTCAGCAAGGTCATACATCATATTGGAGATATCTACCGAAAGGCGTTCACCAAACAGTGCATGTCTCCTTTTCTTATAGATTACCTCACGCTGGGCATTCATTACATCATCATATTCGAGCAAGCGCTTACGGATTCCGAAGTTATTTTCTTCAACCTTTCGTTGCGCCCTTTCGATGGATTTGGTAATCATGGAATGCTGAATCACTTCACCCTCTTTAAGCCCAAGCCTGTCCATCAGCCCTGCAATCCTTCCTGAGCCAAACATGCGCATTAAATCATCTTCGAGCGACACAAAAAACTGTGAGCTGCCAGGGTCGCCCTGCCTGCCGGCACGACCCCGAAGCTGCCTGTCAACCCTCCTCGACTCATGACGTTCTGTACCAATAATAGCCAGACCACCAGCTTCTTTTACGCCTGGGCCAAGTTTGATATCCGTACCACGACCTGCCATATTGGTAGCAATGGTAACAGTTCCGGCCTGTCCGGCTTCTTTTACTATTTGCGCTTCCCTGGCGTGAAGTTTAGCGTTAAGCACATTATGGGCGATGCCTTTTCGCTGCAACATTCGGGCTAAAAGCTCGGAGGTTTCCACCGATGTCGTACCAACCAGCGCAGGTCTTCTCGCATTTACAAGCGATTCTATTTCATCGATTACCGCATTAAACTTCTCACGTTTGGTTTTGTAAACCAAATCCTGACGATCGTCGCGGGAAATGGGTTTATTGGTTGGAATCACAACCACATCAAGCTTGTAAATATCCCAAAACTCTCCTGCTTCGGTTTCGGCTGTACCCGTCATACCCGCCAGCTTGTTGTACATCCTGAAATAATTCTGCAGGGTGATGGTGGCATAAGTTTGGGTAGCCGCTTCAATTTTCACATTTTCCTTGGCTTCAATTGCCTGATGTAATCCGTCCGAATAGCGCCTGCCCTCCATGATACGGCCAGTTTGTTCATCAACAATCTTCACCTTGTTGTCTATGATTACATACTCTACATCTTTCTCAAAAAGCGTATAGGCCTTCAAAAGCTGATGAACGGTATGCAGACGTTCTGATTTGATGGTGAAATTTCGGATCATCTCACTTTTGCGTTCCAAAAGCTCTTCTTCCTTAAGATTTTGCTTTTCCAAATCAGCAATGGCTGAACCGATATCCGGGAGGATAAAAAAGTCAGGATCATTGTATGAAGCAGTCAAAAGGTCGATTCCCTTTTCGGTTAAATCTACTGAGTTATTCTTCTCATCAATTACAAAAAACAACTCATCATCAATCAGATGCATGTTTTTAGCTTGCTCCTGCAAATAAAAACTTTCCGTTTTATGCATCAGAGAGCGCATGCCTTCTTCGCTTAGGAACTTAATAAGCGCGTGGTTTTTGGGCAAGCCACGGTAAGCCCTGAAAAGCAGGTCGCCGCCTTTTTTGGTATCAGCGTCTTTTCCACCTGCCTGCAGGATTTTTTTTGCTTCGGCCAGTATGCTGCTCACTAATGATTTTTGGGCATTAAAAAGTTTCACAACATCAGGCTTGAGTGCATCAAACTCCTGATGATCGCCTCGCGGAGTAGGACCACTGATGATCAAAGGAGTACGGGCATCATCAATCAAAACCGAATCCACTTCATCCACAATAGTGTAGTGGTGTTTACGCTGCACAAGCTCATCCGGATTACCTGTCATATTGTCGCGCAGGTAATCAAAACCAAATTCATTATTGGTGCCATAGGTAATATCAGCCAGATAGGCTTTGCGGCGGGCTGCTGAATTTGGTTCATGTTTGTCGATGCAATCTACTGTAAGTCCAAGGAATTCATAAAGTGCTCCCATCCACTCCGAGTCACGTTTGGCAAGGTAGTCATTCACCGTAACCAGATGCACTCCTTTTCCTGCCAGTGCATTTAGGTAAATAGGTAAGGTTGCAACAAGGGTTTTACCTTCACCCGTAGCCATCTCAGCAATTTTTCCCTGATGAAGTACGATACCTCCAATCAGTTGAACATCATAGTGTACCATATCCCAGGTGATGGTGTTACCACCTGCAACCCAGCTGTTTCGATACAAGGCTTTATCACCTTTAATTTCGATATGAGCATACTTTGCCGCCAGCTCACGATCCATTTCGTTAGCCGTAACTTCAACAATTTCGTTTTCTTTAAACCTGCGGGCTGTCTCTTTCATCACCGAGAAAGCCTCGGGAAGTATCTCTGTGAGAAGCGCTTCAGTTTTCTCATACTGTTGCTTTTCGAGTTTATCGATCTGTTCGTAAATTTTTTCCTTGTCCATTGATTCCATTTCAAAGCTGGTTTCAATTTGTTGCTTCAAGGATTCAATTTCCTGAATTTCGGGTGCAATGGAATCTTTTATTTTTTGTTTAAACTCGTTCGTCTTGGCACGTAAACTATCGTTATCAAGTTGCTTAATAATTTCATAGGCAGCTAATGTCTTATCAAGCAAGGGTTTGACGGCTTTCAAATCGCGTGTAGCTTTATCGCCGAGCATTTTTTTTATTAAACCAAGCATAGGATTATTGGATTGTATCTAATTTGCAAATATTTTTACCAGCAACAATCATTCCATTGCGCTGGCAAATCATCAGAGGGCAAAGTTAACGGGTTTAATTTAAATAGGTGAAAATGATACCTAATTTATTAGCCCCGGAAAACTTTATTATTTGGATTTCAGCTTAAACGTTTGGCTAAATGTCCTCAAATCATTTATTGATTAGCCGATTAAGGTGGTATTTTAGCGGAATTTCTTCGGAAGGTAATGGTGCCATGCCGATATTTCCTTCGGCGGTGATGAAAACCAGCTCCGGAAAAGTTCGGATATTATAGGATTCGAGCAGTAGGATATCAGTTGGGTTAATCTTTAAAACTTCCCATTCATAGCCCATATCTTTCAGGTATTTAGTGTAATAAGCTTTTCGCTCAAAAGCCATTACAACAATTTGAAACTTATTGTCGAACGCTTGTTGGATATCTTCCAAATTTTGAAATAACATCTCACAAACCGAACATGATTCATTAACAAAAACCAGCATCATAGCTGTTCCTGCAAAATCAGATAATTGCTTTTTTTCATGGGCAGCATTTTCCAGAGTAAAATCAGGTGCTGCTGTTCCTGCCGCTAAAAAGTCGAATTCCAACAAAACATGATTAGCAATTTGCCGCAGTGGTTTCGAAGCCGCCTCACTTGAAAGAACAGTTAAATAATCCTTCACAGCCATCCGGTCAAAACGGGCATTGTTATAGAAATCTTTAAGAGATAGCATGATGATGAGGTCGGCCAATTCAGAATTATCTTTTAAAAGGCTGTCGCTACGCAAAATATTTCGCCAGTTATGATAATCTCCAATACGCATCGAAACCAACTCGGATGTATTGATAGAACGGTTATGCAGTAGATAATCCCTAAACAACTCCTTGAAAAGGCTCATGTATGGCTCCAGTTGATACCGAATTGGTTGATGCTGAAAATAATCAGCGATGATTTGTCTGCCTCCGTTTCTTTTCACAGCCATCTCCAATGCAGCCAATTTATAGCGGGCATATTCCTTTACATATTCCTCATTACTTGATGATAAAGATTTTATGACTTGCTGTTCCAGGGTGTCAAGCAGATGAAAACGTCGCAACTGATACAATTCCTTAAAATGATCGATTGCGAAGTTATTCACCAGTCTGTCAATATTTTCCAGATGTATTTGCAAGCCATTATCATCAGCCTCATTGATCAATAATGCCGGTGGTGTTTTATCGAAATAAGACAAATTAACTTGTTCCGTTTCCAACCGAATTGTAAAATCATATTTTGCACCGGGTTTCAAAACCAACATAACACGCTCCAAATCAACAGCTATTTCATACACGCCAATCCGCGAAATATTTGTCTGCAATTGAAAAGCTCCCTTTTCATCTGCATAGGTTTGGGCTTTTGTTTCAGCATGCATATTGAGCAAATCGGCATAGGCAATCAAACGAATCAAAGCTCCAGGCCGGTTACAGCTTCCTGTAATTTCAACCGTTTGAGCGTTAAGAAGCAACAATTGAAAGGAAAAAACCAAAAAGATAATCAGTCGAAAAACTTTTTGCATCATGTCACAAGAAACGCATTGACTCAAACTATATTGTCAGATCAACACCTTTGGGAACAAATTGTGAGGCATCTCCATTATTACGTACAACATCACGTATCACACTGGAAGTGACGGCAGTAAGCTCAGGAGTAGTGAGTAAAAAAACTGTTTCAATCTCAGGATACAATTTTTTGTTTACCTGACCGACACTACGTTCAAATTCAAAATCGGCAGAAGTGCGTAATCCCCTCAAAATATACTGTGCATTCACTTTTCGACAGTAGTCCACAGTTAGCCCTTTGTAGGTAGTAATCTTTATTTTTGGATAATCCTTAAACACTTTTTCAATCCAGGATCGCCGCTTTTCCAAAGGGAAAAAATAAGTTTTCAAGGTATTGATCCCAATGGCAATGATGATCTCATCAAATAAGGGCAAAGCCCTTAGCACCAGCGACTCATGACCGAGTGTGATGGGATCAAAAGATCCGGGAAAAACCGCAATTTTCTTCATAATCGAGAACTTTTTAAAAGGCTAAACTACAATAAAATTACTTTTCCGTTTGCGATTATTTAAAATCAGCTAACAGCTTTGACATTTGTGCGCCCAAAGTTTCCCTGATGGAGCGATAAGTGGATGCTAAAAAACTATCCAGCTGATGAGCATAAAGCTTTTTAACGGTAGAAATTCCTTCCACACTTTGAGGAACAGGTTTGAATTCCCCTTCCAAAAGCATACTATACCAGCTGGTTTGTTTTAAAACCCAGTGGTCATTCCACCAATAACAATGACAACTCTCTCCAACTTTATCTTTCAGCTTAATCGGCTGCAATCCAGTCTCTTCAATAACTTCCCGAACAGCAGCATCCTCAACACTTTCATCATGTTCCAGATGTCCTTTGGGTAAATCAGGGATGCCATTGCGCTCAATAATTATGAATGTGTTTTCATGCAAAAGTATTCCGCCAGCAGCTTGTTTAAACCGAAAAATTTTTGTCAGGAAATCCATCGGTTCCATACCAGATAATGGGATAAACAAATTATCAGGTTCGTTCGGATCGCTCAGCCATTGCTTGATTTGAGCAATTTTTACATCCAAATCAGTTTGTATTATATTGGATGCTTTATCCTTAGATGTACTTTCATTTTGCAGCATATGCAGACATCTGTTTTCGTGAAAAACTTTATACATTTGCAAAAGTGATTTTGTGACACACAATAATCCTACAGCCCCCAAAGTTAGCCTATAAAACTTAATTACTAAAGAGTAAAACGAATTCGATCAGGTATTCAAAAAAAAATCCGTTTTTATGAATTTCAAAGAAGATGAAGCTGCCATACTTGCAGGCTTTCTACTGCAAATCAAAGCGATAAAACTGAATCCATCGAAGCCGTTCACCTGGGCATCTGGATTAAAGAGCCCAATCTATTGCGATACGAGGATTACGCTCTCCTATCCTAAAATCAGGACACACATCCGGCAACAGTTTGTGCAAGCTATTCTCGACAGGTACGAAAAACCCGATATAATTGTTGGAGTTGCAACCGGAGGCATAGCTCAGGGAGTGCTTGTAGCCCAAGAACTTGGCTTGCCGTTTGCCTACGTACGTTCCGAAAAAAAAATGCATGGAATGAACAATCAGGTAGAGGGTGCAGTTGAAAAAGGACAATCGGCCATTGTGATCGAAGACCTTGTTTCGACCGGCGGAAGCAGCCTTAAAGCTGTTGAAGCACTCCGCAAAAGCGAATTGGAAGTGAAAGGCATGATGGCGATTTTTACCTACGGACTTCAAAAGGCAGCAGACAATTTCAAAAATCTAAATTGCGAACTCACCACACTCACCAATTACGAAATTTTGATCCGCAAAGCCAGCGAAGACAACTATATTACCGAAAACGACCTGCAATCGCTTATCCAGTGGCGTCTCAATCCGGAAGCCTGGAGCGATCAACACTAAACACCTCATGGAATGGATTTTGAAAGCAAATGGCAAAATATAGATGCTCCTTCAGAAAAAGTTTATGACTTTCTGAATGATCTGCGCAATCTGGAAAAGCTGATGCCGGAGCAAATCATTGATTACAAAGCAGAAGCGCAAAAGTGTTCCTTTACTATAAAAGGAATGACAAGCCTGAGCCTAAAAGTAGAACAATCCTTGCCCGGAAAACTCATCAGGCTGGTTCCGGATGGCAAAAGCCCATTCGAATTTGAGCTTTTGGCTCACCTCAAAGAAGATAATGCAAAAACGCTTGTCAAAATTCAGCTGCAGGCCAGCCTGAATCCAATGCTGGCAATGATGGCAAAACGTCCTCTGCAAAATCTTGTTGAAATTATGGCTGACAAATTGGCCGTTCAAAATTTCTAAAGCAGTTCATCATCAAATAAAAAACGGATAGCTTTAAAATCGCAATCGATGTTTTTTCCTGCACGATTTTCGAGTTTCAGCATGCCGTATTCCCCTATTCCCTTTATTTTCAGTTCAATTTGTGAATTGTCTAATTTATAAACGTACCATTGATCAAGCCTAAACAACTTTTGATGGTAATCCTGAGCAATTCGTAGCAGACCATCAGAATTTTTTGCCTGATCCATTCTGAGAGAAAACCGCTTCAGTATTCCCTTCAAAATATCCAGTGAATCAAATTTTTGATTGCAAATCAAACCCATTGAGACCGGTCTGGGAATCCATTCCGGAAAATTCATCTGGTTGATATTTAATCCCACGCCAATCACAGATTGATCCAAACGGGAAGCACGAATGGTATTGGATATCAGAATTCCACCCAACTTTTTTTCTTCAAAAAATATGTCGTTTGGCCATTTAATACTAATCTTTCTATGATCAATATGGTCTGACAATTCGTCAACAATTGCCAACGCAATCATTTGAGTAATCAAAAACTGCTCTGAAGCCAGAATAAAAGATGCGTCCATTCCAAGGCTGAACAACAAGTTTTGTCCTCTTTCACTATGCCATTGATTTCCGTCCATGCCACGTCCACCAGACTGATATTCAGCACAAACAACTTGATTTGCTATCGTTTTTAGTTTATTAATCCTGTCCTGTAACCAACGATTTGTTGAATCAACAGACTTTAAAAAGTTGAGGCTAAACGCCTGAAAAACTTCTTGCTTCATTGCAAATGCTTATTTCAGGACAAAATTATGCTTTTAATATCAACCCCAATGTTACAGTTTATGGTAAAGGTGCATAAGGCAGTTAAACCAAAAAAGCCTAATTTTGTTGTTTATTTAAAATTTACCTATTAATGAGAATCAGACATCAGTCAGACAATGCCGAAAAAATCCTTGAAGTAGCTGTAAAGACAATGCAGGAAGGAAAAGGAAAAGACATCATTTCATTAAACCTCAAAAAAATCGGAAGTGCTGTAACCGATTATTTTTTAATCTGCCATGGCAATTCACACACACAAGTGGATGCCATTGCAGCCAAAATTTTGGAGAATGTAAAAAAAGAATGTGGAGCCATTGCTTACAACAAAGAAGGATTTGAAAATTCGGAATGGATTTTGATAGACTACGTTGATGTGGTGGTACACGTTTTCCTCGATAATACACGTAATTTTTATCAGCTTGAATCCTTATGGGCTGATGCAAAGGTTGTTACCTATTTAGATGAGGACTAAGATTTTTATAGCAGAACGCAAAGATGAAAGAAACACAAAACGAAAACAATAATAAAGCTCCAAAACCCGGCGATAATAAGCCTAAATTTAATTTTTACTGGGTTTATGGTTTGTTGGCATTAGTCTTTATTGGCTTACAGTTTTTGAACTGGGACACAGGAGCCAAAGATCTCAACAAAGGCGAGTTGCTACAAATGCTTCAAGATAAAGAAGTATCAAAAATTGATCTTGTCAATCGTGAAATTGCTGAGGTTTACCTTACAGACGACGCACGAAAAAAGCATTTCCCTGACGGAGAAGGCGGCGGCATGTCAGAAAATTTTGGCGGCGCCACTGCCGATTATGTCTATCGCATCGGTTCTATCGAAGGTTTTGAAAAAGACATCATGGAAGCTCAGGAAGGTCAGACAGATCCGGTATACATCAACAATGTGAACCGTCGCAACTGGGGAGGTGAAATTTTAGGTTGGATTCTGCCTATTGCCTTACTTATTGGCGTGTGGTTCTTTATCATGCGCATGATGAGCCGCGGAGGCGGAGGTGCCGGTGGTCAGATCTTCAATATTGGCAAATCGAAAGCACAGCTTTTTGATAAAAACACAAACGTAAACGTTACCTTTAAAGACGTTGCAGGACTAGAAGAAGCCAAGGTGGAAATTATGGAGATCGTCGATTTCCTTCGCACCCCGGATAAATACACCAAGCTCGGTGGAAAAATTCCCAAAGGAGTGCTGCTAGTTGGCCCTCCCGGAACAGGTAAAACCCTCTTGGCCAAATCGGTAGCCGGCGAAGCACATGTGCCTTTTTATAGTATTTCAGGATCTGATTTCGTAGAGATGTTTGTTGGTGTTGGAGCATCGCGTGTACGCGACCTCTTTAAACAAGCCAAAGAAAAATCACCGTGTATTATCTTCATCGACGAAATTGATGCCATTGGCCGAGCCAGGGGTAAAAACCCTGCTACAGGTGCAAACGATGAACGTGAAAACACTTTGAACCAGTTGCTTACAGAAATGGATGGCTTTGGAACCAATTCCGGAGTAATCGTTTTAGCTGCTACAAACCGTGCCGACATCCTCGACAGGGCTTTGATGCGTGCCGGCCGCTTCGATCGACAGATTTATGTGGAACTACCTGATCTGGAAGGCCGTAAAGAGATCTTCGAAGTTCATATGCGTCCACTAAAACTGGATCCAAATGTGGATAATGTTTTTCTGGCCAAACAAACTCCCGGATTTTCCGGCGCTGATATTGCCAATGTGTGTAATGAAGCAGCACTGATAGCTGCTCGCCGCAACCGTGAGTCGATCAATAAACAGGATTTTATGGACGCCATTGACAGAATCATTGGCGGTCTTGAAAAGAAAAATAAAATCATTTCGCCATCCGAAAAGAAGGTTGTGGCTTTTCACGAAGCAGGCCACGCATCTGTGAGCTGGCTGCTCGAACATGCTCATCCACTGGTGAAAGTTACCATCGTCCCTCGCGGGAAATCGCTTGGCGCGGCCTGGTATCTTCCCGAAGAGCGACAGATCACAACTTACGATCAGATGTTCGACGAAATGACTGCCGCCCTCGGAGGCAGAGCAGCCGAAGAGGTTATCTTTGGTCAGATTTCGACAGGTGCCTTGAGCGATCTCGAAAAAGTAACCAAACAAGCTTATGCCATGGTGACCTATTATGGTTTGAGCAAGAAAATTGGTAACGTTAGTTTTTATGACTCTACCGGACAACAGGAATACGCTTTCAATAAGCCTTTTAGCGAAAAAACCAATCAGGTGATCGACAGCGAAATCAGCGATATGGTCGAAAGGGCTTACCAAAGGGCATTACAAATCCTGCGGGACCACAAAGACGGACTTACTCAATTAGCTGAAAAACTTCTTGAAAAAGAAGTCATCTTTGGTGAAGATCTCGAAAATATCTTTGGAAAACGCCCTTGGGTTAAAGAAGAAATGCCCGAACGGAAAAAACCTGAAGCAGAAGTTAAACCTGATCATCCAGTTGAAGCACAAACAGAAAAGACTGAAGATGAAAAAACTGTGACTTCTAACCCTGCTGCCGGAAACGAAAAGAAAGATCAATCGCAAGATACTGGTGATCAGGATAAAAAAGAAGAAATTCCTACGCCAAAATAGCGGACTACAAACAATCTATCTTGCATTAGTATGAAAGAAAGCACTTCGCGCGAGCAAATACTGACAAAAATCAGAAATGCATTAATGGAAAAGACTACGCTGCCTTATCCCGAAACTGATTTTATTAGCCCTGTGTTGAAGCCTGTAAAAGACAGCGACGGACTGGAAGTAGCTTTTGCAAAGGAATTGCTTCAGGCAGGCGGGCAATTTGTTTATTGTGAAAATGAGCATCAGTTTTTGGAGTATTTGCAAACGCTGATGCAAGAACGGGAATGGAATACCCTTTGGACACAAAGCAACAAAGTGAAGCAAGTGCTGCGGGCTGGTGAAATGAATTTTGAGGAGAACCCTCCTCAAGACAATAAACAGTTGGTTGGACTTTCTGATTGCGAAAGTTTGGTTGCTCAAAGTGGAACAGTTGTGCTGTCTGATCAAAAAGCTGGTAGTCGCATGTCGATTGCATTCCCCGAAATACAGCTAATCATGGCTTATGCCTCTCAAGTAGTTCCAACTTTGAAAACAGCCATACAAGAATTAAAACAGACTTACCCCGAGATGTTGCCGACTCAAATTGTGTTTGTCACCGGCCCCAGCCGAACGGCAGATATTGAGAAAACTTTGGTAATGGGAGCTCACGGACCAAAAGAGCTGGTCGTTTTTTTGATCGATGATATTTAAAACCGGAATTACTTCTGGAGCAACTTTGGGCTTTTAGCAATGGAAAAGGCTGTCTTTCTGAAAAATAGTGTAATTTTGTCTTAGATGTGAAAGCAGCAGAAAAGATGCAACTGGCATGAAAGATTTAATTATCCGTACGGTTTACGGTTTTTTGTTTGCACTGGTAGTTGCTGGCAGCATCTTAATCGATAAGTGGCTGTTAGCGATACTACTCGTTTTAGTGGTTGGTTTTGGCACCGATGAAATGATTCGACTCCGGATCAATGCAAGGCCTGGCTTCCGCGATAGTTTATTGATGATATCCGTTCCTGTATTACTTTTTGGTCTCCTGGCAGCTGTTGCCCTTCAATTGCTCCCGCTTAAATTTCTGACCCTTTCGATTATCATACTGCTGTTTCCTTTTTTGCATGCCTTGTTTAGCAAGCAATACTCTTTTACGGATCTGGCAGGCATGTACTGGCCAACATTTTTTTTGGTGGCGCTACCCAGCGGACTGATGCTCTTCTTCTATAGTAATGCCCTTCTGGGTGACATAGCAGGTTCGTACTTGCTGTTATCTGTTATTATTTTGGTCTGGCTGAATGATATTTTTGCTTATCTGGTTGGAATTAAATTTGGCAAACATCGATTATTCGAACGTATTTCTCCTAAAAAAAGCTGGGAAGGCAGCATTGGAGGTCTGGTTTTTACAGTAATCTCAGCCTTGCTTTTCAGCGAATTTACCGGACTAATCACAGCCGGAAAAGCTGCTGGAATTGCTATTTTGGTGGTTATTTCCGGAAGCCTGGGCGACCTGATCGAATCTATGATTAAGCGACAAGCAGGCGTAAAAGATTCTGGAAAAATCATCCCAGGACATGGGGGAATTCTCGATCGCTTTGATGCGACTTTTTATGCTATTCCTTTTGTTTTTGTCTATTTAATACTTATTTATTGATGCATATCCATCGCGAAGGTTATAAAATTATTTTTATCACACTGCTGATTATCGGTTTAATAGTAAGTGTTATCAACTTGTTTGCTACTCAGCAGCAATGGTATCATTACATTTTGTATGTGGTTCTGCTGGGTTGGATAAGCTGGACTTTTGCCTTTTTCAGGGTACCGCATCGTAAGGTTAATAAAGCAGATATTAACCAGGTGATTGCCGCCGCTGATGGGACTGTGGTTGCAATTGAAGAGGTTGATGAGCCCGAATATTTCAAGGATAAACGGATTCAGGTATCGGTTTTTATGTCGCCTTTCAACGTGCATGTAAACTGGTATCCGATAGCCGGTGAAGTGAGTTACACAAAATACCATCCCGGAAAATTTCTGGTGGCTTATCATCCAAAATCATCAACCGAAAATGAGCGTAATACTGTTGTGGTGCGCACCGATGACGGGCAGGAAGTGCTCGTGAGGCAGATTGCCGGTTTGATGGCGCGAAGGATTATCAGTTCTGCAGCCAAAGGCGATGATGCTGTTCCGGGAAAGGAATTTGGGATTATTCGTTTTGGCTCCCGCGTTGATTTCTTTCTTCCCTTAGATGCCATAGTTCAAGTTACGATGGGTCAAAAAGTGCGGGCACTCAAAACCAGTATCGCCAGTCTCAAGAGATTAAATGCCTGATGAGATATGCCTTCCGGGATTTTACAGCAAAAGGCTTACGATTTCTTTCAGCTGCCTAATTTCATAGCTTGGATTTTCAGTATGTGGTAAGGCCTCCGGATTAAAATAAAGCTGATCCATGCCAAAGCTTTTCGCTCCCAAAATATCTACTTCCAAATCATCCCCTATCATCAAACTCTCGTTTAGGCTTGCGCCTGTTTGTTGCAAAGCATAGGCAAAGATCATTGGATCAGGCTTTTTAACACCGGCGGCTTCCGAAGTAATCACTTTCTTGAAATACGACTCCAAACCAGCCGTCTGAATTTTAATGTGCTGCACTTCTTCAAAGCCATTGGTAATAAGGTGCAGCTCAAAGTGAGCATACAGCTGTTTCACTACTTCCACAGCATCTGGGAAAAGATGTACGGTGCGTGGTGCATAGTAGAGGTAATCTTCTGATAAAGTAACCGCAAGTTCCTGATCCATAATTCCGAAACTCTCAAGCGTGTGGATGAACCGCAAATCGCGTAATATCTCTTTTTTTAATTCGCCATTGCGATACGATTCCCATAGCAAGTCGTTATGCTTGTTGTAGGTGCCCAAAAATGTTACCAGATCAGGAATTCCTTTTTGCTTTAGCGCATGCTTTTCATAAAGTAGTGCAAAAGTTTGCTGTGCACTCTGGTCAAAATCCCAAAGCGTGCGATCCAGATCGAAAAAGAGGTGTTTATACTTCATTTGTAAGATGATTACTGAATTTATGCTGCATCTGCCTGAGCCATTCAAAAAAAAGCACGGCAGCAGCATGGGTCACGTTGAGCGAACGCGTAAGGCCTGGCACTGGAATATAAACCACTATATCAGCCTGATCCAGCAAGGATTCGCTCATCCCGAAACGTTCATTGCCCACTACAAAAACAGGGTTTTCGGGCAGTTCAACTTCAAAAAGACTTTTGGCTTCGTGTGCTGTTTCCAGGGCGACAATCACTGCTGAACGCGCAACCAATTTCCGGATTTCCTTTTCCCGGCTAAAAGCCCAGTTGAGGTTCCCGTGACTGCTGGCAGCAATTCTGCGAATCTTTGTCATCTGCTTAACAGGCTCCTCGCCCAGAAAAAACAAATCCTTCGCCCCCAGGTTATCCGAAAGTCTGATTAAAGCGCCAATATTCTGATAATCCGTAAGCTGATCGCCTATCACAACCGGTCTTTCTGTGAAGCGATAAATCGCTTCAGGTTGTAAGGCTTCGAATAATTGATTTGATTTCAGGTATCCCATGCAGCTGGCAAAGTTACAGGAATTTGGCTTGTTGGCAGCTAAAAAAAACGGCCTCCGAAACCGGATGCCGTCTTTTTTTTTACAATTATGAAATGCGTATGCTTAGTGTTTTACGACGATTTTCTTTGTAATAGTCTTATCACCACTTACCATCTGAACGAAGTAAAATCCTTCGGGCAGTGTAGCTGTGCTGATACGATGTTGTTTAGTAGCAGCATCAAGGCGTGTTTCCAACATTCTGTTGTTGAAACGATCAAAGATTGTCACATCAAAAGTACCATCCATCTGCTCATCAAACTGTACATTGAAATACTGTGAGGCTGGATTCGGGAAAATGGCTGCCATAACCTCTTCAGCGATAGTAAATTCACCACTATTAAACACCATTAACGGATCAAGTGTGCTAACAATCTGGATATAGTAATCTGTACCTGTTGGTACACTATTATTTGTTGGGACCAAATAATCGATCATGCTGCCTTCAAAATCAGTAGCAATTGTCTTGTTAACGGTATTAGCAGCATTTTTCAGATAAATATCAAGAGGTTCCATGATATCATCTTCCCAGATGATCCAATAAGCAACGCCTTTATACCAAACATCACCTGCAGATGGTTGGTTAAAGTCTAAATCACCACCACTGGAGAGTGCAATTTCAAATGGTTTTCTACTAAAGTCATAGATGAATTCTCCGCCATCGTGAGCTGATATTTTCACTCTGTAATCTTCTCTGGGAGCTATATTATCATCGATTTCCCATGTGTATGTAGAATTTTCAACATCCTCAACAATATTATCTACGTACTTACTGATGATTCTCAGATCATTAAACCAGCTAATCCGTTGCGGAATATTATTAACTTGACCAATATTATAAAACTCAACAGCATCTGGTGCTCCACTGATATTATTATAAGTCTTACTGAATTCTTCAATATTATCCCTGCCAATACCAGTTACTTTCAGTTTAGTAGGATTAAGCATCTCAAATGAAATATTCATGGCATTACTACCAGAATTAGTAAACATTACTTGTTCGGTACCATTATAACTTATCATTATATCATCTGAAGCATTAGTAAGGTAGATATCTATAATAACATCATTGCCAGAGTAAAGTTTAAAACCTTGTGGTCCATAATTCCACATCACACCCCATTTCAAGGAGAATACATCTAATACTTTCAGTGGTTCATCAAAAGGTCTTTTAGCTGATATACTACTAGTAGCATGATCATATCCAATGATGCCAAATGAAGGATCATCAAGCCCTGTAATTCCCGTAGGAACACCAATAATTGCTTCTTGCGTACCTGTGCCGTTTTTAGTTACTACCCAATCATCAAACCCAGTACCTTCATTATCTCCAGTATCGAAAGTAGTCGCAGTACCATAATTTGATGCATCGTCTTCAGCAATTTCACTACCTGCATCACTATACAAATCAATATCAACAGTTCCCATGGCACTTGATGTCCAGGAGATCAGATATTCATTACCAATTACCCATTTTATTCCTCTAATATCAGGCTGAATTACATCAATCTCGCCATCGTTTTCAACTAAACTGAAAGTTTTATCACTTAAGTCTTTAATACTGTGGTCAGGTGTTGTAATTAAAACTCTGTAATCATCCCGTGGATCGAGATTTGGGTCAATTTCCCAAGTGTAGGTTGTCCCGGGAACATCAGCTTCAATTAAATCCCATGTATTTGGGTCGGTCTCATTATACTCTTCATCATTTACCAAATAGATATTCATATCCGAATCAATATTATCCAACCAGGAGATCAGGTGATCTGTTCCTAAAATCCACGAAATATTTCTTACGTTAGGCTGCTCTACGTGAATAAAACCGCTATAATTAACAATGCTGAAATCCTTATTGCTGATATCATAGATATCGCTATCTTTTGCCCTCACCATAATTCGGAATTCAGAACCAGGAACCAATCCTTCAATCTCATTATCATCAATTTCCCAGCTGTAGGTAGTTCCTTCAACATCTGTTTCAATTTCTATTAATTCATCTTCATCAAATGGGTCATTAGTACCAGTACCATACCAGTCAGAAAAATCCTTAATCAAATACAGATCGAATGTGCCGGTTGTTGTCCTATTCCAACTGATGAGGTATTCATTGCCATAAATCCATTCAATGTTTTTTACGTTAGGTTGTAAAACAGTAATTGTTCCACCACTTTCAACAATACTGAAAGTTTTATCGCTCAGATCTTTTTCTTCACGATTTTCATCGGTTACTAAAACCCTGTAATCATTACGTAGCGCGAGCGTATCCCAAATGTCCCAGGTAAATGTTGATCCTTCAACAGCTGTTTCAATTTCAATCCAGTGTGTATCATCCGTTGGATCAGCATTATAAGTAGCATCAATAACCAGATAAATATCCAACGGATCTTCGATATTATCCGTCCAGGAGATTAGGTATTCATTTCCCTTAACCCAGCTAATATTATTAACATTGGGCTGCTCAATTTTAATGAAGGCGTTGCTGGCGCTTGTAACTAATGAGAATTCCCATCTGCTATCATCGTTATAGGCTGGATTAACAGAGCTTTGCACGCGAACCTTGTAATTTTCTCCCGGATTAAAATCATTGGGATCAATAAACCACTCGTAGGTTGAACCTTCTATTTCTTCATCTATCAGAATGTAATTACCAGCAGGATTTGTGGAATAATCCACCAGATAGATATCTACAGTGTTAACAAAATTATCCGTCCAGGAAATCAGATAGGTTTCTCCGATCACCCATTCGATATTCTTTTTATCAGGTTGAATCACAGTAACCTCTGGTTCCGGATTTTGAGCAAATGCCTGTTGTCCTATTAGGATCATTCCTGCAAAGAACAAGCTAAGAAAGTAAATAGACTTTTTCATAATTGTAAAGTTTAAGTAATTATTCTTATTTTATAATTCTCTGATTTATAAAGTTTTGACAAATTTCTTTTTAAGTTGTTGCGTACTGGACTGTGCAATTAAAAGATAAAGACCAGGCTCTAAATCTGCAACATTGATATTAATTTCATTTCCTGAGTTAGGAGCTTGTTGGATTTCAAGAACCTTTTTACCAGCCAGATCATAAATAGTTGCACTTGTAAATTCGACAGTATTATCAAGTTGAATATGGATAACATCTGAAACCGGATTAGGCCATAGCTTCATGAGATCATCCTGCGCAACCATTGTAAGTTCTGCTTCACCAACCAAAACAGACCGATAGGCTGCTTCCACTAGAAATCCAATAAAGGTTTGCTCTTCGAAACCATAATTGTAGGTCATAACTATTGGCTCATCCTGAATGGATAACCATCCACCATCGACCCATTGATAAATCTCTCCTTCGAGCGCATTGCCGTTACCATCAAAGCTATAGTTATCGTACGAAGCATTTACCCATTGTGCACCGTCCCAGACTTCTTTGATGATCGACTGGTATTTGTTCCAGTTATTATAATAAAAAGTAGATTTTTCTGTATTCAACCATTGATTGTTTTCCCAGCTTTTAAGAATCCCAACATCTACCAGTCCAGCACTATTATAATTGTATTCGGCCTGGTAGTCATTCACCCATGCATCATCAATCCAAAAACTACCTGTTACGTTCTCGATTCTATTCTGAGCATTAAATTCATATGCTTCTACATAAATATTCACCCAGGTGCCACTTTCAAAAGCCATCGTATAGGTTGAATCAATAATAATATCGTTACTGATCACATTTTGAAGCTTGAATGAGTTTATCCATCCATCTCCATCCCAAATTTGGAATGTGATTTGTTCTATTGTACCCTGATCGTTACGAATGATCACCTGATTCGTTTGATTTTCCCAATCTGAACCATCCCATAACTCAAGCAAAATAGCAGCTTCCAAACCATTTGGATACCTAGAATAGGTTTCGCGTGTGACATTTTCCCAATCACCTTCCCACACTTGTTCAATCAATACCTCCAATAGGTTTGATTCATCGTAGGTAAAAGCAGTTCTACCGCCATTTTCATAAGTTGAACCGTTCCAATATTTTGAGGTTGAAAGTATAGGTTGGCTAATTTCATTATAATCAATACTTTCAAAAGCATTGTTTACCCAATCATCATTCAAAAATCGCTTTTGTAGGATAATGATCATATTCAACTCGTCATCATATGAATAAGTATATCTTTCAGGTTGGTTTTGAGTGGAATAAACAAGAGCGGTATCCAGTAGATAAACGTAATCCATAACCCCTTCTGATTGTGCACCCAATCTAAGGACTTTTGCCGGATCGAGTCCTATTCTCAATTTGTGATAATCATCAGGTATCTGACTCAGGAATTGCTCTAATTTGGAAAGTGGATCTTCTTTGTCGGTTTCTAATTTACCAGCAAATAGATAATTACTTGTTGTTACTACAAGTAATAATGCGATAATCATTTTCTTTGGCAAACTATATAACATATTGTTTATCTTATGGTTGTGTTATATATTTACTTTTTCCCCTGTTTATTGGTCTGGATTTTACAGCAATCTTAATAGAAATATACTTTAAAAATTTTATTCCTAAAATATAGATAGTAATACTTATGAGCATAGGGGCATCAAAAATCGCTCCAAATTCATTTTATTGACTTCAACATACTATATTCCTGTGTTTTACACTTTAAACAATTTTTAAATTTTTATTCGATTTTACAATTTTGGGATATTTTTTCCTAAATCCGGAATATCATTAGTTATAAGAAAAAATAATATTTCTAATCTTTGATTTTCAACTACTTGTGTTATATCAATTCAATACAAAAAATGGAAAGACTGTTTTTGTAAATTTGCGCTACCTGGCTTAAATTACTAAGGTTGTTTCCTGCTCAAATACGCTAATTTCATTTCATAAAGAGCAGTTTGCACTAAAAAAACCTTGTATTTTTGTATCAAATTTCAACTCTATGGAAAATATCAGTTTAGGAATCGGATCGCGCGTAAAGCATCCTTCATTCGGGCAAGGCGTTGTAATTCAGAGCTATTCCGACTCCTATGAAATCACCTTTATAGATTACGGCACAAAAACGATTTTAAAATCCTTTGAAGGACTCGAAGTGACTGATTATGTAGGCAGTTCAACTGATATGCTGAGCTTTGACCAGGTTGAACGCACCTTCGTGAAACTACTCCGTCGCTGGACTGATTTACAGGAGGTCGTGCCAATGGGGAGCAAATGGAAAGGAGGGATGATGATTCTTCAACCCGCTGATCGACAGTTAAAACCAAAAGAAATTCCGGTTGAAACCTTTTTCCATAAAATTGTGATGATTCGTGATCGCATCAGGGTAATGGAACAGCGTATCAATAGTTCAAAGCTTGATGATGAAGAAAAAGTAAACCTGCAGCAATATATCACCCGAATTTACGGCAGCCTGACGACATTTAATGTTTTGTTTGCCGAAAAGGAAGATTACTTCGCCGGAGATTCGAAATAACTATCGGTTTCGAAGAAAATCAGCTGTTTGAGTGAAATAAGACCATAAAAAATTTCTTGATTCCTCATCCAGCTCAATAGCATCGAGCGATTGTTTCATATGTTTCAGCCAGCGATCACGGGCATTTTCATCGATAGGAAAATTTACATGACGCATCCTCAATCTTGGATGTCCTCTGCGCTCGGAATAAGTCGTCGGACCTCCAAGATACTGTACCATAAACAAATACAATCGCCTCTGTGCTGCTTCGAGATCGCCAGGATACATGGGGCGAAGCACTTCATCTTCCTTAATTCCTTCATAAAAACCAGCGATCAGTTGCTGAAGTTTTTCCGCACCAATACGCTCGTAATAAGTCCGTTGAATCATCCTTTATTTTGGCATTTTATATCCACGTTGTTTTGCTGCTTCTTCGAGCCTGCGTTGGAACCCGGATTTTTTAACAGGTTTCTTTTTGTTTTGTTCAATACGAGCCCTTAATTTGTTCTCGTCGATACTGATACGGAACACATACATTTGCACAAAGGTGATGATATTGGCGAGGAAATAGTAATAACTCAATCCGGAAGCATAGCTATTGAAAAGACCTAAAAACATTACCGGCATAATGTACATCATCACCTTCATACCAGGTAGTTGTGTGTTTTGCGATCCCATCATTTGATTGTTCACATAGGTGTACATAATCGTTGAAACAGTCATAAGAAGGGTGAACAAGCTCACATGGTCACCATAAAAAGGGATCTCGAAGGGCAGGTTCAGGATGCTGTCGTAGCTCGATAAATCTGTTGCCCATAAAAACGGTTGCTGACGCAGTTCGATGCTGGACGGGAAAAAGCGGAACATTGCTATCAGGATTGGCATTTGCAGCAACATGGGAATACATCCCGACATGGGATTAGCACCGGCCTTTTTATAAAGAGCCATCACAGCCTGCTGCTTTTTCATAGCGTCTTCCTGCTTGGGATATTTGGCTGATATTGCATCAATTTCCGGTTTCAATACACGCATTTTTGCGGAAGAGAGATAGGTTTTGTAGGCAATAGGGAAAAGTACCAGTTTCAGCAAAATGGTAAGGATCAGGATTACAATACCATAATTCCAGCCATAGCTACCAAGGAAGGTAAAAACAGGAATTACAATGTAAATATTGATCCAGGCCAACAGAAAAAATCCCCATCCCAAAGGAATCTGTCGTTCCAGATCAAGTTTATACGCCCGCATTTCATAATAGCTGTTTGGGCCAAAGTAGAGCGACATCGGCAGGGTTTCACTTGCAGATGCTGTGTAGGGCATCTCAACGATGGTACTCATCGATTTAAGGTAGCGAGGATGCGTTTTGCCGGTTTTAGTAGAAGTCCGCATTTCGGCGTTATCAAAATAATTGTCGGCAATCAAGCTTGAGCTAAAGAAGCGCTGCTTGTAGGAAATCCATTTCACACGCGTACGAATCACTTCCTCATCATCTTTCGTTTCGGATAAATAATCTACATCGTCATTATAATGTTTGAAGTAGATTGTGGAACCATTAAAACGGTCAACACTTTTCTCGTGCTGTAACAAATCGGCGTCCCATGACAAAGTAAGAAAACTAGCATTGGAAGCGATAACATCCTGCATACCAACTAGTTGAACATCATAACTCAACATATAGTCGTTGGGGCGAATCACATAATCAAAAGCAATATATTTGGAAGGATCAGGCTGTCCCAAACCGTCATCAACCATCAGCCGCATGCTAAAATTCAGGCTATCAGCATCTGCTATAAGCTTTTCGTTTCCTAAATATGGCCTGCCGTTTAGATAAGGCCTGAAATATAATTCGTTGGTATTAATAATTCTGTTACGTGAGAAAAAACTAAGGTTGAAATCGGTTTGTTCCGAATCGAAAATCAACAAAGGCAAAGAGTCCCAGGTTTGGTATTTTTTTAGCTCAACATTAGTAATACCACCTCCGCGACTGTCAATTGTTATGCGCATGACCTCATTTTCAAGCTCAAAAAACTGCTGTTCGCCTTGTGCAGCATGAGCAAAAGCACCATATTTTTCCTTGTTTTGCTGGTATTGATACAAGCTATCACCACCGGAACCGGAAACAGTTGAAACGGTTTCTACCTGTGTACCAGTTTGCTGTTTCATGTCTTCGGCTAAACGAGCCATCTCGGCTTCCATACGTACCGAATCGAGCAATTGTTGCTGCAGCCTTACCTTGGCAATCGAATCAATTTTACGCTGCCGGGCATCCATCTCCTCTTGGGAAGGAGTCATCCAGAGGGAATAAACAACAAGTATGGCAGCGATAAGTACAAATCCTATAATGGAATCTCTGTTCATGCGATCTAATGATTTTTTGAGCTGCAAAAATAGCAGAAAAAATAAGAGCAGCCGACAAAAGTCAGCAGAGACTGTAAGCTAATTTTCAGTTTTAGCGGCCAGAGGATTTTTGATATTGCAACGACGCAGCAATAAAGCCTTTGAACAGCGGATGAGGCCTGGCAACTGTGCTCTTGAATTCGGGATGAAACTGTACCCCGATATACCATGGATGTGATGATAATTCAATGATTTCGACCAGATCGTTCTCAGGATTGATTCCTGAAAGATGCATTCCATTTTCAATGAACGCTTTACGATATTCATTATTAAATTCGTAACGATGGCGATGGCGCTCCGAAATTAATAGTTCACCATAAAGTTCAAAAGCTTTCGAACCTGCCTCAAGGCGACAGTTGTAGGCTCCAAGGCGCATTGTGCCACCCATATTTTCAATGTTTTTCTGTTCGGGTATCAAATCAATCACAGGATGTGAAGTTGCGGGATTCATCTCACTGGAATGCGCATCTCTGTATCCAAGCACATTACGCGAAAACTCGACGACAGCACATTGCATACCCAAGCAAATCCCAAAAAATGGGATATTATTTTCGCGGGCATACCTGATGGCGCTAATCTTTCCTTCTATTCCGCGGGGGCCAAATCCGGGAGCCACCAAAATCCCATCAACATCACGAAAGATATCCTCCAGATTTTCACCTTCGATAAGCTCGCTGTGAACATGTTTCACATTTACAGTACATTCGTTGGCAACACCTCCGTGAATCAGCGATTCGTGAATGGATTTATAGGCGTCTTTGAGTTCAACATATTTACCTACTAGCGCAATTGTTACCGTATTTAAGGGATTCAACAACCTGTTCAGGAAACTTTTCCAATTTTCGATGTCGATATGCTGTGGAATGGCAGTATTCGTTTTGCGCAACACTTCCACGTCCAGTTTTTCCTCGAGCATTAGTAACGGTACTTCATAAATTGATCCCGCATCAATGCTTTCGATCACGGAAGAAAGTTCCACATTACAAAACTGGGCAATCTTTGAACGCACAGATTCATTCAAGTGATGCTCGGTTCGGCAAACGATGATATCGGGCTGCACTCCCTGCTCAAGCATAGTTTTAACAGAATGCTGTGTAGGTTTGGTTTTTAGTTCCCCAGCAGCGGATAAATAAGGAACCAGCGTAAGATGAATTACCGCACAATCCTTTCCCATTTCCCAACGCATCTGCCGAATGGCTTCTATAAATGGAAACGATTCGATATCACCCACTGTGCCACCGATTTCAGTGATCACAAAATCATATTTACCCGTTTCGCCCAGCAGCTGAATACGTCGCTTGATCTCATCCGTAATGTGCGGAATCACCTGTACCGTAGTCCCAAGAAATTCACCTTTACGTTCCTTTTCAATCACAGTTTGATAAATCCGACCGGTAGTAACATTGTTTGCCTGTGAAGTGGGTGTGTTCGAAAACCTTTCGTAATGGCCAAGATCGAGATCGGTTTCAGCTCCATCTTCGGTTACGTAGCATTCGCCGTGTTCGTATGGATTAAGCGTTCCGGGATCAACATTGATGTAAGGATCAAGCTTTTGGATGGTAACAGCAAATCCTCTGCCCTGCAGAAGTTTTGCCAATGAAGCTGATATGATTCCTTTTCCAAGAGAGGAAGTAACGCCTCCGGTAACAAAGATGTATTTGGTTTTTTTCATGCTGAATACGGCTATCAGGCTCGCTTAAAAACCTGCTTTAAAAATCGTTAAACTTATTTGATTCAGCAGGCAAATTTAAAACTAATTAACCCAACTTGTTAAAAATGCCACCCAAAAAACAAAAAAATACGCAAATTT
>JACCQN010000088.1 GCA_015709215.1 Bacteroidales bacterium
TGCTGTATTGCAAGGCTTTAAGTTCATTTTATTCGAGGCAAATCATTAGCCATATACCCATTGCAACAAGCAAACCGGCAAACTGCCCACACAACAGGAGCAGCAAAACCAGCAGCCAAATACACCTGAAATTATCAAAATCCTGTACCTATAGTAATAACCAAAAACCCTTATCCTTGTGAAAACACGTTTTTCTCAATTTTTTGCATTTGTAATACTGGCAGGCCTGCTGATGCAGGGATGCCAAAAAGAACCACAATCCGTTGATTCGGCCGGGCAAACAGATGAGATGGTTTACACCCCAAAAGCGGCCCAATTAGTAGCCGATATCAACAGTTTTAAACAAAAAATGACAGTATGCGCGAGCATCCACATTTAAAAAGCGGCGAAGTGATGAGCAAGGAAGAAGCCCGCTGGAACATTGAAACGCTTTTTAATGTTACCTATGGTTTTCCTGATCTGAGTTATAGCAAAACAATTACCGATACTGCCCTTGTTTACCTGCCGGTGGATGCCTCGGGCAATGCCCTGCTGGAGGATGTGGTGGCTGTGTACGAAGAAGTGCTGGCACTGGTAACCGACTTTTACCTGGCAGCCAATTTCGATGAAAAAGGCTTTTTGTTTATGCAACTTAAGAGTGGAGAAACCATCAATGGTCAAATGGAGATATTTGTAAGCTCAATAACCGGCGAACAGCGCTCTACTCCACCCGACCCACCGCAAGAATGGAAACCTTTTGAAGAAGACGATGAATGGTGGTTTGGCGAGCTTAAAGGCGATTGTGATTGGAATCAAGATGGCACTGATGCTGCCAAAGAATTAGAACATTATCTGAATACTAACAAGCATGTGCCACCTCCACCACCTACCGGTTTTAGATATATATATGTTGACAATGAGTTTATTGAAAGATTTGGTGATGAATATCTCGATGATAATGGCAATTATCTAATTTATTATATTGAGAGGGAAGCCGGTGATTTTACCATTGATGAAAAATGCCTTAATTGGGAAGAATTAAACTTTCATTATTTTGGGCAAAAGGAAGTGATATACAACATCATACCTGCTGAAGAAAACAAACCTGAAAATTGGAAGTTTATGTCTTGTGTACTAACCGGAAAGCAAGCTTCTTCACGATCATATGTTCCGATTCCTTGCTTACACCACGCCAACACTCTAACTTATGCCTATTGTTACCTGGTTCCTATAGAAGATATTCCTTTACCAACTGAGTTTTAAAATCGTATAATTTCTAATATTGTGAACATTTTTTGTAGTTTAAATAGTAGTAGATTGTGGTTCCTTTTCATTTTGTTGTATTTGATAAACAGCAAAATAGTGGGTCAGAATTCTTTCGATTTTCTCTATTCTACCCAGGCTGATAACCTCATTAAAAATGGAGTAGTTGACCACGAAGGCAGTGCCATTCTTGTGGGGCATATTGGCGATCTATCTTCGGACGAATCAATTGATGGTTTTGTGATGAAGGTAAATCCAGATGGAAGCTATGTGGCAAAGCAATTTGACTTATCTGACACCGTTAGCTCCTTTCATGATGCAGTAATATTAGATGATGGTAATTATATGGTTTTTGGATCAAAAGGCGATAGTGGTTATTATCAGAATAATTTCTGGGTTTTAACACTTGATCATGAGCTTGAAGTGCTTAGTGAAAAAACATATGAAATTGATGACTATTATACAGGTGTAGGAGCTAGCATGAAAGCTGTTCTGGATAATGACAGAAACATTGCCATTGCTGGGCTTGTATTCGAAAAAGTAAATGAGTATCAATTTTTTACTGACTACGTGTTGTATAAACTAACACAGGAGGGTGATACTTTATATAGTCGTTATTATAGTTACCCATATAATCAACTTCCTTATGAACTGATGCGAATCCCTGAAACTGATCATCTGTTATTACTTGGCGATCGCATCACAACAAATGCAATTCCAAGTGTTTTAATACTTGACTCTGAAATGGAGATACTTAACAGCTATTCCTTTCAAATATATCCTTCTCCTTTATCACAAAGATTAAGTGCAGCCAAATGGCTTAACGAAACGGACTTTTTGATGGCAGGCACCAGACAGCTTCCAGATGAAAAGTATATAGACAATTACATTGCCGTATTCAGGATGAATACTTCTGCCGAGCTATTTGAAGAGTTGATGCTTACTGTACCCGACACAAGCATTTACAGAGCATGGAACAGGAGCATAACAGAGGCCAACGATTCAACGATATATGTTGCAGGATTTCAAGCATTTGCTGATATATCTACCCCTAATGCGGTTTACCTCTTTTTAATTGACAGCCAAATGAATCTGCTTGGCAGAAAAAGTTTTTACATAGGAGATGACCAATACCAGGTATGGGGGACCTTGGCTATGCCTGATAACGGATGCCTGATGACGATTAGTAAAATGCGTATCAGTGACCAGGGATATTTAGAAAGGGATGTCTATATCAGGAAATACCTTCGCGAAGATTTTGAGATCATCACCAGCGTGGAAGATTATCCCTTAAACAAGATCGCTGCAAAAGCCTGGCCCAATCCTGCCGACGATCTGCTTCACATCAGCATAGAAGGCCTTGAAACCGGTCAGGATTTTCGCCTGTGCATCTATGATATAGCCGGACAGAAGTACTTAGATAAGGCACATATAGTTAGTGGAAACACAGTACAGTGCAGGATTGATGTGCTGCCCTCGGGTACTTATGTATATGAAATAGAGGCTGACAGGCAACACCTTCTATCCGGGAAATTTATAAAAAATTAAAAAAAATAACAACAAAAGAAAAGCCTAATGAAAACCATGAATAAATTAAAAGTACTAACAGGAGTATTGCTTCTAGCAGTCTTGCAACCGCTCAGGGCGCAGAAAGCAGATACAACAACTAGACTAAGTCAAGAGAATCAGGAACAGATGACATATCCTAATAATAGCAGTATAAATGGAACCTACTGGATGCCCTCCACAGTTGAGAAAGGGATATACTACTTAGGTTTGGTAGGGATCAATACAACGACACCAGCCTACGAATTGCACGTTCTTGGGAGTGCCTATGTCAGCTCTTTGGAAATCAACGGACAGTATAGTCTTCCAACCACTATAGCCACAGCCGGACATTATTTAAATGGACTTGGTGAATGGACTCCCATGCCTATTGGCGGCGGCACTGGTTTTTGGCAAGGATTAACAGGTGATAAGGGTATTTTTTATAATGGTGGCCTTGTTGGGATAAATATAGGTGCAGACATGCCACTATACCAGTTACATGTAAACGGCTCAGTTGGTGTGCAGTCTTTGGAAATAATAGGAGAATATGCCTTGCCGGAAAAGGCAGGTACAGAGAATGAATTTTTAAGGGGAGATGGGGAATGGGCTCCTATTGAAGCCAGGGATTCATTCTGGCAGAGTGGTATAGGTACTGGCATCTACTTTAACAGAGGCACACAGGTTCAAATGCAAACGCATCCTTGCAAGTGGTTGGCAATATGAATATGGGCAACAACCCGCATACAGGTAGTCAGTTGGGTGAATATGCTTTTGTCGGGGGGCTAAACAGTATTGCCTCCGGCAATTACTCTTTTGCCTTTGGGCGAGAATCAAAAGCTACACATATGAACGCCGTTGCAATAGGATTTAAGGCTGAAGCAACAAGCGAAATGGCAGTGTCAATAGGATATATAAATAAAGCGAGAGCAGAATCAACTTACCTATTTGGGGAGCGTTTAAGTGCTGGTTCTAGCGGCGCTTTTGTTATAGGAAGAGGTGCATCAAGTGAAAATAGCCTTCAAAACAATGTTAATAGTAGTCTAATGATAGGTTTCAACTCCACTGTTCCTACATTTTTCGTAAGCCAATCTTCCGGCGCAGGCACTACCGGCAACATCGGCATTGGAAATATGACCGACCCACAGGCCAAACTGCATATTTATTCAGATGAGAACAAGGCTGCCACCTTAAAGCTGGAACACCGCACCACCGGCACCAACCGCTATGCCGAGATAAGCCTGGGCACGCACCGCATACGCGCCGGAAATACCGAAAATATGGTGTTTAGCACACCTGATACCAACAGGCATTTTGTGTTTGAGAATGGAAAGGTGGGGATAGGAGTAAGCAGTCCCAAAGCGAAGCTTGAAGTAAATGGCGATATTTTGTTTACGGGGCAGTTATTTACAGATGAAGGGCCATACCAGCCAAGTCCTTGGGAGATAAATGGGGAAGATCTTTATTATTTGAAAGGCAATGTGGGGATAGGGATTGACCAGCCAACAACATCGTTAGGTGTATCAGGCACAATTTTAGTAGGATATCATGTTCCTGTTCCAAATGATCAGAATAATTTACTTGTTGAGGGAAAGGTTGGTATAGGCACATTTGCTCCTGAAGCCCCATTGGATGTGGCGGGTAAAATTAGAAGTGAAAGTCTGCAGTTAACCCAGGGATTTTATCCGGGCTATCTGCTTACCTCAGATGACCAGGGGCATGCTGTCTGGACGAATCCTGAAACCATACTCAACATCGGTCCCTGGAATCGACAAGGAAATAATGTTTTTGTTACGGGTTATGACAGAGTAGGGATTGGTACAGACCAACCAACAGAATCACTTCAAATTAACGGGAATATGATGCTTAGCAATAATGGCAATATAAAAGGTAATAGAACCAGCTGGCAACCATTCAAGATATTTGCCGGAAATGATGAAAACGAACCTTACATTGCTTTATATGGTAATTCTCAAAATACCGGCTCTATAAAACTTTACAGTTTTGGGACAGGCGGCCAAATTGAATTTCATAATGAAAACATGAAAGTAATGTCTATCAGGGCTGATAACAATGTCTATTTCGGAAATCCGGATTATAGTACCAACTTATTTGTAAATGGAGAAATAACAGCTAATCAAGTGCGTGTTAACACCAGTTTTTGGTGGGATAAAGTGCTAAAGCCAAACTACGAGCTGATGCCGCTTGCCGAGCTGCAAACTTTTATCACTCAAAATAGCCATTTACTAGATATTCCAAAAGAAATAGAAGTGCTTGAACAAGGTATTGACCTGGGTGAAATGAATGGCCTGCTGCTGAAAAAGATTGAAGAACTTACTCTTTATCTATTGGAGCAGGATCGTAAAATCAATACTTTGCAGGAGGAACTGCAGCAAATAAAAAATGCAGGGAGTATAAATTAAACAGGGAGGTGATTATGAAAAAGACATTAAAAGCCATAGCCTTTCTTCTGGCGATTCTGGCAGTTATTAATGGCAATGCACAGCATATTATCAGGTATGAGATGGACAATAATAATGCTGAAAACCTAAAAGTTCTTTTTGTTGATACGCTCAACAATGAAGTTAAGGATTCTTTTTACCTGCACGAACGCAATCCCTATTGGAATTTGCCCTACGATACGATCGAAACAGGTAATTATTCGGTAAAAACCTATAAATTTAACAACATTGATTCTTTGACAAAAGATGAAATACCCGGCTTGATTGCATATGGCCCTGGAAATGTTTCCAGGTATCCGGGCTGGGCTGATGCCAGCCATGGGGCATTTTTATCAACGAACGGCCAATTCATAGTGACTATTAATAGACTAATTCTTTATGTATATAGCGAGAATGATTTTGTTGACCATGCATCAAAAGTTGTGACCTACATGGCCGACGGCAAGATATACAATTCTTATTACCCTGAAGACATGTATGTAGATTATGTCGACATCACGGATGATGGTAACTACTATCTGCTTCGTGGCTGGGCACAGTCAGTCAATGCGCTGGATGGGATTTTAAATATTTGGAAAATAATTGATATCCGGAGCAATCAGGAGGTTTTGGCAGAAATAAGTAGTAATGATAGTTTGCGTGGATTATACGGCTTGGTTTATGGTAATTACATCCTCTTTATGCAAGGTTCTGTTAATGAAAGAGATAAGTTTGGGCCAATAATCGGTGGCTATATGAGATGTTTTGACGTGGCGAATAATCTTGTTTTTTCTACCCAGGTTGATCCAAAAAGCACATCTTTTAGCATGTTTAAAAGGATTACATCGGAAGGAGTCCATCTCAAAAGCTTACAAGGGAAAAATGAGCCTGATCAGGTACTGCGTTTCGACAGGGATTTTACAAAACAGCCTATCCGATGAAAACCATATTTACTATCTGCTTTGCATTACTGGCAGCTCTTATTTCGGAGGCCCAAACCGGTGAGCCATTTATCCTGAGGTACCTTCCTTATAATGGTACCAATCCTGCTCAGTATTCAATAAGTCACATCATTTCAGATTACGGGCCCAGGAATGTTCCCCCTACTATGACTTATTGGCACAGGGGAATTGATTATCAACCCAATCAACAAAGAGGAAATAAAATTCTGTCTCCCTGCAATGGAACCATTAGGAGAATAAGAAAACATCGCCAAATGTTCTATATGGTTGTTGAGGGTGATGACGGCGAAAGACATTTTGGCTACGCCCATCTTTTTCGTAATTTATCAGAAGATGAATTTAAAGTAGGAGATTTTTGGGAGGAAGGACCAGCCGGAAGGGAGATGGCTATTTATAACCTTGATGATCAGGAATACATAATAATCAATATGGACCCCACCGATCCCTATGCTCTTGCTGCTTCATCAGTTACACTTAATACCATTACCTACAAAGGCGTATGCTACAACATTCGATCAGATATAACACCCGAAATATGAATGTCTTAAACCCATCCAACTGGAATACAGAATCTTATGAT
>JACCQN010000012.1 GCA_015709215.1 Bacteroidales bacterium
AAACACTTCATACTTTAGCACCTTTCTACATCCGAAATTAGCCAAACTCAAGAAATAAACCTTCAAGGTTTTCAAAACCTTGAAGGTTTATTTTGTTTTCAGCTCTTTGAGCCAGACCGAAAACAGGGTCAATTATCTTCCAATCATTTTATTGGGATCAACCCATTCGGTGAATTGTTCATCAGTAAGCAAGCCAAGTTCCAATGCAGCTTGTCGTAGAGTAGTGTTTTCGTTATGAGCCTTTTTTGCAATTTTAGCTGCATTTTCATAACCGATATGCGGGTTTAAAGCAGTAACGAGCATCAGCGAATTTTCAAGGTTTTGTTTGATACGCGCTTCATTGGCTTCTATGCCAACCACAGCATTATCAGAAAAGCTAACACAGGCATCACCTAATAATCTGGCTGATTGCAAAAGGTTTGCTATCATAACAGGCTTAAACACATTAAGCTGAAAATGACCTTGCATGCCGCCTATGGCGATGGCTGCATCGTTTCCTATCACCTGTGCACAAACCATCGACAGGGCTTCGTTTTGTGTTGGATTAACTTTTCCGGGCATGATCGATGATCCGGGTTCATTGGCCGGCAGGATGATTTCCCCAATGCTGCATCGCGGGCCACTGGCTAACATGCGGGTATTGTTGGCTATATGCATCAGGCTTACAGCCAATTGTCGCAATGCTCCGGAGGTTTCTACGATGGCATCATGAGCCGATAAAGCCTCAAATTTGTTGAGAGCGGTAATAAATGGCAATCCGGTGAGTTTTGCAATAGTGGCAGCCACTTTTTCTGAATAGCCTTTGGGGGTGTTAATGCCTGTTCCAACGGCAGTTCCACCCAGGGCGAGCTCACTAAGATGAGGCAAAGTGTTTTTTAAGGCTTTCAAGCCATGATTAAGCTGTGCTACATAGCCTGAAAACTCTTGTCCTAAGGTGAGTGGAGTGGCATCCATCAGGTGTGTGCGACCGGCTTTAACGATATTGTCAAATTCTTCGACCTTAGCCTGCAAAGCATCCCGTAACTTTTGGATACCCGGAATGGTAATTTCAACGATCAATTTATAGGCTGCAATGTGCATGGCGGTAGGGAAGGTGTCGTTTGATGACTGCGATTTGTTCACATCATCATTTGGATGAATGGTTTTTTTGGCATCATGAAGTTTGCCGCCTGCCAATACGTGTGCCCGATTTGCCAGCACTTCATTCATGTTCATGTTGGATTGAGTACCAGAACCTGTTTGCCAGATTACAAGTGGGAAATTATCATCCAGTTTACCTGCCAACACTTCATCAGCGGCTTTTGTAATCAGGTCGCATTTTTCTTTGGGCAACACGCCAAGTTCCATATTGGCAATGGCTGCAGCCTTTTTTAAAGTGGCAAACGCATAAATAATCTCCTTAGGCATGGAACCTTCGGGTCCGATTTTGAAATTGTTGCGTGAGCGTTCGGTTTGGGCTCCCCAATACTTTTCGGCAGGGACTTCTACATTGCCCATAGTGTCTTTTTCGATACGGTAATTCATCTTGTGTGGTATTTTTTAGTGGTTTACGATTATTGTTTTTGCAGGCGGTTATTCAAACTGCTCAAATGGGCTTTTAGTTGGCTTGTCACAATCTGGAAGTCATCTGCTGCATCTTCTGTAACAAGATTCAGGTTTTTGCTGATGATTAGCAAAGTTTCTGTTTGCGCCAGTGCGGTCAGAGCCTCCGAAACTTCAGAAGGCGAACCTCCATTAAGCGCAGCCGCCAAAGCCAATGGAATATCTGTGGCCTTATCACGAAGTTTTCGGCTCATACCAGCCTTTTCTGATTCGGGAAAGTACTCCGTGAGCGTATAAATATCCTTTACAAAGCTCATCAGGGATTCCCACAACGGAAGCGATTCTATATTTTGGGGCTTCTTCATAAGATTTTATTGAGTTTTTCAGGGGGATCGGCCCAAACGGCTTTTTCTCCATTGATAATTATTGGCCTTTTGAGCAACTTTGGATTATTTGTAATTGCTTTAATCAGTTCGGCATCAGAAAGCTTTTTGCCTTTGATTTCGTTTTTGTAGGCATCTTCCTGTTTGCGAAGCAGTTCTTCGGCAGAAAGTCCTGTTTTGCTGATGATTTCTTCCAGTTCTTCCACGCTGATTCCTTCTTTGATGTAGTTGATCAGCTCGAAATCTTTGGTTTTTTCTTCGAGGTAAGCAAGGCCAGCGCGGGATTTTTTACAACGCGGGTTGTGATAAATTTTCATGGGTAACTAATTTTCATTTTATTAAACATCTTTTCCAAACTCCATCAGATAGGCTTTGATAAAACCATTCAGATCGCCATCCATAACGGCTTGTACATTAGAGGTTTCGTAACCGGTGCGTACATCCTTAACTAACTTATACGGATGCATCACATAGGAACGAATTTGCGAGCCCCATTCAATTTTTTTCTTGCTGCCTTCTATAGCGTTAATAGCTTCCTGCTTTTTACGTAATTCAATTTCGTAAAGTTGCGATTTTAGCATTTGCATGGCTTTTTCGCGGTTTTGAAGTTGAGAGCGGGTTTCCTGGCATTCTATCACGAGTCCGGAAGGTGCATGCCGCAAGCGAACAGCAGTTTCAACTTTGTTCACGTTTTGTCCGCCAGGACCGCTTGATCTGAAGGTATCCCAACTGATATCAGCCGGATTTACGACGATATCAATATTATCATCCACAATGGGATATACATAAACAGAAGCAAAGGAGGTGTGTCTGCGGTTGGCTGAATCGAAAGGAGAAATACGAACAAGCCTGTGAACTCCATTTTCACTTTTAAGGTTGCCAAAAGCATAGTCGCCATCAATTTCGAGTGAAACACTTTTAATGCCAGCTACTTCACCTTCCTGCATATCAAGTTCTTTCACTTTGTATCCATTGCCTTCGGCCCACATCATATACATACGCATCAGCATCTGCGCCCAGTCCTGGCTTTCGGTCCCGCCGGCTCCAGCATTAATGTTGATAATAGCCGGGAGTTTATCCTCTTCGCCCGAAAGCATATTCCAGAATTCAAGTTCTTCAATCTGTTTAAGGCATTTATCGTATGCCTGATCTACTTCAGCTTCGTTAGCATCTCCGCTTTCATAAAGTTCCATACCGATCTCAAACTCTTCAAAAAGTGAGTGAGCTTTTTGATAGGCATCTGTCCAGCGTTTTTTGTCTTTGATTTGCCTGAGTAAAGTTTCTGCTTTTTTGGGATCATCCCAAAAATCAGGTGCCTGAGTGCGTTCCTCTTCTTCTCCAATTTCCATCAACTTACGGTCGATGTCAAAGATACCTCCTCAAGGCTTCGAGCCTCTTACGTAATGCTTTTTGGGATTCGGATTGAATCATTTTTGTTCTTCTTGTATTAGGTTAGTGTACAAAATTAACAAGATTTTGCTTAGCGGTAATTTTTCGGGTTAACTATAAATCCAACTCGTTGATTAGCTGCCAGATGAGTTGCGGTTGAAATCCTTTTTGATAGGCATATTGGGCGAGTTTTGTCCGTCTTTTGTAGTCATCAGTTTCTTTTATTTTTTTAGATTCAAGCACTTTTTGAAGGATTTTTCGATATTCTTCTTCCTCAATTTCTGACAAACCGATTTCTATCATTAATTCAGGTAAACCTTTGCTGCGCATGCCGGCAATAATTTTGTTTCGCCCCCAGTGGTTGTTGCGCAGTTTGCCAAGCGCATAGGATCGGGCATAACGCTCTTCGTTGATCATGTCTTCTTCTTCGAGCTGTCGAATAATCTTATTGCACAATTCATCACTTATTGACCAGCTTTGAAGCTTGTTTTTTACTTCCTGGAGTGTGCGTTCCTGATAATCGCAATAATTACGTGCTTTATCCAGAAAATAGGCGAATGATGCATCTGAATCTGACATTTTTCAAGGGTTTTTAATCGGCAAAATAAGGTAATGAGATGTCGAAAATTTATACGGAATTGGCAGGAATATTGCCAGTTGCCAGATCTCCATAACCCAGACTGGAAGGGATATAAAGGGTGATATTGCCTCCTTCACCACTTAAAGGAAGGCCTTGTTGCCAGCCTACGATAAGATTTTTGAGTGGGCTGGTGAAGAACGAACCCTGATCGAATGGTTGATTATTGAGTAGTCTTCCGGCATAACTCACAGTAATAGTTGATGTTGTCGATGAATGGCGTTCGTTACCGCTTTCCTTAATTACATAAAACAAGCCAGAAGCGGTAGATTCAGCAGTTATATTATTTTCTTCGATATAGTTAATAATGATTTGTTTATCAATGTCGTCTTGATTTACAACCTGCTTTTCTTGGCAGGATGATCCCATCAGCAGCAGAAGGATGACACTTATAAATAGATTTTTCATGGGATTAGTTCAATAATTCATTTACAAACTTAGGAACTCCGGTGGAGGCTTTTTCTTTGATCAGGCGTATTTTTCTCAACTGATCATCCGTATTTGTTTTGGGATCGATCAGTGTTATGGGGCAATTATCTTGCGTAAAATTAATCAAACCGGCAGCTGGATAAACCATTAAAGAAGTCCCAATAACGATTAAATGATCAGCTTTTTGCACCAATTGAATTGCTGGCTCAATAGTTGCCACCATTTCGCCAAACCAAACAATATGAGGCCTGAGTTGTGTGCCTTTTTCGCATTTATCGCCAAGTTTTAATTCCCAGCCTTCCAACTCATACACTAATTCAGGATATTTGGTACTTCTCACTTTACGCAGTTCACCATGCAGATGCAAAACGTTTTTTGAGCCTGCGCGCTCGTGCAGGTCATCTACATTTTGAGTGATGATATGCACCTCATATTGGCTTTCAAGTTTTACGAGGGCTTTATGGGCTTCGTTAGGTTCGCATTCGAGCAATTGTTTTCTTCTGGCATTATAAAAATCCAACACTAGCTGAGGATTTGACGCCCAGGCTTCAGGAGTGGCAAGTTTTTCAAAGTGATGGTTTTGCCATAGTCCATCGTCATCTCTAAAGGTTTTGATGCCACTTTCAGCACTGATGCCTGCACCGGTTAATACCACAATTTGCTTCACTTTTATGTTAAGTGTTTGATGAACGCAAAGTTAATGATTTGCCGGCTTTGACCAACAAAAAAATACCCTGCAGTAAAAAGACTACAGGGTATTTTTTAACAGTTGAAGTACGGACTAAAACAGATTCATTTCATCCAAAACTTTCATCACTTTTTGCACTGCTTCAGAGGAGTCGTGCAAGAGTTTTTTCTCTTCTTTATTCAGATCGACTTCAATGATTTCTTCGATGCCTTTACGTCCTAATTTTACGGGTACTCCCAGGTAAACATCTTTTAGGCCGTATTCACCCTGCAGCATGGCGCATACCGGGAAAACGCGACTTTGATCATCAACGATAGCTTCCACCATTTGGGCTGCAGCAGCTCCGGGAGCATACCAGGCCGAAGTTCCCATGAGGTTAACCAACTCACCGCCACCTTTTTTGGTACGTTCAACGATTTTGTCGAGTTCTTCTTTTCCGAGCAATTCGGTTACAGGAATACCAGCAATAGAGGTATAACGGGGCAGCGGAACCATGGTGTCGCCATGGCCTCCCATTAGCAGCGCATGCACATCTTCGGGTGATACGTTTAAGGCATCGCAGATAAAAGCGCGATAGCGAGCCGTATCTAAAGTTCCGGCCATGCCAAACACTTTGCGTGATGGTTTATTACTGGCCAAAAATGCGGCATAAGTCATTACATCAAGCGGGTTTGAAACCACAATGATAATGGCATCCGGTGAATACTTTACAGCTTTTTCTGTAACATCTTTTACAATGGCAGCATTAGTCTTAATCAAATCATCACGCGACATACCGGGTTTACGGGGCAAGCCCGAGGTGATAACAATAACACCTGATCCTTTGGTTTTTAAATAGTCATTGGTCACCCCAATTACACGCGTATTGAAGTGATTGATAGGAGCGGTTTGCCAGATGTCGAGCGCCTTACCTTCTGCAGTACCTTCTTTGATGTCGACGAGGACTACTTCTTTAGCTAAGTTCTTGTGTGCGATAACGTTGGCACAAGTGGCTCCAACATTTCCGGCTCCGATTACAGTGATTTTTTCCATAAGCTTTTTTTTAAAAGTTGTCTTTTAATGATGCATTTGAGGCAATAAAGCACAAATATACATATCTTCTTAATTGATTGTATGCTCCTTTTGGCTTTCGTTTTGAAAAAGGCAAAAAAACTGCCTCCTTTTATAAAGAGGCAGCTTATAGGTATGGCTCAAAATGTTTTTATTTGAGTTTTGGTTTTCGTCCGGGAGTGTAAGGTGCGCCAAGCTCATCCAATTGATTTTCAATTGATATGAGTTTGTTGTCAATCTGATTTAATTGATCAATTACCGGAGCGAGTTCTTCTTTTAGGATGTTGTAATTCATTATCATTGTTTGAGTTGGATCGCCCGAATGCGACCATGTACCTGATAAAATGGCTCCCAAACGATAGCGCAGCGAAACGGGTTCTGGTGGCACCTCTTCAATGCTTGCCTGTGGTGAAGTGCCATTCATCACAAAACTGATATCGTTTAGTTGAGAAGCGAGTTCGCGGGTTTGTTTTTCCAACGCTGTTTGTGGCTCAGCCATCATATGAAGCACTTGACGGATGTTTTCGTTGCGATTATTAATCGTATTAAAATAGCGCGATGTGGCATCATAGGTTTTTCTGATTTCCGTTAGGTCAGCATAAAATTGATCCAGTTTTTCCGGGTTAGAAACCGGTAAAGTTTTGTTGTTGAGTGTTATAGCTTCAAAACTTACAGGTCCGGCTAAGGGTTTGATTTCGTTGTTAAAAGCCATGGCCAGATCAACACTATATTCACCCGGAAGCGCAAAATATCCTGAATGATTATTAGCTGTAGGATTAAATTTGGCATCGTCATCATCCTGAGCGCGAGGCATTTCATAGCGCAAATCCCAGTTCACCCGATTGAGACCTTTTGAAGGTTTTTCAAATAAGCGACGCACGGCATTTCCTTCAGCATCCCGTATGGTAAAGATCAGATAGGGTGGCTGTTGTTCTTCCTCTTCGCGTAGCAGCTCTTGCGTGGGCTGTGTGATTGGTTTACCTTCTTTAAAAAGTTCTTTTTCCTTATCAAGTCGTTCCTGTTTTTTAGTTTTGGGAATATCTTTAAGGTAATAAGTGAAAGTGGCACCAAACTCTGGATTTTTAGCGGTATAAAAGGTTGAACCTGAACCATTATGGCCGGTTTTATACATAAACATAAGGGCGTCTTTTACCGGGAATATTTGCGCGTCAGTTTCTTTCAACTTCTCGGGTGTTATTTCACGCAACGGGCTATAATTGTCGAGTATATAAAAGCCGCGCCCAAAGGTTGCGATAGCCAGATCGTGCTCACGTTGCTGAATGGCAATGTCCTTTATGGCAATATCCGGGAGCCCGTTGCCCAGTTCTGTCCAGGTTTTTCCACCATCTACGCTTACAAAAAAGCTGAATTCAGTTCCCGCAAAAAGCAAGTCGGGATTGATAAAATCCTGTTCGATGCTATAAACAGTTTCATCAGGCAGATTGGCCGAAATATTTGTCCAGCTCTTGCCTTTGTCGCTACTTTTTAAAACATAAGCCTTAAAATCGTCATTTTTGAGGTTGCTAAAGGTGGCAAAAACAATATTTTCATCAAATTTGGAAGGAAGCAAATCACTTACGTAAGCATATTCCGGAACACTAGGGAAGCTGCTGATTTTTGTCCAGCTGTTGCCATCATCTTCGGTCACCTGAATCAGTCCGTCATCAGTTCCAGCATAGAGCAAACCAGCTTTAAGTGGTGATTCGGCCAGGGAAACTATTGTACCCCATTGGGAAGTGGAAAGATCTTTGGCCACAGCATTCGATGGCCAGTATTTTCCCATTACTGGGAACTGATTTCTGTCTTCATTGCGGGTGAGATCTTCGCTGATTACGTGCCACGAATTTCCTCTGTCATCTGATTTAAACACTTTATTGGCAGCCATGTAAAGTGTTGTCTTATGGTGTTTGCTCAAGAAAAATGGGGTGTCCCAATTCCAGCGATAATGGAGTTCGTTTTTGCGGGGTTCGGGCTTGATTTTAACTTTTTCGCCGCTTTTTTTATCATAGCGGAAGATGTTTCCGTATTGATAAGATGAATAAACGATGTGCGGATTACCTTCTTCTATGGCCTGCCAGAAACCATCGCCACCCAAAGTTACAATCCATTCGCAGCTGCTTACGCCGTTTCTGCTGGTATTTTGGCTGGGGCCTCCCAAGCTGTTATTGTCCTGTGTGCCACCATAAACCCAATAAAAAGGTTCGGTATTATCAACATTAACACGGTAGAATTGAGTGACGGGAAGATTGGTTTTGTGGATGTAATGGGTGCCGTTATCGAAAGTTTCATAAATACCACCATCGCCGCCGATCATCCAGTGGTTGCTGTCGCCAGGATCAATCCACATGGCGTGATCGTCCACATGGCGTTCATTTAAACTAACATTGTCCCAGGTTTTTCCGCCATCGCGCGTAACTTTTGTGTACGTATCCAATGAATAAACCACATCCGGATTATTGGGGTCGCAAACCAATTCGTTGTAATATTGACCGCTACTACTGTATTTATTCATTTTTTCGAATGAAGCGCCACGATCAGTTGAGCGGAAAAAGCCACCCTGGTCGTCAGCAGCTTCGATAATCAGGTAAACAATATCTGGGTTTCCTTGTGGGATGGCTATCCCCATACCACCCATATGTGCGGATGGCAATCCTTTGGTGATTTTGTCAAAGCTTTTGCCTGCATCAGTTGAGCGGTAAACAGCTGTTTCGGGGCCTCCGCCAATTTTTGTGAAGAAATGTCTCCTGCGTTGTTCTGATGTTGCAAAAATAATATCGGGATTCTCGGGATGAAGCAGCACATTGTTAACACCAGTATTTTCTGAGATGTCAAGTATTTTTTTCCAGCTTTTCCCGCCGTCTTCGGTTTTATAAAGTCCACGTTCGCCGCCAGGGCCCCATACTGAACCTTCGGCTGCTACATAAACGACATTGCTGTTTCGCGGATCAACCTGTATCATTCCAATCTGTCGCGAATCTTTCAGTCCCATGTTTTTCCAGCTTTTCCCGCCGTCTTCGGTTTTATATACCCCATTTCCATAGCCCAATGCGCGCTGATGGTTGTTTTCGCCAGTTCCTGCCCAAACCACATTGGAGTTGTTAGGATCCATGGCCAGACAGCCAATGGCATAGGCACCATAATTATCGAAAATGGGATTAAAAGTTGTGCCGTTGTTGTTTGTTTTCCAGATGTGCCCTGACGAAACAGCCACATAATACTCGCTATGATTGTTGGGGTTTACAGCAAAATCCGAGATGCGACCTGAGGTAAACGCTGGCCCGATGTTTCGCCATTTTAAACCTGAAAGATCTGATGATTTGAGCGTATCTGCTGCTTCTGATTTTTTTTTGTTACGCTGTGCCAAAGTTGTTGTTCCGGCAAATGAAAATGTAAGTAACAAGCCAAACACAAGCCAAATCTGTAAATTTAAAGGTTTCATAAATTTGGGTTTTATTTTTAATGCCGAAAGATAGGAAAAATGATTTAATGCCAAAAGCGGAATAAGTTTTCGGAAATTTAACCCAACGTGATTCCGTTGGTGAACCGGAAAAAGAAAACCCCCATAACGATTAGAGTAAAGGCAAAAAGAAGTATTCCGGTGAGTAATTTAGGGGGTTTTTTATCGCTTTTAACTGAGTTGTTGCTGATATGAGTAAAGATTATTGACGTTAAACTAACCAACATCGCGATTTTTAGCAGGTAGTCTTTGAGGTCGTTTTTGCCCAGGGTTAATAACAGAAGTAAGAGGCTTCCTACAAAATAGGGAAGAAAAATAACCAGCAAAAGATTCCACTTTCGTTTATGTTTACCCTCATGAAAAAGTTGAAACACTTTTGAATAGAGTAATTTTCCGGCAAGTGAACCGGCTTTGATTAAAAAAAATATGGAAACCCCGATGGTTAGGATGAGCATCACTTGCCTGATATCCATTACTGTAGCAACGCGAAACATTCCTCTTTGAAGTATGATATCTTCACTTAGTACTCCAAAAGTGAAATTGAAACCATGCAGGAAAAACCAGATAAAAAAAAGCTGTAACCAGAATTGTTTTGGTTTGATCAGTAAAAGCATCAAAATACTAATTGTACCCATTATAAAACTACTAACGGGTTGGGTCATAAACACGCTTACAATGGCGTCTCTGGTCCACAAGGATGAATCGAAAGGAATTCCGAAAGAAATCTTGTTTAGTTCGAGCGAAGCCGGAATATCGAGGTCATAAGCTATATAAAGTACTGAAAGGCCCGAGAAAAGATAAACGACCATATAAGCCAGCAGGAAACTGCTGAGCGATTGCAAGAATGCTGAAAAAATAATCTTGCTACCAGGATGTTTTCCTTTTTGACTTAGGGTCATTTTTGGGGTTTTTATCAAAAGAGAGCAGTTTTTGGGTCAAATCGTCTCTGCCAATTTGTGCGAGTTTTTGGCGAATCCAGCTTTGATTTTCACGCTTATACCAGAAAAAGAATTTTTGCTGGGCAGTTTTTTCAGGTTTTGTTCTTGCTGAAAAAACCGGTTTTAAAGTATAAGGATCAAAACCGCTGTAATACATTACTGTAGCAACGGTCATGGGCGTTGGTGTAAAATCCTGCACCTGCTCGAGTTTGAATCCCAGCGCTTTGGTGTCAGCTGCTAGTTGAGCCATGTCTTCCAAATGGCTTTCGGGATGGCTGGAAATGAAATAGGGTATTAATTGCTGTTTCAAGCCGTTTTGATTATTAAGCTGGTCAAATTTATCTTTTAGTTTATAAAACAACTTAAAGCTGGGCTTGCGCATTGTTTTAAGCACCTGATCGCTGGTATGCTCGGGGGCTACTTTCAAGCGTCCGCTCACATGCCGGGTAATTAATTGACGCACATACTCATCATAACCCATGGCTTCGTTTTTTTCTGGGTCATCAGTCAAAAACAGATCATAACGCAAGCCCGAACTTACGAAGGCTTTTTTTACTTTGGGGTGTTTATCCACGCTTTGATAAATATCCAGGAGCGGTTTGTGACTGGTATCGAGGTTGCTGCAAATATTCGGGAAGACACAGCTAGGGCGTTTGCAGCTGTCGCAGATGGGCTGGTGTTTGCCTTTCATCTGATACATATTGGCCGAAGGCCCGCCTAAATCGCTGATATAACCCTTGAAATCATCCATTTTGGTGATCTGATCTACTTCTTTTAGAATGGATTCTTTGCTACGACTTGTTACGAACTTTCCCTGATGTGCCGAGATGGTACAAAAACTACAGCCTCCAAAACAACCCCGATGCATATTAACAGAATGCCTGATCATTTCGTAGGCAGGGATAACGCCTCTTTTGGCGTATTTGGGATGTGGCTTGCGAGTGTAGGGCAAATCGAAGGAAGCGTCAAGTTGCTTTTCACTAAAAGTAGGGAAGGGTGGGTTGATTACCACTGTTTTTTCGCCCGAATCCTGCAGCAATCTAGCTGCCTGATGTTTGTTCGATTCTTGTTCGATATACCTGAAGTTGGCAGCGTAAGCTTTTTTGTCTCTCAGACAAGTTTCATGATCAGCCAATCGGATATCTCCGGCAGGATGTGGTGTTAAGGTTTGGTTTTTTTCAACGGCATAAAACACCTGTGGGATAGATTTTATTTTATCAAGGCTTTGGCTCTGATCAATGGCTTTTGCAAGCTCAATAATAGCCAGATCGCCCATGCCATAAACACCAAAATCTGCTTCAGAATCAATCAAAATGGAGGGTTTGAGATGATCCGACCAATAATCATAATGCGTTACACGTCTCAGGGAAGCCTCAACGCCTCCAATAACGACAAGGCTATCCGGATAGAGTTGTTTAATGATACGACTATAAACTGTGGTTGCATAATCTGGTCTGAAGCCTGAATTGCCGCCTGGTGTGTAAGCATCGTTGGAACGCAATCTTTTGTTTGCGGTGTAATGATTCACCATGGAATCCATATTTCCGGAAGTGATTCCGAAAAACAAGCGTGGTTTCCCCAATTTTTTAAAATCCCGCAGATCGTCCTGCCAATTGGGTTGTGGAATCAGCGCTATTTTATATCCTGCTTTTTCGAGCAAACGGCCAATTACGGCTGCACCAAAAGCAGGATGATCCACATATGCATCGCCTGTTATCATGATAACATCAAGCTGATCCCATCCACGCAATTCAACTTCTTTGCGGGTAATTGGCAGCCATTTAAGCAGGTTGGGACGGTCGTTCATAGAGGTTATTTCTTTTGCAAAAGTAATCAAATAGCAGATAGGCTTAATAACCAAAAAAGTGCAATTGGAGATGAATAGGTCGCATAAATAATCTAATTATTAACTGAATAGAATTATTCACGCTTAATTAATGATTTCATAAATGAAATATTTGCTCTGGTTTTGAGTATTGTCTTAATTTTATCCCATTAAAAAACACTCAACTATGTTAGTAGCATCAATCATCCTTTTATTGGTTTTGGAAACAATACTGCTTGCTCAAGCCATCAGAGAGGTGGTTAAAAAGCGGCGATCAGCTTATCTTATTGCTGCTATTAATTTTTTGCCCACTGGCCGGACCAATGCTTTATTTTCAGATGAGCAGACATTTTTTCTTAAAAATAATCATGCTAAAAGAAGCTACAATCAAATGATATATATTTTTAATTGTTAGTATATATAAACTAACTTTGCAGCGCAAACATTTATTTTTATGTTCACAGAACGTCAACAGGAAATATTGGAACAAACCATCAATCTGATAGCCGAAAAAGGTATTCAGGGTATGACCATGAAAAACCTTTCAAAAAGGCTCAGGATTACCGAACCTGCTATTTATAGGCATTACGAAAACAAAAATGACATATTGCTATGCTTATTGGAATATTTTACAACGATAACTACCGGAATTTTTAAGCAGCAAATCAATTCAGAAATATCAGCTATTGATAGGATAAAAATTATTTTTCAAAGGCATTTTGAGGCTTTTAAAAAGACCCCGGCACTGGTAGCTGTAATTTTTTCGGAAGAAATATTTCGTAATGAATTAGTATTGAGTAACAAAGTAAAGCAGATTATGGAGTGCAATGCCGCTTCAATCGCAAGGATAATTGAAAATGGAAAACAGCGTGGTGAAATAAGTGAAAACCTTAGCACGCAGCAACTCACCATTATTTTTATGGGTTCGCTTAGGCTTTTGGTGAAAAGATGGCAAATGAAAGGGTTTAGTTTTGATCTTTCGTCCGAAGGAGATAAGCTATTCCAGACTTTAAATCAATTAATAAAATCCAAAAATGATTAGTTATGGCAATAATAAAAGTATGGCTCGATGAGTCGGAAGATGAATGTACAAGCTGTGGTCTCTGCGAAGGAATTGCTCCCGAGGTGTTTGAAGTACCTGATAAAATGATTGTAAAAGAAGGGGTTAATTTTAGCGATTACGAAGATGAGATTCGTGAAGCTGCTGAAAGTTGTGCAACAGAAGTAATAAAATTTAAAGAGGATTAAATTTGATGAAAATCACTCCATGGAAAAATCAGCCCATAAAGAAAATACTGCACAAAGTAGGTGTACGTTCTTTGTACGATCACGATAACATATCATGCATCAGTTCGGCGAACAACTCAAGCTGCACATCACACCTGTGGATGTGTTTTTCTTTGTAATAGAAGGAACCCCCAGCATTCAGGTTGGTGAAGAAATTGTGCAGATAGAAGAAATCAGTCTGGTCGAAAGCCCGAAGGATATCTTACATTGTCGATATAATTAGGAGTAAAAAATTGCCCATATGCTTGTTGTTAAGGCATTAAAGCCAACAACTACTGCAAAGCTAGTAGTTGCTTTTTGGCTGAAGTAATGATAAAAAGGAAAATATCCAGCAGATTATCGGCAAAACCTAATAGGAGCATGTTTCAATATAATACGCCGATTTATCGTAATTTAGCACCAAAATCAAGACTTATGCGTACGATTTTTATTTTGGTTTTATTGGGGTTTTCTTTTTTGATGAGGGCACAGGATCAGCAAATTTTGTATCAGCACCTAACGGAAGAACGATTAGGGACTTTACGACAGGTGCTGAATTATCGTTTTAAAGGAGGTGCCGGCGAGTTTGAGCGAGTGATGAATAGCATGGTAGATTATACTCCCGAAGCCCGCAAAAATTGTATCATAGGTGTTATGATCATGAAATTTACAGTAAGCTGCGACAATGAGCTTGGAGATTTAAGTTTGAGAAATCCCTTGCATTACGGACTCAACGAAAAGGTACAGGAGTTTCTGGAATCCACAAAAGGGATGTGGAATACCTGTAAAGACGACCGATACACCCGTTTTGAAGTACCCGTTTTATTTACACTCGAAGGTACAGAAACCTCCGCCCGTGGCCTGGTAACCATTATTGGCGAAACACCCGGCTTTTCATGTCGAAGCGATGCTTGGTATCTCGAACGTTTCGAAAAATTTAAAGAGAAGGGCAAATCCAAAAGGGCACTCGAGATGCTTGATCAGCTGTTACGCCGCGATCCTTACAATAATAGTTACTACGATTACAAGCGGGAATTGCTTGGTGCAGAAACCACTGAATAACTTATGATTGATTGGCTAAATCAAATTGATACTAATTTGTTCCTTTTTTTGAACAGCCTGCACGCCGACTGGTTCGATCCGGTGATGATATTCTTCTCGGGCGAACTTACCTGGGTGCCATTTTATCTGATTTTATTGTTTCTGATCATCCGTAAATATCAGTGGCAAAGTCTTTTAATACTTTTGTTTGTAGCAGTTTTGATAAGCCTTTCGGATCAATTATCGGTGAGGGCTTTTAAATTTGTTTTCGAAAGACCCAGGCCATGCCATGATTCTGATTTACAGCCATTGATACATTTGCCTTCAGGTGAATGCGGAGGTGCTTTTGGTTTTGTTTCTTCACATGCTGCCAATAGTTTTGCATTGGCTGGTTTTGTTTGGTTTTTGCTACGTCAGTATTATTCAAAAATAGGATGGATACTGTTTCTGTGGGCTTCTGGGGTAGCTTATAGTCGTGTTTATCTGGGTGTACATTATCCGGGCGATATTCTGGGAGGTGCCTTGCTGGGATTGGCTGTAAGCTGGCTGGTTTGGCAACTTTACCGCCGAAGTTGTGGAGCACGTAATGCCTGCTGAGCTAGCGATCGGTAAAGGAAATAAATACAGAGGTATTCCTTTTGATTCCCATTAAAGAAGAGGCCTTGCCCTGATTAATGGCAATTTCGAGCATGCCGTGCGATCCAAAAAGCGCCACTAAATCTGCTACTTCAACATCCTGATAACCTTTGCTGATCTTGTGAATGCGGTATCCTGCGCTGTAAATTTCAAAAGGACGGTTTTGTCGGATTGCCTTAAAGGTATCGGCACTGATATTTGTGATCAGATTTTCATAGGCATCCACATGAATTACCATGCCTTTGATAGAATCGGCAGTTGTTGCAGGTTGAAAGGGCAGGCGCTTATTGATCTCTTTACGCGAAAATCCCAGATCGGTAAGCGAAGTACCTTTGATGAGCTGTACGGCAGCTTTTACAAAACGATCACGTGTGCTAAAAGTATAAAAATCAGAATCGAGCGGGATGTCTATCTCAATGATTTCCTCGGGTTGTTCATCTTTAAGAATCATCGAAAAGATACCTGTGTCAGCTCCTATAAAATACTGTCCGCGGGCTTTTACAATAGTGTGTGGGGCTTCTCTCGATTCCTCACTGTTTATCCCGATTAGGTGTACTGTTCCAATTGGAAAATTCCGGTAACAATGGCGTAAAGTAAACGCAGCGCCTTCCACATCAAAAGTGGCGATATGATGGCTGATATCTACAATCTTTACATCGGGCAATTGAGATAATATGGTTCCTTTAACTGCAGCCAGATAGTAGTCTAAAGTTCCCCAATCGCTTGTTAATGTAATGATTGCCATGTTTTTGAGTTCACTGCTTAATTAAGTTTGAATGATCTTTTGGGGATCAGTTCAAGCCTCGTGCAAAGATATTCAAATAGGGATGATTGGCAGCATGCTGTGTTAAATTTCTAATGACATACTTTTGGTTTTAAAAATCTTTTATTCCTCCAGAATGATGATAAGTTTCAGCATTAGATGCAGATACCTATTAATTCTTGAATATCTTTGCCAGACAAAAATTAATTTTACCTATAAACGCTTATGAGCGAACAGATCATTCAACTTGAAAACGTTAGCCCTATTGATCTTTACGGACCATCAGATATTTATCTCGATCAGATAAAAACTTATTTCCCCAAGCTGCGTATTATTGCCCGCGGCGATTTTATGAAGGTTATTGGCGACCCGGAAGAGCTGGCCTTTTTCAGCTCGAGGCTCGAATTATTAATGGTAAACCTGGAGCAGTTTGGCAAGATCAACCAATTGTTGATCGAACAAATCATGCAAGGCAAAGATGATCAGCAAACAGCCTCTCCCGTCACAAATGGTGATGTGCTGGTATATGGTAGAGCTGGCTTGCAAGTGAAAGCAATCACTACCAATCAAAAAAAATTGGTTAAGGCAAGTGAAAAAAATGATTTGGTGTTTGCCATAGGGCCAGCCGGAACTGGCAAAACTTATACAGCAGTAGCACTTGCTGTGCGAGCGTTGAAAAATAAACAGGTAAAGCGTATTATTCTCACAAGGCCTGCAGTGGAAGCCGGTGAAAATCTAGGATTCTTACCAGGTGACCTCAAAGATAAATTAGATCCTTATCTCCAACCACTCTACGATGCCCTGCGTGATATGTTGCCAACCCAAAAACTATTGACTTACCTGGAAGACGGCACTATTGAGGTTGCTCCTTTAGCTTTTATGCGTGGCCGAACGCTCGATCACGCTTTTGCGATCCTCGATGAAGCACAAAATGCCACACAAAGTCAGCTGAAGATGTTTTTGACCCGAATGGGTAAGGCTTCAAACTTTATTGTTACAGGTGATATCACTCAGATCGACTTGCCTGTCCGGCAACCATCAGGATTGCTGCAAGCGATGAAAATTTTGAAAGATGTTAATGGAATAGATTTCGTTATGCTGGATGAAAAAGATGTAGTAAGGCATAAACTTGTAACTACTATCATTAGGGCTTATCAGCAACACAGAGAGGAACAGATTGGTCAACCTGAAAAAAAATGATATCATGAGCAATGCACTGTTAACTACCAACTTCCATTTTCCTGGGCAAACGAAGTTTTACCGCGGAAAGGTGCGTGATGTTTATACTATTAAGGATAAGTTGTTGGTAATGATAGCGTCTGACCGCATTTCGGCCTTTGATGTAGTGCTGCCAAAGCCAATACCTTATAAAGGCCAGGTATTGAATCAAATAGCTGTTTTTTTTCTGGATGCTACTGCCGATATTGTACCCAACTGGAAGCTGGGTTCTCCCGACCCGGTGGTTACCATTGGCCAGCTTTGCAAGCCTTTTCCCGTTGAAATGATTGTACGCGGCTATTTGAGCGGTAGCGCCTGGAGAACTTATAAAAAAGGACATCGTGAAATTTGTGGAGTAGCAATTCCGGATGGATTACGTGAGCACGAACGCCTGCCACAACCAATTATCACCCCTACTACTAAAGCTGCCGAAGGGCATGATGAAGATATCAGTCGTGAAGCTATTATTGAAAAAGGAATAGTAAGTGAATCGGATTATATTCAACTCGAAAAATATGCGCTGGCACTATTTGAGCGAGGAACAGAAATGGCTGCTAAACAGGGACTTATACTTGTTGATACGAAATATGAATTTGGAAAATCCGGTGATAAAATCTTCTTGATAGATGAAATTCATACGCCCGATTCATCACGCTATTTTATCGCCGACGAATATTTAAAACGTTTTGAAAAAGCTGAAACGCAAAAACAGCTTTCGAAAGAGTTTGTGCGCGAATGGTTGATGGAAAATGGTTTTCAGGGGCAGGCCGGACAAGAAATTCCGGAGATGACAGATGATTTTATTCAAAAAGTTTCAACGCGTTATATCGAACTCTTTGAAAAGCTAACAGGGCAAAGTTTTGTGCCTTCAGATAACAGAAATTTGCATATGCGAATCGAATCTGCTGTGATTGATTTCCTTACAAGCTTCAGCTGATCATTTGTTTTTTTATGCTGTTTTTTTGTTCACTAGCGTACAAATTTGTACGATTTTCGAACACTTTTTCACTTCTTTTGTTTACCCTTTTCATAACTTAAATGTCAATATAATAATAAGTTATAAACATTGGCATGATAGTAGTTGTTTACAATACAGAACAAATTGAAATTGAAAACATTAAAATATACAGTTATGAAAACTACAGGAATTTTTGCAGCAATCATTTTTCAGTTGGTAAGCGTAAATCTGATCTCGGCACAATGGCAAACAGCCAATCTGTCATCAGTTGAAGTCTATGTGGATGACATCCCTTTTAACACTGCCAAAGTGGTTCAGAATTACTACGACACTGCAATTTATTTTCAAAAAGCCGACCCGGAAGCTTTTGTTGATGATATTCCCTTTAACACCACCAAAGTTGTTGCAAACTACCTGGCAGATCAGGCCATTAACGTTTGCTTTGCTATGCAAGATGAAGCTGGAATACAAGACATTCCTTTCGATACGCAGGCGATTCATCATAAGGTTGAAAGCAGTAAATTTGATAAGTTCCGTTACCAACGGCTTAGCAAATAAGAATTTTCTTAATGAGTGTTTTGGTTAGTACCTTAAATTGGTTTTGGTTATCAAAAAAGCAGTCTGGTTTTCTGGACTGCTTTTTTGGGTATCTGAGCTGCTAATCCAACGCTTTAAGCAGATGAAGTAATTCTGCTGATTTTTCATGATTTCCTGCCAGGGTATAACTGTCAGCCAATCCGTTGATCAGTCTGATTAAAATATCCTTGTTTGAACAGGGAGCATAATAAGAACTTTTAGGTTCAAGCCGTAACTGTTTGATATACAGATCTATTTCGTTTTTTGTGAAAACAGCTCCCTTGTTAAAGGGATTCAGATAAAAGATTATGTCATCTGCCGTTTGTTCCACTTTAAGTTCATCGGTGTAAGCCAAAACAAAATGTTTGGGCAAATCTATTCCGTAAATTGGGATGCGCATGCTTTTAGCAATGATTAAATAAAAGATGCCCAAAGAGAGTGGATTGCCTTTACGTGTTTCTAAAAGGTTTTTGAGATAAAAGTTTTCGGGAAGGTAAATATTTGAAGTATTGCCGCTAAAACGATTGATATCATAAAAGATATGATTGAGCACTTTTACTTTTTCGAGTGGTGTGAGCTCGTTGTTCAATTCTAGCCATACTTCCTGTACAATCTTTCCCACTTCCCTGGTAAGGGCATCAACGTCAAGATCGGGATACTGATAGCGTGTAACGATCATATAGCCCCGCAACAGATCTTCGTATCCAAATCTGCTCCATTCATGCAATTCGGCAAAAAGGCTTTCCTGTTGAATTTGATGGATCAGTTGGATAATGCGCTGCTGAATATTATCATCGAAGGTCTTTTCCCACGCTGATTCCAGCGATGGAATAGCAGCGGATCCATACGAAAGAATATGCGTTTTTATTTGTGCATATAATTTTTCGTCCGGCTCATCTACCAAACTAATCAAAGCCTGAAGCACTCCTGATTCTTTCATCACTGATTGCGTTTAGCCTTTACACAACAAAAATCTTGCCTGTTTGGTTTTGTGTCAGTTTATTTTGGCCGACAAAATTTATTCATAAAAATGCATCAAAGTCATGTATTCGTGGGCTTTTGGAGGCATAAACCAAGAAATATTTTTACCCGCTGAAACGGCTCTACGAATAAAACTGGAGGATACTTTAATTTCAGGCGCATCGACCAACTGAACTGAAGGATGATTTATATGATTACCACCAGTGAATCCGTTTCTGGGATAAACAAGCAGCCTGTAGCTTTGTAACAGCACTTCGTAGTTTTTCCATTTATGAATATTTTCGAGGCTGTCCATGCCAACAATCAACGAAAAAGCTATGTTGGGATGACGTTCGCTGAGGCGTGTGAGTGTGTCAATAGTGTAAGATGGGTGTGGCATCCTGAATTCAATATCGTTCACTTCAAATCGGGGGTCATTATCAATGGCTTTGGATACCATATCGAACCTGTGATGTTCCTGAAGCAGACTCTCCTTTTCTTTCAAGGGGTTTTGAGGCGAAACAATGAACCATAATTTGTGCAGGTCAGTAAATTCGACCATATAATTTGCCAGCATCATATGGCCATTGTGGATGGGGTTGAAAGATCCGAAAAAAAGTCCGATGCGTTCTCTTATCATAAGTTTTAGAATGTTAATAATACTTTTCCGGCCGACATATTACCCAGGTACGATTTCATGGCATTTTTTATTTCTGTGTGTGGATAAGAAGTTTGAACCTTATTTTTCACTTTACCCGAAAGTATGATTTCCGTTAAGGTGTTGCGGGCTACTTCAAAAGTAATGCTATCAGTTTCTGCCATCCAGTCGCTCAGGTTGAAGCCGGTGATCATTTTATTATCGAAAATTAAACCAAGAGGATTAATGTCAGCAATTGATTTGTTAGAAAGTCCACCGTAAACCACAACTTCCGAATCCGGAGGCAGGGCATTCAGCAAGAACCCCGCAGACGATCCGGCAATGGCATCAAAAGCAGTGTTTGCTGCCAGGTCTTCTAAAAGTATTTTTAACTGACTACTGAAATCCGGGCAGTTTTCAACCAGAATATTTTTCCAGCCCGAAGCCTTTAGGTGCTTGGCAGTTTCTTGTTTGCGCACAATGCCAATCACTTCAATTTGGTGCATAGTGGCAAGTTCAAACAAAAAAGCTGCAACCATACTTCCGGCAGCGTTTATTACAATAGCTTTACTTTCCCGTTGCAGGGCTATTTCGCATAAACCCCATGCTGTGAATGGATTAATGAAAAAAGTTGCTGCTTGTTCAGCTTTCAGGCTTTCGTCAATAAGCATTACTTCCTGCGGTTTGGCATAAAAGTAGTTGGCCCAGCAACCGTCTTTATCATTTTGAGTGAAACAAGAAACTCTTTTTCCGATCCATTTGTCATGATCCAGCGATTTGCCAACCCCTATGATTATCCCACAGCCTTCAAAACCCGGAACTGCCGGCATAGTTTTTTTAACCCGATAACTTCCTTGCAAAAAAGCAATATCAGAAGGATTAATGGGAGTAGCTTCCATTCGGATAAGCAACTCGTCCGGCTCAGGTTCGCGAAGCTTTTTGGTCACCTGCTGCAAGCTAAGCATGGCTTTAACCACATTAGCTTGTTCGCATGCAATTTCAATTGCTGTGTATGTTGTTGGTAATTTGGTCATTAGTATAGCTAAGGTTTTAAAAATTTAGTAATTATCGACTTTAATTCCTGTTGGGCTTTTTCGAGTTGATCATTTATTAAAACCACATCAAAACGATTGGCAAATCTCATTTCCCACTCAGCTTTTTCAATGCGTTTCTGTATGCTTTCGTTGCTGTCAGTTCCTCTTTGTTTAAGCCTCTCAGCAAGAATATCAAGTGAAGGAGCTTTGATAAAAATTGCCAGTGCGTCCTGACCAAAGTGTTTTTTTAAGTTGAGCCCGCCAACCACATCCACATCAAAAACGATATGATTTCCGGCTGCTCTTTTCGATGCGATCTGATCGACTAAAGTTCCGTAGAAAACATCAGGATAAACTTCTTCAAATTCGATAAAAGCATTTTCTGCAATTTTCTTTCTAAACTGATCAGGTGTCAGAAAATAATAGTCTTTTCCGTCTTCTTCTCCGGCTCGGGGTGGTCTGCTGGTGGCTGATATCGAAAATGTCAGACCCTGAATCTGATCCAGGATATATTTAACCAATGTAGTTTTTCCGGAGCCGGAAGGAGCTGAAAAAATCAGAAGCTTACCTTTTTTTTCGGGATGTTTGCTCATAAAATATTGTAAAGTTGTTCTTTAATTTTTTCCAATTCATCTTTCATTTGAACCACCAGGCGTTGTATGCCGGCGTGATTGGCTTTTGAGCCTAGCGTGTTGATTTCTCTGCCAATTTCCTGGCTGATAAAACCGAGTTTTTTCCCAGCCTGATCTTCGGACATGGTTTGGATAAAATAATTGCAATGTTGTTTTAACCGGACTTTTTCTTCTGTGATATCAAACTTTTCGAGGTAATAAATCAACTCCTGCTCCAGCCTGTTTTCGTCATATTTTACAGAGGCAGCAAGTTCGTTCAGGTTTTTCGTCAGGCGTTGTTTCACGGTTTCCAGCCTTTCCGATTCCAGAGGTTCTACTTGCATTAAAAGGCTAAGAATGGTTTCGATACGTGAACTCAGGTCTTTTTCGAGCACTTTGCCTTCATTCAGACGAAACAAATCAAAAGATGCAACAGCCTCCTTCAGGCAGGAAGTTGCCAGACTAATCAGTTCTTCATCAGCTTCATTTTCGGTGGCGGTAAAAATTCCGGGCATTTTCAAGAGGTAGCCTGCCATGTCTGATGGGGCCTCAAAATGAAGCGAATCAGCAAGTTTTTTTATCTGTTCGATGTGAAAGGCTGCGAGTTTGGAATCTATTTGCCCCGCCTGTTTTTCGGCAGATTCGTCATAGGTTAGCACTACTTCAACTTTTCCTCTTTGAAGCTCTTGAGTCAAAAAATTACGCCATTCGTATTCAAGCTTTTTGAAGGCCGCCGGAAGCTTCAGGTTAAGATCCAGTTGTTTGCTGTTGAGTGCTTTGATTTCAAGCTGTATCTTGGTGTCGTTTTGGCTAGCCGAAGCTTTTCCAAATCCCGTCATCGATCTTATCATATCAAGACATTTTCGGCAAAGATAGCTATTCCGGTCAAAATTGGTTCAACCACTAAGATTGAGAACGATACAACTGTTTTCAGGTTAATGCTAAAAAAAAAATAAATTTTCGTATCATTGCAGTAAATTCAACCAGTTTTGAAGCGAATGCTTGTTTTATTTTTTACAATTAATCTACTATCAACGGTTTATGCTGATGGCCAACTGCATGTGATTGATAGTTTGTATCAATTGCTCGACGGGCAGCAAGGTGATCAACGGATAGAAACAATGATTAATTTGTCGGAGGCATATCGTTTGGTATCTTACGATAAAAGCCTTAAAACTGCACAGGATGCCGTTTCCTATGCTGAAACAGAAGGTTTTCAGCGCTTAAAAGCCAAGGTTTTGAAATCAATGGGAATCAGTGCTTACCAAAGTGATGATTATGAGCTGGCACTAAGTTATTACAAACAGGCAATAAAAGCTTACGAAAATTCAGGTGATCAGCTTGGTAAAGCCACAGTTTTGAATAACACAGGGCTTGTTTATAAGCAACTGGGCGATAATGAAAAAGCCCTGGAATTATATCAGCAAGCTTATGATATTCAGTTCAAAATGAGTGATATTAGTGCTTATGCTACTACCAATATCAATATTGCAGGTATTTATTACCAGCGTGGAGAACTTAACAAAGCTTTTGACGCCTATTATCAGGCGCAGCTTCTTTTTGGCGAATTGAAGGATAGTCTGCGTTATGCCCAGGTAACCAATAACCTAGCTAATGTTTACTGGCAATGGAACCAAAACGAAAAAGCGCTGCAATTACTTGATGAAGCAAAAATGATTTATCAGCGATTTAATGCAACAGCCGATTTGTCGCGGATTTTTTACACCCAGGGACTAATATATGCCTATGATTATGCAGATTACAACAAAGCACTTGATAGGTTTAATCGATCGCTCGTCTTACGCGAAGAACTTGGTGATCCGCTTGGTACAGCCAATGTGTTGATTAATATAGCGAATATCTGGATGGAGCAGGAACGGTTTGAAGAGGCTTTTTCATTTTATCAGCGCGGCCTTCGGATACATGAAACCATCGGCCATACTGATGGAATTTTAATGGCTTATTACTATATGGGAATTGCTAATCAAAAGTTGAATAGATTTGATGAATCGAATGTATGGTTAACAAAATGCGAGGAAAAATCAAAAGAGGTAAACAGCAGGCTTTATGAGGATTTGATTCTGGAAGCCAGAATGAAAAATGCTTCAGCTTTGGGAAATTATAAAGGGTTCTTGGCGTATTTTGATGAGTTTGTAATTGCCAGAGATTCACTTGCAGATGCCTACTCCAACCTTCAGACAGCTGATGCACAAAACAGGTATCAATTGAAAGAATATGAATCACAACTGGCTTCCCTTGCAAAGGAATACGACCGGCTTCAAACTAGGTTTTTAAGCTATCAATATACTTTTTATACCATTCTGGGTTTGCTGTTTTTGCTGTTTGTTTATGGATTAATAAAATTTGTTCTGATCAGATTCAGGAGGAGTATTCATAACAAGCAACAAAAAAATCCTGAAAATTTTCCGCTATCTGAAAAATAGTTTTTTGAAAATAGAAGATAATATTGTAACTTTGAGCTTTTAAAACCAACCTATTACCTATTGAATTAACAACGCAGCCACCTTATGTTTAAAGTTGTAATTATTGATGACGAGCTCAGTGCCCGGGAAGTTATTGCGCATCAGCTATCAAGTTGCTGCGATCAGGTGAAACTCGTTGGCGAAGCCGATGGCGTTGAAAGTGGAGTTGCCTTGATTGAGGCGACGAAGCCTGATATTGTTTTGCTTGACATTGATCTGAAAGATGGTTCAGGTTTTGACCTTCTGAGGGAGCTTGATCAGATTCGGTTCAAATTGATTTTCATTACAGCCTATGACCGTTACGCATTAAAGGCAATCAAATTCAGTGCATTGGATTATCTGCTGAAACCAATTGATTCAGATGAATTTACGCGTGCTATAAAAAAAGCCCTTTCAACACTCGAATCCGAAAATCAGAATTTGAAGCTAAATGCTTTTTTTAACAACTTTAAATTTATTAATCAGGAAGCCAGGAAAATAGTGTTGCATACGGCTAGCAGTATTTATCTGATAAATGTTGCCGATATCATTCGATGCCAGGCCGAGAATAATCAAACCCGTTTTTACCTGACCAACGGGAAACAGCTGCTGGCTTCAAAAACCCTTAAAGAATTTGATGAGTTGTTAAGCGACTACCAGTTTCTAAGGGTGCATAAAACTCATCTTGTTAATGTGAATTTTATCGAACGTTTTGATAAACTTCATAAACTGCTGCTGATTCTTAAGGACAAATCAATTGTTCCTGTCGCTTTGCGCCGTAAAGAAGAAGTGCTGAGCAGAATTCAAAAATTATAACTTTGTCTGATGGACTGAAAACCATCAGAGAACCATATCACCTTTTCGCTGATCCAATAAGGTATTATCATGCCATGTTGGATGATATTGATTTGGCAAAAGATTATATTTTTCTGGAAACCTACCGTATTGGTAACGATTCCATTGGAATCCGTTTTAAGGAAGCGTTGATGCGCAAAGCCCGCATGGGCGTGGAGGTGAAAGTGTTAGTCGATTTTTGGGGTGGATCTGCAATTCATAATCATTTTGCTGAAGATTTAAGAGCGTCAGGTGTTGAGATTCGTTTTTTTGAAAAAATAAAATTTAATACGGATGTATTCACCAGAAGTCATCGCCGAAATCACAGGAAGTTGCTTTTAATAGACGATGACATCACTTATATCGGCTCGTCCAACCTAACGGAATATAACCTTAACTGGCGGGAATCAGTTCTAAGGATGACTGGAAGCGTTACTTTGGCATTCAAAAAGGTGTTTAATCAGGATTTTAGAATATATAATACCTATGTTTTTTCAAATAAGAATAACTACCTACGTTTGATTCATTATCAAGGCTTTGAGATCGTGCGCGATATGCCTTCCATAACTAAACAACGGATCATGCGTAAATATATTCATCTTATAAAAAATGCAGAGCGATCCATTGTAGTTGTAACACCTTATTTCTTGCCTGGTTTTATGTTGCGCAAAGAACTGATGGCTGCGGCAGAAAAGGGACTGGATGTAAAAATTATCATGCCCAAAAGATCTGATGTTGGCCTTGTTGACATCCTGCGGAATAAGTATATGGGCCAGCTTCATGAAAGCGGAATGCAATTAATGCTTTACCGTACGCATAATTTACATGCTAAATTGTTATTGATAGATGATCAACTTTTTAGCATAGGATCTTCAAATTTTGATTACCGGTCTTTTCGTTATATGTATGAAATTGTGTTGCTGGGAGATGATTCAGACATTGCAGGCCAGGTGAAAAACTTTGTAAATGAAACGCTCGAAAATACTGATTTGTTCAATTACGAACAATGGAAACGGCGACCGATTATCAGTCGTTTTTTTGAGTGGTTGCTCATTCCTTTCAGGCATTTGCTCTAGTTTACAAGGTAATACAGTTATTTTGAAGTAAATTTCAAGATGGAAAAATTTTGCCATCACGAAGATATCGCTTACTTTTGCGCAGCTTTTGTTAGCAAATTAACAATAAATAAACTTTATAAAAATACTTTATTATGACAGAGAAAATGACCTCGCAGCTGGCCATGGAACTTGAAAACAAACATGGCGCTCATAACTATCACCCACTGCCTGTTGTTTTAGCCAAAGGCAAAGGTGCACGCGTGTGGAATGTTGAAGGAAAAGAATATTTCGACTTTCTTTCTGCCTACTCAGCTGTAAATCAGGGTCATTGTCACCCCAAAATCATTGGTGCGCTTATAGAGCAAGCTAAAACCTTAACATTGACTTCGAGAGCTTTCTTTAATGATGTGCTTGGTGTTTACGAAAAATTTGCCACAGAATATTTTGGGTATGATAAAATTTTACCTATGAACAGCGGTGCCGAAGGCGACGAAACTGCTTTGAAACTCTGCCGTAAATGGGCATATGAAAAGAAAGGCGTACCAGAAAATCAAGCTAAAATTATTGTTTGTGATGGCAACTTTCACGGACGCACGATTACGGTAATCAGTATGTCAACTGACCCGGATTCAAGAGATGGTTTTGGTCCTTTTACACCAGGCTTTATCGCAATTCCGTATAATGATCTGGCTGCACTGGAAGAAGCTTTGAAAGATCCGAACGTAGCTGGATTCCTTGTTGAGCCTATACAAGGTGAGGCCGGGGTTTTCGTTCCGGATGAGGGATACCTTAAAAAAGCTTACGACCTCTGCAAATCAAAAAATGTATTGTTTATTGCTGATGAAGTTCAAACCGGAATTGCCCGTACAGGAAAGCTTTTGGCCTGTGATCATGAAGGCGTTCGTCCGGATATTCTTATCCTTGGAAAGGCCTTGTCTGGTGGCGTTTATCCTGTTTCGGCAGTACTGGCAGATGATGAAATTATGTTGACCATAAAACCGGGTGAACATGGTTCTACCTTTGGAGGAAATCCATTGGCCGCACGTGTTTCCATTGCTGCTTTGGAAGTAGTGAAGGAAGAAAATCTGGCTGAAAGAGCTGAAGCTTTGGGTAAGATTTTCCGCGATGAAATGCGAAAAATTGACAGCGATATGATTGAGCTGGTTCGTGGTAAAGGTTTATTGAATGCTATCGTAATTAAACCAAAAAATGGTAAAACAGCCTGGGATGTTTGTCTAAAAATGGCGGAAAATGGTGTGCTGGCTAAGCCAACTCACGGCCATATCATTCGCTTTGCCCCTCCGCTTGTTATCTCCGAAGAGGAATTGCGTGAAGCAATAGAAAGAATCAAAAAGTCAATCCTCTCTTTTGAGTAATAATTTTGACAACAAAAAAAAACCGGTCGTTTTGGCCGGTCTTTTTTTTTGGAGTTTTGATAGTAAGATTAGATCGCGTTAGCGTAGTTTTTTGAAACTTCTTCCCAATTCACAACATTCCAAAAAGCGCTAATATAATCAGGGCGCTTGTTTTGATATTTTAGGTAGTAGGCATGCTCCCAAACATCAAGACCGAGGATGGGCGTACCGCTACATTCTGAAAGGTCCATCAATGGATTGTCCTGATTGGGTGTTGAGCAGATTTCGAGGCTTTTATCACTTTTTACGCATAGCCATGCCCAGCCACTTCCAAAACGGGTTTTGGCTGCTGTGTTGAATTTTTCCTGCATGGCTTCAAATGAACCAAAGGCCTTTTTGATAGCCTCAGCCAATTCGCCTTGGGGTTTTCCACCGCCATTGGCCGACATGATATTCCAGAATAAACTGTGGTTAAAATGTCCACCACCATTATTACGTACTGCAACAGGAAATTTGCTGATGTCTCTTAACAGCTCACCAAAAGGCATATCAGCCATTTCGGTGTCTTTTACTGCTGCCATCAAGTTGTCAAAATAAGCTTTGTGATGCCTGGTATAATGGATTTCCATGGTCATGGCATCGATATGGGGCTCCAGTGCGTCATAGGCGTAAGGTAATGATGGAAATTGTAAATCTTTTACGTGTGTATTCATAATGTTTAACTTTTGATTTGAATTTTTTTAATTCAGAATGATTCTAAATAATACACAAATTAAACACCTTAAAAGTGATTTTGTTCAGGTTTTGGTGAGTTGAAATCAGAAAAATAAATAGACGAAAAACAGGAAGGACTAGAACTCGGCAACAAGTTTTAAATTAATCTGTCTGGACGTAAGGTAGTTAGGAACAGCATATTGTTGGTTGTTTACATCTTTAATCCAAATATAAGATACGGTGTTGTTCACCTGCAACAGGTTAAATACTTCCAGACTTAGCCACATATTTTTGATATGTCTGAAAACTGATTTTTCTTTAAACTGTGTGTGTTCGCCAACTAATTGTTTGCTAAAACCAATATCAACCCTACGGTAGTCGGGCATACGTCTGGTTTGTTGGTAGCGTTCAGAATTGGGCGGCCCAAATGGTAGTTTTGTGCCATAAATCAAACGAAGATGCACTCTGAAAGTGGGATAGTTAGGAATATAATCCTGAAAGAAAACAGAAAACTGCAAACGCTGATCTGAAGGCCTTGGGATCATACCAGGGAAAACAGTAACTGTATCAGCAATGGTTTGATTTTCTGAGATAGGAGTAATGCGTTTTCCTTCCGTATTTACAAAATACTGATAGGAATCGCCTTTAACATCCTCTGCGGTTTTCATCAGGGAAAGACTTGCCCAGCTTTCGATGCCTTTTACAAACTCACCATTAACCTTCAAATCAAGCCCTGCAGCATAACCGGTAGCTGATTGATCAGCATAATAGCGAATCCTCACATTATCAACTTCGTAGGGAATGATATGACTTAAATATTTGTAATACACCTCGGAAGTAAAAACAAAAGGACGATTCCAGGCCATGAAATGAAGATCGCTGCCCAAAACCACCTGAAAAGATTTCTGCGAACGCGCATCTGCATAAAGTGAGCCATCAAACATTCTGATTTCTCTGTAGAAAGGCGATTGATTATAAATACCTGTAGCCAATCTGAAAATCATTCTTTTTTGCCAGTTGGGCTTATAACTCAGGCTTGCCCTCGGGCTGAGCAGGAGTTCATTTGCATAATCCCAGTAATTTGCTCTAAGACCAGCAGTTAGCGTATATTCTGCTTCTTCCCTATCCAAAAAAGTCCAGGAATGCTGCACAAAGGCATTGGCATTTTTCCACTGCAACTGATTGTGTGCCCGGGCCACCTGATTGAGCAATAAATCAGGCCTGGCAGGTTGTGGGCTGCCAATCTGGTCAACAGGACGTGGCAGGGTGAATCCTGCAGAATCAACCAGCTCCCATTCGCTCATGCGGTCATCTATGTCCTGCAGCTGAAAGCGTGCGCCCCATTTTAATACTTTGCGGTTTTTAACCCAGGTGCCCTGGTGATCAATATTTAATACAATGGCATCAAAATAATTTCGTGCATGGTCAATAAAAGTTCCAACACCCTGAGCCTGAATTACATTTCCGAACTGTCCGCTGCCAAGGGAAGTCTCTAACCTGCCGATCCAGTATTGTCCCCGAATATCGTAAGTTTCTGTTTCAACAGTACTGTATGCCGATGCTGTAAGTCTCAGATCAAGATCTTTGTGTGGCCGGTGAATCAGCGATAGTGCCCCCATTCCTGTGGAATAATTATCTACCTCCTGACCGTCGAAATAGATATTTAATCGGTAGGCTTCCTGAAAGGTTCCGAAATCAGTTTGCCGACTTTCAGGAATAAGCTGATACTTATTTCTGGAGTAATAAGCTAGTGCGTTTAATTCCCATTTTGGATTGAATGTATAGGTTACAAAACTCTGAATATCAGTAAAATCCGGTCTGTAAGCTCCTTTGGTTTCCAATGCGTTCAGAATGTAGGAGGTAGTTTTGTAGCGTGCTCCAAGCAGGTAAGTGAATTTGTTTTTGTTTCCTTCAACATGCATTTCGGCTCCAAGCAAACTAAGCGATAGTGAAGCAGCAGTTTCTTCCGGTTTTTTATAGGTGATATCCAGTACCGATGAAAGTTTGTCGCCATATTCAGCTGCAAATCCGCCAGCCGAAAAGGCTATGGAAGATACCAGGCGGGAATTCAGAAAACTTAGCCCTTCCTGTTGCCCCGATCGGATTAGAAATGGCCTGTAAATTTCGATTCCGTTTACGTACACCAGATTTTCATCAAAGTTTCCGCCTCTAACGGTGTATTGTGAGCTTAGTTCATTATTCGATGAAACGCCGGGCAAAGTTTTAATCAGGTCTTCTATGCCACTTCCTATCGTGGGCAAAAGTGCTGCCTGGCGCGGATCGAGCCTGATAAGTGTACTGGTATTGATGCGCTGGTCAATAACTTCTGCTGCCGGAAGATTCGTTGAAACAGATCGGAGCAAAATGTCCAACATAATATTTTTCCCGGCCTCAGGTCGAAGTGTTTTAGTATGTGTTTGATATCCAATGAAACTGAAAACCAGTTCAAAAGTGGTGTCTGCCGGAACCATAAGCTTGTAATATCCCCTGTTATTGGTCGTAGTTCCTCCGGGCAACCCCTTTACTGCTACATTAGCCAATTCAATGCCATTTCCTTTTTCGTCTGTTACCTTGCCCGAAACTCTAACCTGCTCCTGAGCAAACAAGATTGAAGGGAATACTGCAAAAAGAAACAAGAAGTAGTAAAAGATAGTTTTCAATAGTTCTTAACTGTCAGAGGTTTTCACATATTAACCTTAATAACTCTTTTAAGGAAAAAATATTTCGCTGATTTCATTCGGATGCATAAAAAAAGCCGCCGCGAAAAGTTCACAGCAGCTTCAAATGCTTTTCTTTTTTATAATTACCTGCGATAAAGATGACCCTGATCACCAGCATCTACCATTGCATTATAAATCCCTTTTTTGTTAATGGTGCGCAATCCTGCAGCAGAAACTTTAAGGGTTACCCATTCTTCAAGCTCGGGCACATAAAAACGTTTGATGTGCAAGTTGGGTTCAAAAGTGCGTTTGCTCTTCTTATTGGAGTGTGAAACCTTATTTCCGGTGATCACTTTCTTTCCTGTTATCTGACAAATCTTTGACATAGCGCTTTTTGTTAAAATGGTAAAACCCCTCAAAAAGGGAGTGCAAAATAAATGATATTTTTTGAATTATACAAATGCTTGTGAAAAAAAATATTAGTGCATTGAAAATGAATGTATTAAAAAAATTAAAATAATTTTAAGGGCGGCATTTTTCCTTTTATTAGGATGCATGTAGAACATTTTTTTTAACAGTAAAATTGATTTACCTTATTTTTATTTAGTCTAAATAGTAAAGATGTTTATTTTTGCAGTTGATACCAAGAAGATTTTAAAAATACCTAATATAAACCGAAAGCTATGGTAATTGAAAAACAGAAAGTTGGCATTTTGAGCTATCAGATTAAAGTAAATAACGATGCTGGCGAGGTGCTGGAAGAAGCAACTATTGATAATCCGCGTACGATGCTTTTTGGAACAGGCCGCGTGATGCAAAGTTTTGAAAGTCGCCTGGTTGGGTTAAAATCAGGTGATACTTTCGATTTCGTAATAGAGCCTGAGGAGGCATTCGGCACTTATAGAGATGAACTGGTTATGGATATTCCAATGAGTGCTTTTGTTGTGAATGGCGAATTAAAATCCGACAAGCTAAATGTGGGAAATACTGTACCTATGATGGATAGCGATGGCAACCCTTTCGAGGGAAGAATAATCGCTATAAAGGGCGAAACCGTAAAAATGGATTTTAATCATCCGCTTGCCGGAAAGTCGTTGTACACTTTTGGCCAGGTGCTTAATGTGCGCGAAGCTACTTTTGAAGAACTCAATCCTGCACCATCTGGTTGTGGTTGTGGATCGCACAGCGACAGTTGTTGTGGAGGTGGTGGACACAGTCACGATCATCATCACGAAGATGAAAACTGTGAGGTGTGTGGTAATCCTCCAGAACTTCAGGGGCAGGGAATTGGAAGTTGTCAATGCACTTAAAAAAAGACCGGATTGTTTAATCCGGTCTTTTTTCTCCATCAACTCATCCTGCATAGGGCTTATTACCCGATTAAATTTTGCTGTCGCCTTTTTCTTCTATAAGCGGTGCAGTTATAATTGCATGAATCAAAGCAACTACCCCAAGTAATGCAAAGGATGAAACAACAATCATTGCGATCATGACAGCAAATATTAAAACGTTCGTTAATTAACTATTTAATTAACGTTAACAAAACTATACTATTTTTTTTGAATTGCAAATATTTTTCAGTTAATGGCGCTATTTAGAAAGATTTCAAGCAAATTGTTTTTGAGCCAATATCATTCAAAGGCTATAGTTTTGGGTAAAAAGAAGCTTTTTTACAGATGACACAATTGAAATGATGTGAAGTGCCAAAGCAAACCAAAGGCGTTTTTAACGGAAATTTGGTGGAGTAGGGTATCAGATGCCATTTAAAATAGCCTTGCCATATCACTTGTGCTTGTGATGATTTGCTATATTTGCCTAGCCGAGATAAGCACTAATGATTAAAAAATAAACTGCAAATGACTCCTTCACGACCTGATTTTCTTAACCGGAAGTTTACCTTTAATGATACCGCTTTTACAAGTTTGATGAAAAAGCGTATTTATAATGTGCTTTTGATTTCTTCGGTTTATGATGCTTTTATTCTGGAAGAAGATGGTCGTATTGATGAGCAGATATTTAATGAATACGTATCTCTTAATCTGCGTTACCCGCCTGGATTTATCCTTACCAGTGATCCCAAGGAGGTTAAAAACATTCTGAAGAATGAGAAGATAGATCTGGTAATTGAAATGCTTAGTGCCGAGGATAGAAGCACATACAAGCTGGCTGAGGAAATTAAAGCTGATTATCCCGAAATTCCTATCGTAATTTTAACACCATTTTCGCGCGAACTTTCATTAAAGATCGACAGAAATGAGCTCAAGGGGATCGATTATGTTTTTAACTGGTTGGGAAATGCTGATATATTACTTGCGATTATCAAACTCATTGAGGACAAAATGAATGCCGAACACGACATCGTTGATATAGGTGTGCAATGTATTATTCTCGTTGAGGATTCGGTACGGTTTTATAGCAGTTATCTGCCCAATATTTACAAAATCATCTTTAAGCAATCGAAATCCTTTATGACTGAAGGCCTCAATGAACACCAAAAGATGTTGCGGATGCGCGGGCGGCCTAAAATTTTGCTTGCTACAACTTACGAAGAAGCTATTGAACTTTACAAAAAATACAAGCAAAATATACTCGGAATCATTTCAGATATTTCTTACACACGTGAAGGACAATTAGATAGCCAGGCTGGTATCAGGCTGTGTAAAGTAGTTAAGAAGAACGATCGCTATATGCCACTGTTGCTACAGTCGTCTGATGCCAAAAATGAAGAGATAGCCAAAGAGATCAAAGTTGGTTTTATCAATAAAAACTCCAAGACTTTATCCCTTGAACTGCGCCGGTTTATTAAAGAATATTTTGCATTTGGAGATTTTGTTTTTAAGGATCCGGAAACTCATCAGGAAGTGATGCGTGCTGCCGACCTTAAAGCTCTTCAGGAGAAGATTTTCCAGGTTCCAAATAATGCTTTGCAGTATCATATCGAACGCAACCACTTGTCGAAATGGTTGCGTGCCCGCGCTTTGTTTCCTTTGGCTGATTTATTTAAAATGTTTACACCTGAGGATTTTCAGGATTGCGATGAGATCAAACGTTTTGTTTTTGATGCTATTGCGAATTTCAGGCTTAACAAAGCCCGTGGCGTGATTGCCGAGTTTAATCGCGAGAGTTTTGATGAGTATTTGTCATTCACTCGCATCGGACAGGGGTCAATTGGCGGGAAAGCCCGTGGTTTGGCTTTTTTGGATTCTTTGATCAAGCGTAATAGATTGAATGAAAAGTTTGAAGGCATTACCATTGGAATACCGCGTACTGTAGTGCTTTGTACGGATGTTTTTGATGATTTTATGGAGGAAAACAACCTCTATACCATCGCTTTATCAGATGAAGCTACGGATGAGGAAATTTTAAACCAATTTATTGAAGCCCGCCTGCCTTTTCGCATTCATGAGGATCTATATACCTTGATTTCCGTTATTCGCAATCCTATTGCAATTCGTTCTTCTAGTTTGCTCGAAGATTCACATTATCAACCATTTGCTGGTATTTATTCAACTTATATGATACCAGTTGCCGAGAATGATGAACGCACTATGATCAAAATGCTCAGCAATGCGATCAAAAGTGTTTATGCCTCAGCATTTTTTAAAGACAGCAAAGCTTATATGACGGCCACTAAAAATATGATCGATGAAGAAAAGATGGCTATTGTAGTGCAGGAAGTTTGCGGAAAACGCTACAATGATCATTATTATCCCGCATTATCGGGTGTTGCCAGGTCGATAAATTTTTACCCCATACCTCCCGAAAAATCAGAAGATGGCATTGCAAATATTGCATTGGGGCTTGGTAAGTTAATCGTCGATGGTGGTCAAAGCATTCGTTTTTCGCCAAAATATCCCAACAAAGTGCTGCAAACCAGTCAGCCTGATTTGGCCTTGCGCGAGACACAAAAAGTGTTTTATGCCTTAAATATGGATCCGAACAGCTTTCAACCTACAGTAGATGATGCAGCAAATTTGCTTCAATTAAGGGTTGCAGAAGCCGATAAAGATGGTTCATTACGATTGGTTTGCTCTACTTATGATTTTCAAAATCATATGTTGCGCGATGGCTATCACCAGGGAGGGAAAAAGCTGGTTACTTTTGCTAATATTCTTAAATACAAGTCGTTTCCATTAGCTGAAATATTGCTCGAAGTTTTGCGTGTTGGTCAGCTAGAGATGGGTAAGCCAATCGAAATTGAATTTGCCGTTGAGCTTAACAAACCCAAAGACATGGTTAAGATGTTTTATGTGTTGCAGATTAGGCCGATAGTAAGCTTAAATGAATCGGTAGATATTGATATAGAACAGATTAGAAAAGAAGATTGTATCATCACTGCTGATCACACACTGGGTAATGGATTGATTAAAGGAATAAATGATTTTGTGTATGTGAAGCCTGAAGCTTTTAATCCGGCCAAAACCAGAGATATTGCCGAACTGGTTGGTAAGTTGAACGCAAAGTTTTTAGAGGAAGGGAAGTATTACATCCTCGTTGGGCCGGGAAGATGGGGTTCGAGTGATCCGTGGTTGGGAATTCCTGTCAAATGGCCTCAGATTTCATCAGCACGCGTAATTATTGAGTCGGGTCTTGAAAACTACCGCATCGACCCCAGTCAGGGTACTCATTTTTTCCAAAATCTTACATCATTTGGTGTTGGATATTTTACCATAAATCCCTTTATCAAAGATGGTTTTTACGACTTGAAATTTCTTGAGCAACAGGAAGTTTATTATGAGGACGATTATATCAGGCATATCAGATTTGAGCAATCGCTTAATATAATTATCGATGGCCGCAAAAATCGGGGCATGATTTTGAAGCCTGGAGAAGAAGTCCCCATGATCAAAAAAGGCTTATAGAGCAATAGACCTACCATTTATTATAATGTATCGCTTCGGCTTGCCAGGGATTATTTATTGGTTTTTGCTCGGCAGGATAGCCCAAAGCAACCAGCGAAACAGGCAGTATTGTTTCCGGTATTTTTAAAAAATTGCTAATTTCCAACATTCTGGCTTCCCGGGGAAATACGCCAAGCCATACGCTTCCAATATCCAATGAGGTGGCTTCCAGCAAAATGTTTTGCGTAGCAGCAGCACAATCCATATACAGATAGCCTGTCACGCTTTGTTTTTGTGTGTTGCCGCATACCAGAATAGCGGCAGCAGCTTCTTTAAGCATTTTGCCATAAGGATGTATTTCGGCAAGCTGATCCAGTAATTCACGTTTTGTAATTACCACAAAATGCCATGCCTTGACATTGTTAGCCGAAGGTGCTGCCATTGCTGCTTTTAGTATCTGACTGATAGCTTCATCAGGAAGTGGCTCATCTTTGAATTTCCTGATGCTTCTTCTTCTGAAAATAAGTTTTGACATATCCTGAGCATTAATGAATCATATTTTCGGGGGCAAGAATTTTATCCAGTTCGGCCTTTGATAACAATTGTTTCTCGAGTACCAGTTCATAAACGCTTCGGCTGCTTTCGAGTGCTTCTTTTGCGATTATTGTTGATGCCTCATAACCGATATAGGGGTTGAGGGCAGTAACGAGTCCGATTGAATTTTGAACAGTTTGCCTGCAATGTGCTTCATTGGCAGTAATGCCTGAAATACAGCGATTAGTGAGTACTTTCATGCCGTTTTTCAACATTTCAATAGATTCAAAAAGGCTTTGAACGATCACGGGTTCCATCACGTTGAGTTCAAGTTGTCCTGCTTCAGCAGCCAGCGATACCGTCAGGTCGTTGCCAATCACCTTGAAAGCAATTTGGTTGACTACTTCTGGGATAACAGGATTAACTTTGCCAGGCATTATAGTAGATCCGGGCTGCATGGGAGGCAGATTAATTTCATTTAGACCTGCCCTGGGGCCCGAAGATAGTAAGCGCAGATCGTTCGACATTTTGGAGAGTTTAACCGCCAATCGTTTCAAACTTCCTGAATAACTGACAAAATCGCCGGTATCCTGAGTGGCTTCAATCAAATTTCGGGCAAGTTTTATATCCATCCCTGTTATTACGCGCAGATGTGGGATTACTTTTTCGCTGTATTGTGGGTCAGCGTTAATGCCAGTTCCAATGGCTGTTCCACCCATATTCACTTCCAGGAATAAGGCCGCTGACCGGTTCAATTGCTGTACTTCTTCTTCGAGCGTAACAGCAAACGCTTCAAAGGTTTGTCCCAGTGTCATCGGCACAGCATCCTGAAGCTGGGTGCGTCCCATCTTGATGATTCTGGCGAATTCGCGGCCTTTGACATGAAGGGCTGTAATTAATTGTTGCAAAACAACCACCAGCTTTTCGTTGGCTTTGATCAGGGCAATTTTTATGGCAGTTGGATAAACATCGTTAGTGCTTTGAGAGAGGTTAACGTGATTGTTGGGATGACAATGTTCGTATTGTCCCCTTTCTTTTTCCATGATTTCCAGCGCACGATTGGCAATCACTTCATTGGCATTCATATTGGTAGAAGTGCCTGCACCACCTTGGATCATATCTACAACAAACTGCGACTGAAAGCGGTTGTTGATTATCTCCTGACAGGCATGAATAATTGCTTTGGCAATATTTTCGGGGAGGGATCCCAATTCGAGATTGGCTTTGGCAGCGGCCATTTTTACCATGGCAAGTGATTTTACAAGGTCAGGAAAAAAACTGAGCGTGATGCCGCTGATGTTGAAGTTTTCGAGTGCTCTGAGTGTTTGAATCCCGTAATAGTATTCATATGGCACCTCCCTTTCGCCAAGTAAATCATGTTCGCGACGGGTTTTGCCCGATTCGTATTGCGAGGTAATATTTGTTGCTCTGGCATTGGCATAACGCATGCGTCGCGAAACAACTCGCGTTATATTAGAGGAAATGGCCAAAGCAATCGAACCGGAGCTTTTAAATGCTTCTTTTGAAAGTGTGAGTGCCAAAGTGTCCTCAACAGCTCTTGCAGAAGTAGAATGAGGCGAATCTTCCATCAGGGAACCTTCTCCCAAAAAATCATGTTTGCCAAAATAGGTTATGGTTTGTTCTTCACCAAAAGCTGTGGTTTTATAAAGCTCAACTTTTCCATATACAATTAAAAATATGAAGGTACGTGAGGTGTTTTCCGCAAACAATATATCTCCGGCTGAATATGAGACGTCTTTTGCCTGTTTGGCAATTGTATTAAGTTCATCGTCGTTTAAACCTCTGAAAAGCTCAATGTTTTTAATGAGCTGAATTTTATCTGTTAGTTTCACGGATTATTTGTTAATTAATTCACAAAAGTACATAATGTGCAAGAAATACTGTCCGAAAATGAAAAATATTTATCCTGAATGTTGGAAGTTTTAAAGCATAACAACCTTAAGAAGGATTAGTTGTTAATAATTTATCAATACATTTGCAGCAAATATAAAAACACTGTACATGATGCAAATCCCTATGGTTGACCTTGTGGGTCAGTACCAAAAAATCAAACCTGAAGTTGATGCTGCAATTTTAGACATATTATCTAACGCCAGTTTTATCAACGGCCCGGCTGTAAAAAGCTTACAGCAAAACCTTGAAAATTATCTTGGAATAAAACATGTAATTCCTTGTGCCAATGGCACCGATGCCCTGCAGGTTGCCATGATGGCATTAGATATGAAACCTGGTGATGAGGTGATTACAACTTCTTTTACTTTTATTGCTACTGCCGAAGTTATTGCTTTATTGAAACTGACTCCGGTTTTGGTGGATGTTGACAAGGACACTTTTAATATTGATCCTGAAGCTATTGAAAAGGCCATCACACCTAAAACTAAAGCAATCGTTCCGGTGCATCTTTTTGGTCAATGTGCTGATATGGATGCTGTTATGGCTATTGCCAAAAAACATAACCTTTTTGTGATTGAGGATAATGCTCAAGCTATTGGTGCGGATCATACCTCTGCTGATGGTACAAAACGCAAAGCCGGAACTATTGGCCATATTGGGTGCACTTCGTTCTTTCCCTCAAAAAACCTGGGATGCTATGGTGATGGTGGTGCAATTTTTACGGATGATGATGAACTCGCCAAACGGATGCGCGTCATTGTTAACCACGGCATGGAAGTGCGTTATTATCACGATTCAATCGGCGTTAATTCGAGGCTTGACAGTATTCAGGCGGCTGTGCTTGATATCAAATTAAAGCACCTTGATGAATATGCCGAAGCACGTCGCTTTGCTGCTAATTACTATAATGAAGCTTTTGCTTCGTCCGATAAATTGAAAACTCCGATAACGGCTTCATTCACAAATCATGTATTTCATCAATACACTTTGGTAACACATTGTGTGAATCGTCAGAAACTCATGGAACATTTGCAGGCGAAAGGAATTTCAAGTGCAATTTATTATCCGGTGCCACTGCATATGCAGAAGGCTTACATTGATCCAAGGTACAAAAGAGGCGATTTTCCGGTGACGGAGAATTTATCAAAAACAGTTATTTCGCTTCCCATTCATACCGAATTTGATGAGGAAAGCCTGAAATACGTCACGGATGCAGTTTTGGAGTTTGTTGAAAAGGAATCATAGCCTACGATAAGTATAAATTTTTTTAGATGCCGGGAATCAATTTCCGGCGTTTTTTTTAAGGTCATAAAGTATTAAAATTTACGGTTGACCGTAAAAATTCAGTGATCCAAATAATATAGACTTGATAATTTGTTACTTAGCCCGACATATTGTTTTATCTGCCAATGTTGTTAAAGCAAGCATATTTTAAAAATATAATTGTGAAATATTCTTCAATTTCTTTAGCACTTGAACTTTAGGCTTCTTGATTCGGACTTGGAATAAAGAATTGTTTTTTCGTTTACCTTTGTACAACTAAAACCTCAGCCATGAAGCTTTCTGAAGTTAAAACAAAAGCGCAGAGGCGTGCTTTTCTTGATATTGCCCGTGAATTATACAAAGATGATCCAGTGTGGGTTTGTCCGCTCGACAACGTGATTGAAGGCGTATTTGATCCAAAGAAAAATGTCTTTTTCGAGCATGGAGAAGCCATCCGCTGGATTCTGCACGATGATAACGGAAAATTGATTGGTCGGGTTGCAGCATTCATCAACCGCAAAAAGGCTTTTGGTTATGAGCAACCAACAGGTGGCATGGGATTTTTTGAATGTATCGATGATCAAAATGCTGCTTTTATGCTATTTGATCAGTGTAAAAATTGGTTGACAGAAAGGGGCATGGAGGCCATGGATGGTCCGATCAATTTTGGAGAAAATGACAATTTTTGGGGTTTGTTGGTCGAAGGATATACACATCCCAGTTTTGGTATGCCCTACAATCATGCCTATTACGAAAAGTTTTTTGTAGCCTATGGTTTCAAGGAGTATTTTGAGCAGGTAACCAATCACCTTGATATTACGATTCCTTTTCCGGAGCGATTCTGGAAAATTGCTGAGTGGGTGCGCAAAAAACCAGGATTCGATTGGCGCCATTTTGAATGGAAGCAATCTGATAAGTTTATCGCTGATTTAAAAGAAATATACGATGAAGCCTGGCAACACCATCAAAATTTCACACCCTTAGCATTAGACACCATAAAAGCTGAAATGGCGCAAACCAAAGCCTTTTTGGAAGAAAAATTTATCTGGTTTGTTTATCACAACGAAGAGCCGGCAGCTTTTTTGGTGATGTTCCCGGATGTAAATCAGCTGTTGAAACCTTTGAAGGGCAAAATGAATTTTTGGAATAAACTCAGGTTTTTCTGGCTTAGTAAAACACAAAAAATCGATCGCGCCCGGATTACAATTATGGGTGTAAAGCCAAAGTTTCAGCGGTTTGGCCTTGAATCAGGAATTTTTTGGCAGATGCAGCAGGTGATGGATCAGGCTGATTTTAAACATTATCGGGAAGTTGAATTATCTTGGGTAGGCGATTTCAATCCCAAAATGCAAGCTATACATGGAGCTGTTGGAGCTAAATTTGGAAAGCGTCACCGCACTTTCCGTTTAGTTTTTGATCCATCCGATAATACAGCACAACGACATAAACGTATTTTATACCGGAATTAACCCAACCCAAGAATCCAGGTGGCAAGCGAAAAGTAAATTAATACACCACTAATATCTGCAAGTGAGGTAATTAGGGGAGCGCTTGCTGTTGCGGGATCTATGTTAATGCGGGTAAATATAAATGGCAATAAAAGTCCTATCATACTACCTGTTATTACTGTTAGAACCATGGTAAGGGCGACAACCAGCATTATTTCGGGTGCTCTGAAACTGGCAATCAAACCAACGCCAACAGCCATTGTGATGCCCAGAAGTAGCGAAACCAGAAATTCTTTGCCCAATAATCTGAACCAATCTGTGATTTCTACATCACCAACCGCAAGCGAACGAATCATCAATGTTGCTGATTGGGCACCGGCATTTCCGCTACTGCCAATTAGCAGTGGAAGAAAAAACAGTAGCGAAACCACTGAGGTAATAGCGGTTTCGAAATGGGCGATTGCAGCTCCAGAAAAAACATTCATAAATACGAGCACTGTAAGCCATAAAATCCGTTTCTGATAGAGGTAAGTAACCTTTGCCTTGAGCGGATTTACGATAGCATCCTGAAAAGACCCAAATTTATGAAAGTCTTCCGTGGTTTCTTCCTCCACAACATCCATCACGTCATCTACTGTAACAATACCAAGCAATAAGCCTTCAGTATCAACAACCGGAAGCGCGACCCTGTCCTGATCCTGGAAGACACGAATGGCCATCTCCTGATCGTCGAATGCACTAAGCGACACAAAACGATCATCCATCAGTTCGCTGATTTTTTGTCCGGGGTCTGCCAACAGAATATCCCTGATTCTGATGTCGTCAATAAGTTTCATTTGATTATCAACCACAAAAATTATATTCAGGGTTTCTGAGTCCTTGCCATATTTCCTGATATATTCAAGTGTTTGAGATACTGTATGTTCTGGCTTAACCCGCACATAATTAGGGGTCATCAGTCGGCCGATACTTTCTTCGGGATAGCCCAGCAATTTAATCGCTACTTTACGCTCTTCAGGGCTTAACATTTGAATCAAGCGCTGACTAACCTGTCCGGGTAATTCTTCAAAAAAGGCAGTTCTGTCGTCAGGGTCAAGGTCGTTGAGCAGGCTTGATAATTTGTGGGCATGATGTGCCAGGCCTTCAATCATTTGCTCCTGCTTGTCGATTGTCAGGTGTTGAAAAGTTTCTTTGGCAAGTTCTCTGGGTAAGAGCCTGAAGAGGATGATATCTTCCTCTTCGTCAAGATTTTCGATGATTTCTGCTATATCAACAGGATCTATTTCAGCAATCTGCTGGCGCAAAGCCTTCCATTCTTTTTCGGAAATAAATTTCTGAAATTGATCGATAATTTCAGTCATGTATGCACTCCTTACTCTTTTAAGCTGTAAGTAGCGCACAACCACTCTCCCTACAGCTTGGTTAATTTAAGTTCTTTCGTTCCGGCTGATCAGGTTCGTCTTCCATGAGATTTTACGATTTGAAATTTGTGCAAAAGTAAGCTTTTTGATGGCAAAGGCGAGTGGCATGAAAATAAAAAAGCTGCAACATAAAATGCCGCAGCTTTTGGTATATATGATGAGCTTGTTGCTTTAATCGTTTTCGGCTGCCAGAAAGCGCTCGGCTTCCAGCGCCGCCATACATCCTGTTCCGGCAGCAGTAACCGCCTGACGGAAGATTTTGTCCTGAACATCGCCACAGGCAAAAATTCCGGGGATATTAGTTGCTGTTGAATCGGATTTTGTTTTGATATAACCCGTATCATCCATATCCAAAACACCTGCAAAAAGCTCGCTGTTGGGTTTATGGCCAATTGCAACAAAGAAGCCGTCGATATTAATGGTTTTTTCTTCGTGGGTTTTATTGTTGATGAGTACAGCACCTTTTAAGGTTTTGACAAAACCTTTTTCTTCTCCAAAAAGCTCTTTGGTATTATGATTCCAAAGCACTTCGATATTAGGGGTGTTGAGCACGCGCTTTTGCATGGCTTTTGAAGCGCGTAACTCATCGCGGCGAACGATCAGATAAACTTTTCTGCAAAGTTTTGCCAGATAGGTGGCCTCTTCGGCAGCAGTATCACCACCACCAACAACGGCAACATCTTTTCCCTTATAAAAAAAACCGTCACAGGTAGCACAAGCCGAAACACCACCGCCTTTAAACTTTTCCTCCGATTCCAAACCAAGATACTTTGCAGTAGCACCTGTTGCTATTATAATCGTTTCGGCCAAAATTTCCTTACCATCTTCATCTTTTACTTTGAAAGGCCGCGAAGTAGTATCTACTTCTGATATCATACCCCAACGGGTTTCTGTTCCAAAACGTTCGGCCTGAGCCTTCAATTCTTCCATCATCTCGGGTCCTGTGATTCCATGAGGATATCCCGGGAAATTTTCCACTTCGGTAGTTGTAGTTAATTGTCCGCCAGGTTGGCTTCCCAGATACATAACTGGCTTTAGATCAGCACGTGCTGCATAGATGGCAGCGGTGTAGCCGGCAGGTCCAGAGCCGATGATCAAACATTCAATTTTTTCAGGTGTATTGCTCATTTGTCTATATTTAGATTAGGAATTTAGTGTTGCTAAAATAGTGCCAATTGGTGAATTATTGGATTGAAAATTAAAATCTACTGACAAGTTGTCGCTATGTTAGGTGATAATTAAGCGATTTATTTTAAGCTGTTTTTTTTGTCAGATTAGCTGATAGCGATTAAAATTTAGTTTGCGCAGGTGTGGATATTGTATTAATTTTGCAGCGCTTTATGCAATCGGGGCGTGGTGCAGTTGGCTAGCATTCTTGCATGGGGTGCAAGCGGTCGCCCGTTCGAGTCGGGCCGCTCCGACAAATTGAGAATTAAGCGTTTACATCAGATGGTGTAAGCGCTTTTTTATGTCCTTAATTTTCAATCCCAGCAATAAATTATCAAGCTTTGAATTAAAACATTAGAATCACTGATTTGCAACAGAGAATAGCATTTTGAAGATCTAAATGAATATTGGATAATAGCATGAACTATCAGTGGGTATGCCAATTCATTTTTATATTGATCTGTATAGTGTTGAAATAGTACAAGCTTTTGTATTGATTTGTAAGAGTTAACTTAAAAAGAAGATGTATTTTTGTGTAAAATGCAGCATATGACAAATATTCCAAACACTTGGTCTCTATCAGGCAAAACTGCTTTAATAACCGGTGCCACGAAAGGGATCGGTAAAGCAATAGCGAATGAATTTGTTAGACTGGGAGCATCAGTTTTTTTAGTGGGTCGGGATAGTAAGGCGTTTGATGAGATGATGGCTTTATTTGAGCTTTCTGTTGAGAGGCTAGACGGAACAGTTGCCGATATTTCAAAGCCGGATGAACGCGCCAGGCTTGTGGAAAATATTATGAATAAGGGGAACAGCCTGGACATCCTTGTTAATAATGTGGGCACCAATATAAGGAAAAAAACTACAGCCTACTCAGATGAAGAAATTGAGTTTATCTTTCAAACAAATTTAAAGTCTGCTTATGATCTCAGCCGAAAGCTCTATCCTGCACTCAAAGCTTCAACAAATAGCGCTATCATTAACATTGCTTCTGTGGCAGGCCTTACCAGCCTGAAAACTGGTTCGGTGTATGCAATGACAAAGGCAGCCATGATACAGATGACCAAAAACTTAGCATGCGAATGGGCTTTGGACGGAATCAGGGTAAATGCCCTTGCACCATGGTACATCGAAACACCTTTGGCAAAGCAAGTCCTCCAGGATCAGGAATACCTGCAAGCCGTGCTAAATAGCACCCCTATGAAGCGTATTGGCACGCCTGAGGAAGTGGCTTCAGCTGCAGCATTTCTAGCCATGCCGGCATCATCTTATATTACCGGGCAGTGCCTTGCTGTTGATGGTGGATTTATGGCTTACGGATTCTGACACTAATATAAACAGGGGTTTTGTTTCTGGATAGAAGTGGATTTAGATTGGAATTTTATGTTCAAATGATTGGCGTTCTATTTCCCTTGATTTAAAGTTTAAGCTGCATCATCATTCTAGTGAGTCAGCTTTTTTATGTAAATAATGCCGGACAACAGTGTTTTTTAATTTAAATTTGACCTAAAAATTTCAATAATCATGAAAACAAAGCACAAAATTTTGATCGGATTGCTGGTTCTTATTATCCTGATCCAATTTATTCGCCCAGAGCGTAATATAGAAAATAATCCCAGCCGCTACGATATTTTTCATAAAAGCGGTCAGCCTACCGAAGTTGTTGCTATGGTGCAATCAGCTTGTTACGATTGTCATTCTAATCGCACAGCTTATCCCTGGTATGGAAGTGTTGCGCCTGTTTCTTGGTTATTGGCAAATCATGTGAAAGAAGGTAAATCGCATTTAAATTTTAGCGACTGGAAATTGCTGGAACCTGAGAAACAACGCCATATTCTGGATGAAGTGATTGAAGTACTCGAAAAACAAGAAATGCCCCCCAAATCTTATCAGTGGTTACATAGTGAAGCCAATTTGGATCAGACACAAATTCAGCTTATTATCAAGTGGGCAACGGACTTTAAAGCGCAACTGAATTAAAATGAAAAAGCAGGCCAAAAAAATTTGACCTGCTTTTTAAAATGAATTGATTTTGCCAAAACTAGTTTATAACAATTAGCTGCCTGGCAATTGCACCGTTTTGATAACTGATTTGCAGCATAAGTGCATGTTGCTGATAAGGTGTTAAATCAAGCTGCATTGCTGTTTTCTCTTCGATATTAATTTTGTCCAGAAGCTGACCTTGTAAATTAAACAAGCTTAATTTTGAAGCATGTTCACGCATTTTTAGCTGAACAATTCCCTGGCTAGGATTAGGATACACCACTAATTTTTCGGTGTTCATTTCTTTTGTTCCAACTGTAATATATAGATTTACAGGAACAATCACTTCCGGATTTGCTGGATCATTACTATTAACAATCAGTTCGGCCTGATACATGCCATTCTCAAGTTCTGTTGCATCCAGGCAAACTTCAACTATAATGCTTTCACCAGGCGAAACAGCTGCGCTTGCAGGATTTACAGTAATCCAGTTTTCACGCAAATAATTGGTTACGATACTGAATTCCAGATCGGCTTCACCTGTATTGCTGATTGTCAAATCGCTACAGTAAATCTCATTTCCTGCCCAGCTTTGTGTAATTTCTGCCGGATCAACTACAATAGCAGGAAAATTATTCTGATTAGCAGCTACATAGCCCCGATGGTCGTTGCTGCCTTTATAGGTGCCGGCAAGAACATTTGCAGTTTCAAAATCAACATTCATACTGTAAGCATTGATAAAAACAGAATCGGTCGGCTGGAAATTTTGTTCATAAGATAGAGCAACTAAATCTAACATGCCATCTCCGTTGACATCACCAAGATTAGCGCCATTGATAAAAGTGAATCCGGTTGGCCTCAAAGGGAAACCATCGAGTTCGCCGCTTCCATCCATTTTATAGGCATGGATAAATCCCATCCCGTCAATCATCAGATTGCTTCCAAAAACCAGTTCGTGTTGTCCGTCGGCATCCAAATCGGCCACGCTGATAAAGCCTTCCAAACCTCCTGATTTGGTGATTGGAAAATTATCCATCATAGTTCCATCGGGATGAAATCCGTAAAGCATAGGAGCCACATCCTCACCAGTTGGCCTGCTCATGAAAACACTGTAGTTTCCGTCGCCATTCAAATCAACAGCAGTAGGAGGGGAGTAAGTCCAATAATTTTCGGGTACTGCAACAGGCCAGCCTTCGCGATAATCTCCCTGATGATTGCGTGCATAAAACTTAGGTGCATTACCATGTGTTGAGCCAACGATACTGAGGTCTCCAGTGCCGTCAAAATCGACAAGCAAGGGCGACTGATACGAAAAGCTGTAGTTGTCCGAAGCAACGGGGAAACCGCTTAATGCATTGCCGTTTGTATCAAAGGCATACATTGTGCCATCAGAATTAGCGGTTACAATATCCATTATGCCATCGTTGTTAATGTCGGCAACAGAGGGTGTTACAGCTGGTGTGCCGTCAAGTGTTTGCGGCCAGTTCGAACCAAAACTGCTGCCATCCTGATTGAGTACATGCAAATTATTAGAGGTACGTGTTTGAACGATGATTTCACATTGTTGATCTCCATTCATATCAGCAATCACTGGCCCGCAAATGATCCAATGATTGTCGAAACTCAATGGCCAGCCATTGATATCGTTTCCTTCCACATCAAGATAATAAACTCTGCCGTTGTTTGGAACGCCTCCTGTAACACAAACAATTCCCAGGGTACCGTTTCCATCCATATCGGCAACAGCTGGTGGATAAATCGCTGTTCCGGTGAGGTTTTTTTGCCAAAGCAAACTGCCATCACCTTTGTAAACATTGAGTCGGTTAAAAGAAGCAGCTAATATTTCATCCTGGCCATCCTGGTCGATATCGGCTAAAGTTACTCCTCTGAAATTCTTGAAATTAGGACTGGCTCCCATTTTTTGGGGGAAACCCGGAAGTTGTTCCAAAACCGAGGCTTTGTTGATGCTGTTATCCACTTCAACAGCTTGCGTCATTACTTGTCCTTTTTCATTTAAATAGGCTTTAAATGCTTGTTGACCGTTTGAATGTAGAAACAGACCAAAGACTATAAGTAATAAAATATAAAAATTTTTCATAAGATCTGATTTTAGGGTTATTGTTCTTGTTTTTCAACAAAGAAACACGTAAAAGTAATGAAAAGTCAGAACAATACAAATTTCTATATTATTTTTTGAAGTGACTTGCGGTCTGGTTTGCCACTTGCCAGAAGTGGCATAGATTGAATAAAATAGAGTTGTCGAGGTATTTCGGCGGGTTCCAAAAGCTGTTCCAGAAGTTGCCAATATTGGAAAATCTGCGAGCTAGCAGGTTGATCTTCAATAACCAGCACGGCTATTTCGCCAGCGGTTTCATCGGCTTTGCCGATCATAACAATCAACTTATGAATGTGCCGTGATAATTTTTGCTCAACGATCTGAGGATGAATTTTTAATCCTGCACTGATGATTACTTCATCCCATCGACCCAAAATCCTAAAGCTGTTATCAGATTGGATGTGCACAATATCATTCGTAATCAATTTTTTAATACCAAGTGCTTCGGCCTGAATGACTAAACAAGATCTTTTGTCCTGTTGCAAGTTTACCCCGGGAAGTGGTCTAAAATAGTTTTTCTGATCTCCGTCTATTTTCCGAAGGGCGATATGACTCATGGTTTCAGTCATGCCATAGGTGTGATAAAAATCAGTTTCGAAGGCGATGAGCTGTTTTTCCAGCGTAAGGGGTATCGCGCTTCCGCCAATGATAATGGTTTTGAAGCGTGCTAATTTTTCAGGATTTTGTTGCACTATTTTTACTAATTGCAGGGGAACCATGGCCGAAAAATCAATTGTTTCAGTGAGGTCTTTAACCGGATTGTTGTTGGTTTTGCCCAGTATAAGATTCATTTCCCACACCAAAGCCCTCACGATCATCATTTTGCCGGAAATAAAACCTGGTGACAAACAAAGCAAGGCCTTCATTCCTGCCCGAAATCCAAAATAGTTGCCAGTTATTTTAGCACTTGCTATCATAGCTTCCTTATGGAGTTTAATTATTTTGGGCAAGCCTGTAGATCCCGAACTCTGTTGTGTGATGGTTTTTTCCTTATTAAACCAGATCTGAAGGAATTCCAACACTTCCAGGCTTAATGCGGAAGGGAAATCCTGCGTCAGATTTTGGATGGATAAAGGCGAATATATCTTTCCGTTGATCTTTATCTGGTCGTAAGTTTTCATCTGTCGAAGCTATTTTGCCAGCTTATTCCTGGATTATAATAAAGTTTCGCATCCCTTATTTTGAGTGGTGATGCAATATTGTTGGTATAGAGTTGTCCTGTGCCCAAACCCTGTGGCATTTCCGGTTTTTTTTCAAAAACCCATTGTGCAATAGCATTCAAACCAATATTCGACTCCAGCGCTGAAGTAGCCCACCATCCGATGTGGCGTTTTTCGGCAGCACTAATCCACGAATCGGCTACAGAAAAACCTCCCAACAAACTTGGTTTCAAAATAACATATTGAGGCTTTATAGTGTCGAGCAAATCATTGATTTGAGATTTTTTCACTCCAATTAATTCTTCATCAAGGGCTATAGGAATGGGCGATTTTTGACATAATTTCGCCATAGATTCTTTTTGTCCGGCTTTGATGGGCTGCTCAATGGAGTGGATGTTGAATGCAGCTAGTTTGTTGAGCTTTTGAAGTGCCTCCTCTTTACTAAAAGCACCATTGGCATCCAGGCGGATTTCTATTGTTTGTGCACTGAATTGATTTCTAAGCTGTTTAATCAAGGCAACTTCCTGCTCAAAATCAATTGCTCCCACCTTAATTTTGATACAACTAAAGCCCGCATCCAGCTTTTTGCGAATCTGATGTTGCATGTATGTGGGCTCACCCATCCAGATCAGGCCATTGATTGGAATACCGGCTTTGCCCTCAGTAAAAGTATTTTGATGGAAAATTTGTTTGCCGCCATTTTGTAAATCGGACAGGGCTGTTTCAATACCGAAAAGAATAGCAGGAAAACGATCTCCTTTTGCAGCAATCCAATTTTGATAATCCTTAGTTTTTTGGCATAAAAACTTCAGTTCATTTTGGATTTCTTTTTCATTATCCAACGAGAGACCCTTGATAATGCTTACTTCTCCTGTTCCGTGAACAGCTGGATTTTCAACTTCCCAAATCTGAAAAAACCAGGATGCCTTGTGTTGAAGCACGCCACGTGAAGTGCCGGCAGGATGTTTGAAGTGCAAAGGATGATAAATATAGTTTGCCTTTAACATTTTATAATTGTATTCCGATGCCGTAAACTAGTGTTAGCAGCAAAGTTTTAAGGGCGAGTTTTTTTAAATAAGGATCGAGTGCAGCAGTGTTTTTTAGTTGGCGTATTTTGTTCAGGTCGATTAAAAAAAGCGGAAGCAAAAGGAGATAAACATAAGCTGGCCATGCTGCCTTTGTAACCAGATTATAGACTAATAGTGCCAGAAAAGGAATGCTGGTAAGTGCAGCATGATAGATGATGGCTCCTTCAACGCCAAGTTTAACGGCCAGGGTTCGTTTGCCTTTGTTTTTGTCGTTGGTGTAGTCGCGTATGTTATTGAGGTTGAGCATGCCTGTACTGAGCATTCCCATAGCAATGGCCGGAAGCAGCACAGACCATTTCCATGCTTGGGTTGCTAAAAAATTGGTTCCCAAAACTCCTACAAGACCAAAAAAAATAAAGACAAAAAAATCGCCCAGACCAGCATACCCATAAGGGTTTTTCCCGGTGGTATATTTGATGGCTGCAACAATGGCAGCTATTCCAAGCGCAATAAACAGTAGTGTTTCAGTCATGGGAAGCTGAACATAATAAAACAGCATGATCAGTCCGCTTAACAACGAAAGTAGCGAAAAAGTGAGCATCGCTAATTTCATTTCTCTGGCAGTAACTTCTCCTGATTGAACAGTTCTTTTGGGGCCTAGCCGGTTTTTGTCGTCGGTACCTTTGCTAAAATCTCCGTAGTCGTTGGCGAAGTTAGAAAGAATTTGCAACAAAAGCGATGTTAGGCCGGCCATCAGCACAGCCTTAAGGTTGAAGGTTTTATGTGTTGAAGCAACAAAGCCCCCCATAGTGATGCTTGCCATTGCCAGCGGCAAAGTTCTGAGTCTTGCTGCTTTAATCCATGAATTGAGGCTGGCCATCTGTTATGGGAATTTGGGATATTTGTGGAAATCCGGATCACGTTTCTCCAGAAAAGCATGTTTGCCTTCCTGCGCCTCTTCTGTGAGGTAATAAAGCAAGGTGGCATTTCCGGCAAATTCCTGTAAACCAACCTGTCCGTCGAGTTCGGCATTCAGGCCAAGTTTGATCATGCGCAAGGCCATGGGGCTTCTTTTCATCATTATTTCGCACCATTCCACGGTGGCATCTTCGAGTTTATCGAGAGGGACTACTTTGTTTATCAATCCCATTTCAAGGGCTTCTTTTGCGGTATAAAACTGATTGAGAAACCAGATTTCGCGGGCTTTTTTCTGACCTACGATGCTGGCCAGATAGCTGCTGCCCAATCCGGCATCAAAACTTCCAACTTTTGGCCCTACTTGTCCGAATCGTGCATTTTCGGAAGCTACAGTCAAATCGCAGATTATGTGCAGCACATGGCCGCCACCAACAGCCCAGCCGTTGACCATGGCGATAACGGGTTTGGGCATAGAGCGAATCTTTCGCTGTACATCAAGCACATTGAGGCGAGGGATGCCCTGCTCGTCAATATAGCCACCTTTGCCTTTAACCTGTTGATCGCCGCCGCTGCAAAAAGCTTTGTCGCCTTCGCCGGTTAAGATTATGGTGTATATATCCTGATCTTCACGACAAATATCCAAAGCATCAGCCATTTCGAAAGTAGTAGTTGGCCTGAACGCATTGTGTACTTCCGGACGATTAATAGTAATTTTTGCGATGTGATTCCAGCTTTCAAAGCGGATATCTTTGAACGCTTTGAGGGTTTTCCAATTTCTTTTTTGTTCCATAGTTGAGCGGGTTTTATGAGAAACAAGTAGCAGAATTTTTTGTTTTGTTACTGTTTAGCTGCAAAAATAACAAATGAAGGTTCCCGATTAAACTTTTGAGGTGCTAATAAAACGGAAATATTCTTTCAATTGCTCTGAACTTACTTCCGGTGGTGTTTTTATTTCCAGAATAACGGCACTTTCGGAAGGGCTGAAAAACTGAGGCAAAACATTTTTTAACTCTTTGCTGTTGTTGGCCTCAAAGTAGCGGAGCTGATTGAGTTCGGCAATAGGTTTGGCGCTGGTTTGATGACGGGCTTCAAAATAATTTTCGAGTAATCCCGTGGTTTGAGGTCCGTCGATGAACCGAAAAATACCACCTCCCTGATTGTTGATAACAATCACCCTGAGTTGGGCAGAAAGGTGGTTGTTCCAGAATGCATTGGAGTCGTAAAAAAAGGCCAGATCACCAGTAATCAGTAAAGTAGGTTCATCTTTTGCAAAGCAAGCACCGGCTGCAGTTGAGGTGCAGCCATCGATACCACTTGTTCCGCGGTTTGAGAAACACTTTATCTCCGATACAAAATCAAAAAGTTGTGCATAGCGAACCGGTGTGCTGTTTGCCAGGTGGAGTGTATAATGGGATGGGAGTTCTTTAAAAATTTCATTAAAAGCAACGATATCCGACCAGGGTGCTGAATTTAAATATTCACGATGAATTGCTTTTGAGCGTGCATAAACAGCCTGCCATTTTGAGGCAAAATCACCTTTTCCTTTTAGCGCTAGAGGGACGAAAGATTCCAGAAAAACTTCCGGACTCATTGGAATCCCAATACTTAAATGCTGAAAAGTATCTTTTTGAAAATCAACAGGATCAATATGCCAATGTGTTTTGATTGCCGCCTTTCGCAGGAAACTTTTTACCTTTTTCGAAACGACATGGCCGCCAAAACTGATCAACAAATCGGGTTCGTAAGCATTTATCTCAGAACCGATAAGCGCAAGACAGCGATCGATCGTTTGGATAAAATGAGGATGATCAAGGTTTGAAGTGGTTTCAGTGAGGATAACAACCGAAGGATCAGCTGACAGCATTTCCAGCCAATATTTTGTTTGGTGATCCGGATGTTGCTGCCCAACAAGGATCATTTTACGCTTACTTTGTTGCCATCTGGCTTTTAGCTTTTCCAGCAGCACATCCGGCAGTGTTTGCTTTACAATGCTTATTTCTATTGATTTTGGCTGGTGATCGCTTTCCAGCCGGAAACCATACAGGGGTTCGGTAAAGGGCAGATTCAAATGCACAGGCCCGGCATCAGGGAAAGTAGTTGCGTTGATTGCTTCTGAAATCAGGCGGTCGTTGTACCATAAATCATCGCTCGAATTGATACTTTCGGGAAGTTCAAAGCTGGCCTTTACATAGTTTTTAAACACTTCTTTTTGCCTGATAGTTTGTCCGTCGCCCTGATCGATCCATTCAACCGGACGATCTGCCGTTAAAACCAACAGTGGCACTTTTTGATAAAACGCCTCGGCAACAGCAGGTGCATAATTCAGCGCTGCAGAACCGGAAGTGCAAACAATGGCTACAGGTTTTTGCAAGTTGAGTGCCATCCCCAGCGCAAAAAATGCCGCGCTGCGCTCATCCACAATCACGAGGCATTCAAAAAACGGATCTTTACAAAATACGTTTATTACCGGAGCATTGCGCGATCCGGGCGAAACAATAAGATGTTTAATACCTCTGGCCTTCATGAGTTTGGCCAGGCTGAGTAATCCGGTTTTTAAGTTTTCCATGCCGCAAAGGTCTGTATTTATTTCGAAAAAACCGCTAACATGGTTTGTGCTTTCAATTCGGTTTCTTCCCATTCTTTAAAAGAATCTGAATCAGCCGTAAGTCCTCCGCCAACATAAATATAAGCCAGATTATTGATCACTTGCATGCATCTTAAGTTTACATATAGCCGTATGTTGCCAGCCTGATCAACTGCACCTAGAAATCCTGTGTAATAAGCTCTTTCGTGAGTTTCGGATGAAGTGATAAGTGCTCTGGCTGCTTGTTTGGGTTGTCCGCAAACTGCCGGAGTTGGATGTAAAGCACGTGCCAGGGTCAAAGGAGCGTGTATATCGGACAAAGCAAATCGAAAGTGATTGACCAGATGGGCGACTTGCCCGGCAGTTTTAGTTGTGAGCTCACCCTGATGCAGCCATTTTAACTGAAATTGGTGTAATATTTCCAGAATATTTCGGCGGACATAGGCTTGTTCGACAAGCTCTTTCTGTTTCCATTCAAAGTTTTCCCCAGTTTTGTCTTGTTTAGCTTGCGTGCCCGCCAGCGCCATTGTTTCTCCCACACCATTGGCATAGCTCACTAAAACTTCGGGCGTAGCGCCCAACCAAAAATGATTGATATCCAGCGCAATGAAATACACAAAAGCTTCCGGATATTTTTCACATAATCGCTTATAATGTGCTGTCCAATCGTAATTTGAAGGAATATCTTTTGAAATCACCCGCGACAAAACAATTTTGTCCAGTGCGGATTGTTTCATCTGATTTATCAGCTGACTTACTTTTTCAAGATATGCTTCTTTACCAATGATTTCGGGTTGTTGACTGCTCAGCCGCAGCTCACTTTTTTTTGATGTCACTTCCTTGAAATCATTTGGGCCTGTATATTTCTTATAAGTAATGTAAGCCAATTCCGGAAAGGAAACAGATTCAATGAACGGAGCCAGAATAAAGGCATCTTTAAGTGATTTATCATCGATTTGTTGTTTAACAAATACCCCATCATAAAAAAGCTGGGGTTCAATCTGGCCGGGCAATCGGAAAGCAACAAAACTTTGCTGATGGTTAAGAAGCTTATGAATTGCGTCATTGACATTCATTCCAATTATTTTTGGCTGTTACGTGGGAGAATGAAATTTGTGATTCGGCAGCTTGATACCAATTGTCCGTCTTCATCTTTGATGTCAATATTCCACAGATGTGTGTTTTTCCCCTGGTGGATGATCATTGCTTCACCAATGACCCATCCTTTGCGGCCGGCTCGCACATGGTTAGCGCTCAAATGAGAACCTCTAACTTCATAATGATCGAGTCCGACCATAAAAGCCGATCCCAGCCCGCCCAGAGTTTCGGCCAGAGCCAGGCTACTGCCGCCATGTAATATTCCTATTGGTTGCATGGTGTTTTCGTTTACGGGCATTCTGGCTTTTACGTATCCCTGACGGATTTCGAGGTATTCAATGCCTAGCTGAGCCATCAGCGTATTGGCATTCATTTTGTTAAGCTCTTTGAGACTTGTCTTTGAGTTGATCATGATATTATTGCTTTAAGTGCCCCAGGTTTCCCTGTCGAGGCTTCGGTAATTGATGGCTTCGGCCAAATGTTCTGTTTTAATGTGCTCGCTTTGTTCCAGATCGGCAATAGTCCGTGAAACTTTAAGGATACGATCGTAGGCTCTGGCCGAAAGACTTAATCTTTCCATAGCATTCTTTAAGAGTGCCCTGCCGGTATCGTCAATTTCGCAAACCTGATTCAGCAGCTTGCTGCTCATTTGGGCATTGGCGTGAATACTTGGATTGTTGGCAAAACGTTGTTCCTGAATCTTTCGGGCTTGAATCACTCTTTCCCTGATCAGGTGGCTTTCTTCTCCTCTGCGGTGTTCTGTCAAATCTTTGAAAGCTACCGGCACCACTTCCACATGTAAGTCGATGCGATCCATTAGCGGCCCGGAAATTTTATTTAAATATTTTTGAACCAGACCCGGGGCACACACGCAATCCTGATCGGGATGGTTGTAATAACCACAGGGACAAGGGTTCATGGCGGCGATCAGCATGAAACTTGCCGGGAAATCAACAGAAATTCTGGCACGCGAAATTGTCACTACCCGATCTTCCATGGGTTGACGCATCACCTCCAACACCGAACGTTTAAATTCAGGCAGCTCGTCCAGAAAAAGCACACCGTTATGTGCCAATGAAATCTCGCCTGGCTGTGGATAAGTGCCGCCGCCAACCAGCCCTGCATCAGAGATCGTATGATGCGGACTGCGGAATGGCCGGGTTGAGACAAGCGATGTGTTTTGACCTAAAATTCCTGAAACAGAGTGAATTTTGGTGGTTTCGAGGGCTTCTTCCAAACTTAAGGGAGGCAGGATGGAAGGGAGCCTTTTGGCAAGCATAGTTTTACCCGAACCAGGAGGTCCGATGAGGATGACATTATGCCCGCCAGCAGCCGCTATTTCAAGTGCTCTTTTAATATTTTCCTGTCCTTTTACATCTGAAAAATCAAATTCATAAGGATTTCGTCCATTTAAAAAATCGTCTGAAATATTTGGTTTGGTTGCTTCCAGCTGTTTTGTTCCATTCAAAAAGTCGATCACATCCAGGATGCTGGAAGCGCCGTAAACGTCAACCTGCTCAACTACTGCTGCTTCGGCGGCATTTTCGATTGGGAGAATCAAGCCTTTGAAACCTTCCTGCATGGCTTTGATGGCAATGGGCAAGGCGCCTTTGATGGGTTTTAAACCGCCGTCGAGCGATAATTCGCCCATGATGATAAACTCATCCAGCCGGCTATGCTCCACCTGACCCGAAGCGGCCAGAATGCCAATGGCAATAGGCAAATCATATGCGGAACCTTCCTTGCGGATATCAGCCGGCGCCATATTGATCACAATTTTTTGTTTGGGGTATTTGTATCCTACATTGCTGAGGGCAGCCTCAATGCGCTGCTGGCTTTCCTTTACGGCACTGTCGGGCAAGCCTACCAAAAAAAACTGAATACCCTTGTCGATGTTTACCTCAATGGTGATGGGAATGGCTTCGATGCCAAAAAGTGCGCTTCCGTGTGTTTTTACAAGCATAGCCGGTGAGTCGTTTTAAACCTTGTTTGCACAAAAATACAGAATTACGGCTTTCAAAGCGTTAAAACTTTAAAGAACCTTAGGATTCTTATTTTCGAGCAGGTTTATAGCGCGCTTCCATGAGTATGGTTTGCGAATCATGTGCTTCGATAAGTTTTCTGATACAGAAATTGGGATGATTGTTGGCATAGCTTCTTATAAGCTGTAAGCCCATAAACTCACCTAATCGGGCAGGTGCTTCTGACCCAAAATCCTGAGTAAAAGGGCCATCGGCAAAAAGTTTTTTGAATAACTCGTAATTATTGGAATAGAGCAGCTGATCTCCAACCAGAAAAGCCCATATCTCACCTTCGTGTGCTTTGGCCCAGTCCAGTTGTTCAGGCTTGTACGACAGCAGTATCTCATCCGTTATTTGCGGAAGGAGCGCTTCAATGAAAAGTAGTTTTTTGCCTGCCATCACCATCTCATCCAAAATGGTGGTGGCTTTGGGCTGTGGGGGCAGGTATGCATCATAAATAGCAGCTGCAACATCGCGTGCTATAAAATCGGGCTGCATGCTAAAAGTTAGATACTTCGGAATAGCAAGTTGCGTATAAGCTTTTGTTTCGCTGCCTAAATAATTGTCGAGGCCAATGGCTATGGCATTTTGACCGGCAATTACAGGTATTTCGTGACTTACTCCTGAAATATAAGTATATACCTGAGGCAGCGGAATGGCGGGATAAAAATGCTCGAAATGCTGAAATAGGGGAAGCAGGTCTTTTTCAAGCTGCTTGTTGTCGGGAAAAATTTTCCGGGTTTGTTTGTTTAGACTCAGCAAAAAAGTGTCAGTCACAAAGTTGTAAATCTGCAATACATTTTCAGTATCATTGAGATCGGCAAGCAAAAACTGTGGAAATTCGGGTTGAAGCCTCAAAAGTTCTTCTTTCAGCTTTGTGGTGTCGGCTTCAAAAAGTGCTTTACCATAAGCTTTTATCTCTATTTTCCGGGTGTTGAGCTTGTCAGTATCAATATCAAACTTGTCGCGGTAGCTATTTTCGCAGGCGAAAAGTGATAGGGCAATAAGCAATAAAACGAACAGCTTGTTGTATTTCATGAATTTATCTAAACAAAGGGACATAAAAAAACCGCTTCGTGAGAAACGGTTTTTCGGTATAAATAGTATAAATCAGATGATTTTCCATCCGAGTGTTACCATAAATCCATTCGATTTGGAGTCGAATTTTACAGTTTCACCATTTTCAAGTTGTATATCTGAAATAACATTATTAAGTCCTAAATAGTACTGAATATCAAGTGTAAACATAAAAACATCAACACCGGCACCAAACTGAAATCCCCATTGAATATCATTGATATCTGCTTCCTTGATTACTGTTCCTGAATTGAGGGGATTTATTTTTTTGTCTGTATAAATATTTGCCGTAGGACCAGCTTGAGCACGAATCTTGGCTAACTTAAGATCTGCAAGTGTAAGCCCGATATACAAAGGAATTTGTAAGGTTTTCAATTCTACTTCATCCTCAATAGGATCAAGATCTGATAGACTTGGAGATTTGAAAACACCACCAGCAGTGTAGAAGTTGATTTCGGGCTGCACATACCATTTATTTCCAAACCTGACGAAAGCACCATAAAGAAAACTGCTTTTTAAATCAGAAGTGATCTCGCTTTTATCAACGGAGAGCTTGTTAGAAGTATAACCGATTTTTGGCCCTAAAGAAATCTGTGCTGACAAGGTAGTAGCCATCAGCATGAATGCAAATGCAAAAAGTATTTTTTTCATGGCATATTGTTTTTTGTACAGGCAAAAGTAAATATTTCAATCAAAAAAGCAAGTATTTTTATAATTACAACACAACAATTGGTTGTTGCCTCAGGCTATCAACAATTTTTTATTGAAAACTAAGATTAGAGGAAATTGATTTTGCAGCTTTTTTGGCTAATTTTACGGCCTAAATCAAGCGTTATGAATAAAAAACACTTTTTTGTATTGCTGTTTGCCCTGCTGGTGTTTGTTGGTTCAGCCTCTGCACAGCAAAAAGCGTTTCAGTTTGGATTTAAAGTGGCACCTTCGATGGGTTGGATAAAACCCAATGCCGAAAAATATGAGCTTGATGGGGTTAAAGCAGGCTTTAACTGGGGATTTGTGGGTGAGTTTTTCCTGATGGAAAACTATGCTATAGCTACCGGATTTAATGTGATTTACCTGAATGGTGCTTTTACTTATCCTGCTTATTACATGGCGGGAAATGAACAATTTATTGGCACAAACAGTCGCGTACTAAAAACAAAATATATCCAGGTGCCTGTGATTTTGAAAATGAAAACCAATGATTTTAATGGGATTAGGTTTTACGGCGAGCTGGGTTTTGGACTGGGATTTAAGACGGATGCCAAAGCCGAAGATAAAATATTTAATGGCAATGTCCTTGTCGAAGAAAGTTCAGGCGATGTGAGCAAAGAACTTCGTTTTACGCGTGAGTCGCTGATTTTGGGTGCTGGTGTGGAATATCCGCTTGGGGGGTCAACCTTTATTACAGCAGGGCTTCGATTCGATAATAATTTCATCGACATCCTCAAAGATCAAAATGAAGTATATCCCGATATTGAACAAATTGGCATTTCAAACTTTATTGAATTTCAGCTGAGCCTGCTGTTTTAAAATCCTGCCTGTGAAAATCGCAATAGCACAACTCAATTATCATATTGGCAATTTTGAAGCCAACACCCAGAAAATAATTTCTACCGCGAAAAGTTCTCACCAAAATGGTGCTGAGCTTACCGTTTTTGCTGAGCTTGCCGTTTCGGGCTATCCGCCACGCGATTTTCTGGAGTTTGATGATTTTATTCAAAAATGTGAGGTACAAATCAATCTTATTGCCGAAGCTTGTTTTGATATTCCATTGATATTGGGATCACCAGTCCGTAACACAACCAAAAAAGGCAAACCGCTTTTTAATGCGGCAGTTTTCCTTTATCAGGGTCAAAAAGAGTATTTCAGAAAAGGCTTATTGCCCGACTATGACGTTTTTGATGAATACCGTTATTTTGAACCGGCCGACAGCTTTCAATGCCTCAAGTTTAATGACCATAAAATTGCTGTAACGGTTTGCGAAGATTTGTGGAATGTTGAGGATCATCCGCTTTATGTGAAGCAGCCGATGGAAGATTTGATCCTCGAAAAGCCTGATCTGATAATCAATATCGCAGCTTCACCTTTTGATTATGCTCAGGCCGAAAAGCGTGAAACAGTGCTTCGAAAAAATGTAGATAAGTACAAGCTTCCATTGGTATATGTCAATCATGTGGGAGCACAAACGGAGTTGCTTTTTGATGGCGGTTCTATGGTGATGGACGAAAATGGAATGCTTATCAGCAGGCTGAAGTTTTTTGATGAAGAGGTGCAAATCGTTGATGTCGGAATTCAATTTGCCGGCAATCAGTTGTCTGTAAGCCTCTTGCCCGAAAAAATTGAGCGCATTCACGATGCTTTGGTAATGGGCGTTCGGAATTATTTTCAGAAGCTCGGTTTTCAAAAAGCAGTTCTTGGGCTTTCGGGTGGGATCGATTCAGCCGTTACGATGGTGCTGGCGGCACGTGCTTTGGGAAGCGAGAATGTGCATGCAGTGCTGATGCCATCGCAGTTCAGTTCCAATCATTCGGTGCAGGATGCCCTGGATCTGGCTAAAAATCTGGGCTCTACATTTCAAATTATTCCCATAAAGGAAATCTATGAAAGTTTTGAGCATGCGCTTCATGAGGCATTTGTGGGCAAAGCTTTTGATGTGACCGAAGAAAATATTCAGGCAAGGATACGCGGCGCTCTGTTGATGGCTTTGTCGAATAAATTTGGAATGATTTTACTGAATACCAGCAACAAAAGTGAAACAGCTGTAGGCTATGGCACATTGTATGGAGATATGAACGGCGGGCTTTCGGTGCTGGGGGATGTTTACAAAACTGAGGTGTTTGAACTGGCTCGTTTTATCAATCGTAAGGCGGAAATCATTCCGGAAAATACGATTATTAAACCACCTTCGGCTGAGCTGCGACCGGAACAGAAGGATAGTGATAGTTTGCCGGATTATAGCGTGCTCGACAAAATCTTGTTTGCTTATATCGAGCAACGCCTGAAACCTGAAGCGATTGCCAAACAGGGAATTGATTCAAAGATTGTTGCACATGTATTACGGCTGGTGAATTTAAATGAATATAAAAGACATCAAAGCCCGCCCATTCTGAGGGTTTCTGCCAAGGCTTTTGGTATAGGCAGACGTATGCCAATAGTAGCCAAATACCTTTCGTAGGGTTTAGAGGTTGATGGCTTCTACCGCCTTTATCTCGGGTAATGCTTTGCGTATAGTGTTTTCAACACCGTTTTTAAGAGTCATTGTGCTGTACGGACAGCTGCCACAAGCGCCCTTAAGTTCAACGTTTACAACCATATCATCCGTAACTTCCACAAAGTTGATGTCGCCGCCATCTTGTTGCAGATACGGACGCACCTGCTCAATGAGGTTCTTCACTTTTTGGGTAAGCATTTCTTTTTGTTCTGTCATGATCTAACTGTATTATTGTTATTGGAATGTTTCTCTTAAACGTTTAGCCACCAGATCGAAAGCTTTGGTTACTGCCGAATTTTCGTCGAGTGCAATGGGGTTGCCGCTGTCGCCGCTGGCAGCAATTTTTGCTTCAATGGGTATTTGTCCCAGAAATGGGATATTCAATTCATCAGCAAATTGCTGGCCATGGCCTTCGCCAAAGATGAAGTATTTTTTCTCCGGCATATCAGAAGGAGTGAAAAAGGCCATATTTTCTATCAGACCGATGAGCGGGATAGTAAGCTTTTCCTGCTGAAACATATGTGCTGCACGTTTTACATCGGCAAAAGCTACCTTTTGAGGTGTTGTTACTATGATGGCTCCAGTAACTGAATAGGACTGAGCCAGCGTGAGCTGTATATCGCCTGTTCCAGGAGGGAGATCGATAATCAAAAAATCGAGCACGCCCCAGTCGGCATCACTTAGCAACTGATTTAAAGCACTTGTTGCCATGGGTCCGCGCCAAACCAAAGGCTTGTCGGTGTCAACAAAATACCCGATGGATAGCAGCCTGATGCCATGCTTTTCGATGGGTACAATCACAGGTTTGCCTTCTTTTTCATAAACGCCGGGCTGCATATTTTCGGTGCCAAACATAATCGGAACCGAAGGGCCGTAAATATCGGCATCAACAAGACCCACCTGAGCTCCGGAGCGTGCCAAAGCAACTGCAAGATTGGCAGCAACTGTTGATTTGCCAACCCCGCCTTTTCCGGAGGCTACCGCAATGATATGTTTTACGCCGGCAAGCGGGCCACGGCCTTTGTCTTTTTCAGCAATAGGCGTAATTTCAAGTTTCACCTCTTCGCCAAACGCATCTTTAAGGGCTTTAGTTGCTGCACCTATCACTATATTTACGGAGGCTTCGCCGAGTTTTGGGAAGATGAGCCGAAACCGAATGCTGTTTTCAGCAACTTCGAGCTCGTCTAACATGCCTAAATCAACGATGTTGTCGCCTTTTGTGAAATAAATCACTCCTTTTAAAACTTCAATTACACTACTTTTTGTGAGTGTCATGATGTGCTTATTTAGACTGGTTAAAAATAAAAAAATAATAGCGGCAAAGGTAAAGCTTTCGCAATTATTTTGAATTCTAAATAAGCCATGTGATGAAAATCACCGTTTAAAGGATGGTTTATCATGGCTATAAGGGCTTTTTAGTGTTGCTTTTATTTTCCGAAAGTTTCTTTGAATTGGGTTTTACTCCAATTTTCCTGTACTGCTTGTTCAGCTAATTTGGCCTGTGCTTTGTCGTTGATCATTAGCAGGCCTTTTAACTGATTATTATGAAAGTAGGCATGATAATAGCGTTCGTTTATCTGAATGCTTTCTGACAGATAGGCTTTGTTGGTGATTGGAGCATTCATCGAAAAGTAATACTGGCCAAACACTTCCGTTTTTAACCTGAATGGTTTTCTGTTGTTGATTTGTTTGTTGCCGGCAGCATTGCTTCCAGCCAGTATTCCCTGAGATTCGGCAGCATGCCACAGGCCGCTGATATGTCCTCCGGGATGTTCGGCCACATCGCCGGCAGCATACACATCCGGATGCGAAGTTTGCAGGTATTCATTTACCAGAATTCCCCTGTTTGTTGCCAGTCCGGCTTTTTGTGCCAGGGCAATCTGTGGTTTGCTGCCTACGCTAAAAACAACAAGATCTGCTACTATTTGGATGATGTCGCCAATTTTTACGAGGTATTTCTCATTACTGGTTTTGCTGATGCCTTCTACTTTTTCATTGCAGATAACTTTTACGCCGTTTTTCTCGAGTTGCTGGTGAATATGTTGCGCCATGAATTGATCGAAATGGTGATTCATCAGCTGTATTCCGTTATGGACCAATGTTACCTGTTTGCCTGCTTTCACAAACTGATCAACCAGCTCAATGCCCTGCACACCTCCGCCAGCGACGATTATTTTTTCTGCATGTTTGGAAGCCCTGATTAGTTCCTCGGCATCGTCAGCAGTACGCACTAAAAAGATATCGCTTTTGCCGTTGCCTTTCACATCAGGCCAATTGGGAGTTCCGCCCATAGCCAAAATCAATTTGCCCCACGAAAACTGATTTCTTCTTTCGGTTTGCAGGCTTTTGGTTTTTAAGTTAATACTTGTAACCCTGTCTATTAGCAGCTTAATCTGTCTGTTTTTGTAATAGTCTGTGTCGGCCAGGGCAAACTGGTTTAAAGTAAAACCATTATGAATATTTTTGTCGATGCGCGTTCTTTTATAAGGAAGCCGATTTTCGCCGTTGATGAGCAGCAAACTAGCTTCATCAATGTGCCGGCGAATTGTTTCAGCAGCTTTAAAACCCGCTATACCAGCCCCAACAACGATATACTCATATTTTTTAATCATGAATGCTTTTTTACAAAGGTAGAAAATCTTCCTTATTTAGAAGTATTCTACATAAGACTTGTCTGTTTAAACTTACATTTTAGACTTCATTTGCTGCACCAACAGTTTTTGTAATTTAGCCGATTCAATTTTGTATATGGCAAAGCAAAAGCAGGCAGTTCAGGAAAAGGAGATGTCATTCTGGGAGCATCTGGAGGAGTTGCGTTGGCATATCGTCCGCAGCGTGATTGCAGTGGTGGTGTTGGCCGTGATTGCCTTCTTGAATCGCAAACTGGTTTTTGATATGCTTGTGCTTGCGCCCGGGAAAGCTGATTTTTTTACAAACCGCATGCTGTGTAAGGCTGGAGAGTTGCTCCATATTGATGCGATATGCATGGATGACTTAAACCTTCAGATCATCAATATTAATATGTCGGGGCAGTTTCTTACGCATATGTATATCTCTTTTATCACCGGGCTTATTTTGGCGTTTCCTTTTGTGCTCAACGAAATTTGGCGCTTTATCAGGCCGGCTTTGCACGAAGGCGAAGCACGTTATTCCAGCGGAGCCGTCATTATTAGTTCTGTCTTGTTTTTTATGGGGGTATTATTCAGCTATTTCCTGATTGTGCCGTTGACGATCAATTTTTTAGGAACTTATCAGGTAAGCGAAACGGTAGCCAATCAAATCTCGCTTCAATCTTATATCAGCACGGTTATCTCTGTAATTTTTGCTGTGGGGCTGGTCTTTGAGCTTCCTATTCTGATTTACTTCCTGACGAAGATCGGCTTGATAACACCTACATTTATGCGCCGTAACCGCAAATACACCTTTGTCATTTTACTCATCGTATCGGCTATTATCACACCTCCCGATGTGTTTAGCCAGGTTCTTGTTGTGATTCCTTTGATGGGACTTTATGAACTTAGTATTCTGGTTTCCGATCGTATCGTTAAGCAGCAGGCGAGGAGCGAGAAGGGGTAAACTTTGTTTGTTCTTCGGAGTAACCTGGCCAGTGAGGCAAAAAAAATGGATTGTAACTAAAGAGATATTATCCTTTCATAGACAGATTTTAATAAAATGGTCAGATTAAAAAATACCAGAAGTCCTGAAATGTTCTTTGGAGCTTCGGAATTGATTCGAGAAAGAGCAAGAATGTTTCGAAAAAAAACTACTTATTCATAAAATCTCTTTTGGAGTTTCGTATCAAAAAAGCAAATTCTTGATTTACATTTTCGACAACAACATTCAATCCACACCTATATTGTTGATTTCTATTGTAATCGAATTAAATTAGCTGTTGAAATTGATGGATCGATTCATTTAAATCCTGATAGCAAAGCGTATGATGATGAAAGAGAAATGGTATTATCTGAATTTGGAATTACCCCGATTCGTTTCACAAATGATCAGGTTCAATTTGAGCCTCATGAGGTAAAAAAGAAGCTGGTTTGTGTTTGTAGAAAACTTTTAGAAGAAGCCACACCCACACCCCGAACCCCTTGAAGGGGCCCAGCGCGCTATTTGCAAGGGTTGGCTGGGGGTCATCACTATTTTCCCAGCTTAATGAAACGAATTAGTTTTTTCTTGTGCAAGCAAGTTTTTGTGAAACCTTTATTGTTTTTTGCAGCTATTCTTTTTCGAAGCCTTAACATTTTGATTTCTCCCGATTGGTTCAGAAAAACTATTTTTGCAAAAAAAGATCACAATGTCAGTATTGGTAAAGGATTTATCGAAGCAGTACGGAACACAGCTGGCGCTTGACAATGTTAGTCTCGAAATTATTAAAGGTGAAGTTGTTGGGCTTTTGGGACCGAATGGTGCCGGCAAATCTACCCTGATGAAAATCCTGAGTTGTTTTATTCCACCTACCAGCGGAACTGCCAGCATTAATGGCTTTGATGTCATCAGTGATTCGATGGAAGTGCGCAAATTGGTTGGATATCTTCCGGAGAACAATCCGCTCTATACCGATATGTTTGTGCGCGAATACCTGCATTTTATTGCCGGCATTCACAAGCTGGGCAAAAATGCTTCCGGACGTATTGACGAGCTGATCGAAATGACAGGGCTTGCGATCGAAGTGAATAAAAAGATTGGAGCGCTGTCCAAAGGCTACCGGCAGCGTGTGGGGCTTGCACAGGCTTTGATGCACAATCCCGAAGTGTTGATTTTGGATGAGCCTACCAGCGGCCTCGATCCCAATCAGCTGGTCGATATCCGGGCACTGATCAAATCGCTTGGCAAAGAGAAAACCGTCATCCTCTCCACTCATATCATGCAGGAAGTTGAAGCCATCTGCGATCGGGCTATTATCATCAACAAAGGCAGGATTGTGGCCGACGACAGCACCCTTAATATCAAACAAAAACAAAAAAATAACGTATTGGAGGTTCAGTTTGAAGAACCCGTTAAAGCCGATTCGCTGCGTCAGATCAAAGGCGTCAAAAATCTTCGCGAAATAAGCAGCCGGCATTGGCTGATCGAATACCATGAAAAAGAAAACCTGCGCAAAAACCTGATGCAGTGGGCTATGAATAAAGACCTCAACATCGCCAGCCTCCAACAGAAAAGCCTCAGCATGGAGGAAGCCTTCCAGGAGCTTACGAAGGGTTGAAGAGTATTTTGAGAATTGTTGTTTAATTTTACCTATTCTCAAACGGTAATCATTGCGTATTATGGAAACTAACGAATTACTGAAGGAAGAACGCGATAAGATAGTGAAAGGTCTTGAAGAGACTTATAAAAGACTAATAGCTTTTAAAAAGAAGATGAACAGTCCGATGATTGTAACCAGAGGAGGAAAAATTATCGCTGTTGATGCTAATGATACGCCTGCCACGATCGTTTACAAGCGTGACTAATCAGGCTTCTGACATCTGATTTCCGACTTTTAACTTCTGACTTCTGACTTCCGTCATCAGATCTCCGACCGCTTTCCTCTCACCTCAAAAAACTATCCGATTACCTGCTCATAATACTTGAGTTTTCCGGCTACTTTCTTCCCAACAAACAGCCAATTGACCAGCTTACCAAGCAGACCAAAAGGAATCCTGTAACTCACCATATCCGTCATTTTCACACCGCCTTTAATAGCTTCAAAATGATGCTCATGATACAACATCCTGTATGTGCTACAACTTGTTCATCTCCGAAAAAGCTATTGGTTTCCACATGGGTAATTTCCGTAACCCACAAGCTTGGAATGCCTAAGAGGGGCTTTACTTTATAGGCAATAATCTGGCCCGGATATATATTGGTATCACCACCCATGATAATATTGAAACCCATAGCTGGTGGTGTAATCTTTTTAAGGTTTTGTGGCGTACTAAAAACCCCTCCCAACCGTTTCAATAGGAGCTTTAAGGATAGTTGTTGGATAGTTTATCGTTTGTAAAAGCTTCAAACAAACCAAGCCATTGCAGGTTCAAAAATTTTGGCATAAAAAAACCGCCCGGGAGGGCGGTCAAATTATGAAAAACAAACAAAACAAGTGTTATTTTAAAATCAAATTTTATGCCAATCTATTAGATAACTGTTTTTCAATAATTTAAAAATTGCATCAGCTTACTGGTTTTCTCAATATTAGAAACAATTTCTTGTTTTTGGAATGAATCATAGCTATAGTAGGTAGAATATTTTGTAAAGTGCTCAAAATAAATAAAAAACAAAGTTAAAAAGTACTATTCTATCCGGGAGACAATACTCTTTTATTGTCCCAAAACGGGAATTGTTGACAAAGGAGACATAAGTAAATAACCCAATAACTTTAAAAATGTAGCCGTTTAATGAATTTCAGCTTTTTTTGTTGATTTAAGTACGATTTATGTTTAATTTTGGTATTGATTTTAGCTTTAGCTACTTGAAAAAGATACAATTGCCCAATATAATATCAGGCAGTTCTTGTTCATGTATTAAAAGTCTATTATATTTGTATCGCGAAAACAGTAATTTTTTCAGTGTTAACTAAAATTTTAATCTTATGAAAAAAATTGTACTTTTGAGTCTGGTACTGGGTTTTGGTCTTATGGCCACAGCGCAGAATACCTACACCTTTAAACAAGAAGTGGTTGATTATCAAGCCATCAATAAAATGATGATCGGCCTTGAGCCTGCTAAAGCCAGTACTATCGTTTCCACACAGGAAACTGTAACACCTGTTGTTCCTCCTACAAAAAACACCAATATTGTGAACATTATCAATATTGGTACTTCAGCCAATGCTTACAGCTATGGTTATGGCGGAGGCCAGAAATCAATCGTTTGGGCAGTGCCTGAACTGAATATGGTTACCAATTTCCACCGTATGGGTGGCGAGCTAGATCCGGGCGGATACAGCGGCGACCTTGGATATGATGTTTCTTTCGATGCTGGTCTCAACTGGGAAAACATGATCGAAATGTATATTGCTGAAAATAATGCCGGTGGTGAATACTACACCGATGCAGCCCGTTATCCTAATCATGGCGTTTGGAATCCGGAAGGAAATACCGATCCTAACAATGCCTGGATGTCGTATTTTGCCCCTAACCTCGATGGTTCAAACTCTACTGAAAGCTGGGGAGGTTATAGCTATGGTGCAGTAAATATGGGTGATCCTTCCATTAAAACTAAAAACCTGCAATCTTCAGCCGATCCTATCTATCAGTACATTCCGGATGGCTTTGATATTACCAAAGATGGTAAAGTATTTGTTGTGGATGTAAACCAGGACTGGTCAAGCGGTTCGGTAGTTTATCAGGGATCATTGATCCTTAATAAAGGAGTATGGGACGAAGCCGAAGGCGACTTTATTTTTGAGCAGGAATTGCTTGATGCTCCTGTAGTAGAAGCTACCACACGTCCGGCACATACACAAGTTGCCTTTAGCGAAGATGGCCTAATCGGTTATATTTCTTTCCTTGGCGACAACGAAACAGTAGATTACGTGAGCGGTGTACCGGGATATTATCCTATTATTATGAAGACCACTGATGGTGGGGACACATGGAGTGAGCCAATGGGTATTCAACTCGGTGGTGAAAACGGACTGGCTGGTATTGTATATGAAATGTTCAGTGATGAGCAGATCGCCGAGTTTTTTGAGGAGCCACTTCCTGCTCGTGAAGAAATTCCTTACACCACGGCTTTCGATCATAATATATCTGTTGACGCCAATGGTAATCTTCATATTGGTGTTGTTATTGGTATAGCATCTTCTGAAACAGATTATGCTATTACTACTGGCATCCCCGGGATAATTGCGGCTTATGATATTTATACTACCGATGGCGGAACAAGCTGGTTTGGAATCAAACTTGGTGGCATCAACAAGTTCCGTGGTACATGGCCTGGTGATTATACAGAAGATAACCGCATTCAGACTACCATTTCACCCGACCGTAGCACTGTATTTGTAAGCTGGCTCGATACTGACCTGGAGGAGCAGGAAGACAATACCCGTCCGAATATCTTCATCCGTGGGGTACGTCCCAACCCATGGGGTACTGCTGACCTTACCTGTGTTGACAACACCGATGCACCTACCAACGTAACACTTTTCTCTGAAGGTATGTGGAATGCTACTTTCTTTGCTGCTGCACAGATGTCGTTCTACGATGGTGATGCCTATACCATCCCGATGACCTACCAGCCTATTGGTCAGGGTGTCGATCCGGGATTGGCTGTTCAATACAAATACATCACCGACTTTAAATTTACCGAAGCTGATTTCTGTATTGTAGGCACCCAGGAAATTGCTGCTGCTGCTCAGATGGAAGTAAGCCAGAATTTCCCCAATCCTTTTAGCAACGAAACCAACGTTACTGTTAGCCTGAAACAGGGAAGCAACCTTAATCTGGAGGTTTACAATATCACCGGACAAAAAGTTATTGTTAAAGACTATGGCTACAAATCAGCCGGTACATTTACTATGACTATCAGCGCCGACGAACTGCCAACAGGCGTTTACTTCTACACTGTGGAAGCAGGTTCGCAGAAAGTAACCCGCAAAATGATTGTACAATAAGGATTTGTAAAAAATCTTGACCTGAAAAACCGCTTCATTTGAAGCGGTTTTTTTATGCTTATTAAAATTATATTATATTTGTCGCTTTAATGATCCAATTTTTTTATGTATTAATCACTAAAACTCAACAAAATGAAGAAAGTTTTACTTACTATGGGTGCGTTGTTGATTGCCGGAAGCGGCCTGATAGCGCAAACCCTGAAACAAAGTGATCAAATTCGTTCTGAAAAGCGAATTAATCACGCCTTAACAATTGATCCGCTGAAACCTTCCAGCGTACCTTCCGCTCAACAGGACGAGTTGCCTGTTATGCTTCCAGCCAACAAGAACGTAAACATAGTTTCTATCGTAGATATTGGAACATCTGCTAATGCTTATGGTTATTACAGTGGTCAGCGTTCTATGGTTTGGTATGATAAAGACTTGAATGCAGTAACAAATTTTCACCGCATGGGTGGTGCAGGCGATCCGAGTGGTTACAGTGGTGACCTAGGATTTGATTATTCATTGGATGGTGGAGAAACCTGGGTAAACGATTTTGAAGTATATGAAGCCACTGAAAATTCCGGGGGTACTTATTTTACTGATGCGGCACGTTATCCGCACCACGGGATTTTTAATCCAAACAGCAGTGCTGTAGCAGATGAATCCTGGATGGTTTATTTTGCCCCTAATCTCGAAGGCACAAACGACGGATGGGGTGGCTATAGTTATGGTGTTGCCAATATGGGAGATCCATCTGTAAATACTAAAAATTTGCAGTCTTCCCCTGATGGCGTTTATCAACTGTTACCTTCTGGTTTTGAGATTACTTCGGAAGGAGCTGTTTTTGTTACTGACCTCAACCATGATTTGGCTGCCGATATTTTCCAAAACAGCATCATTGTACAAAAAGGTGCATGGTCGGATGATTTGAATGATTTTGTTTACGAACAAGATTTAGTTGATCATTTTACTGATGCTGAAATGGGCTCACCAGCAGATGTAAAAATTGCCTTTGCTGCTGATGGACAGGTAGGTTATATGAGCGCGATTTCAGATGACGGTAGTGCTGAAGCCATAGGTGGTTTCAAGGGCTATTATCCTGTAATTTACAAGACAACTGATGGAGGAATTAGCTGGGATGATCTTGGAGGTATCCAGCTTGGAGGTCCTAATGGATTAGAAGGTATAGTAAATGGATTGTTAACTGACGAGCAAATTGGCGAAGTATATGAGGAGCCACTGCCAGCCCGGGATGAAATACCATATACCACAGCATTTGATCATGACATTATAGTTGATGCAAATGGAAATCTTCATATTGCTGTTGTAATTGGTGTTACTTCCGAAACAGCATACTCTATTACTACTGGTATTCCTAACATTCTTGGAGCTTACGATATTTATACAACCGATGGTGGCGAAAACTGGCATGCTGTTAAAATGGGTAGTATGCTTCGGTTCCGCGGAACCTGGGGTGACATTAGTGATGATAACCGCATTCAAATTACTGCTTCCGATGATCATGAAACCATTTTTGTAAGCTGGAACGATACTGATTTGGAAGCACAGGAAGATAATAGCCGTCCCAATGTTTTTGCCCGTGGTATGAAACCAAATCCATGGGGAACAGCTGATTTAACCTGTGTTGAAGGCAGCGCTGAGCCAACTAACGTAACCCTCTACTCAGAAGGTATGTGGAATGCCACTTTTATCAGTGTTGCCGCAAACACACGCGAAGTGGATGGCAAATATTATATCCCGATGGTTTACCAGGCATTGCAGGATGGTAGCGATATAGATCCTGTTCAGTTCAAGTATATCAAAGACTTTTATTTTACAGATGCAGATTTCTGCGTTGTTGGGAATGAAGAAATTGCCGCTGTTAAAGGCCTGGAAGTAGGTCAAAACTTCCCAAATCCTTTTAGTAGCGAAACCAATATACAGGTAAGTTTGGCCAATGCTGGTAATGTTAACCTGGAAGTGTACAACATCACAGGCCAGAAAGTTATGAATATGGATTACGGCTACAAAACAGCAGGTAGCTTCACCATGACAATTGATGCAGACGAGCTTCCAACAGGTGTTTATTTTTACACTGTTGAAGCAGGTGCTGAAAAAGTTACACGCAAAATGATTGTGCAATAGATTTTGAGCGTATTACAAAAAGAGGATGGCTTTTAAAGACCATCCTCTTTTTTTACATTTCCTGCAAATTAATTGATTAGAAACAATTAATTATATAAAATGATTCAATTTCCATTGTATAGCCATATCCTCGCACAAATGTTCCTTGCCGACTGATAGTGCCTTGATAGCTGCATCCATTCAATGTGAAGTTAACTGTTGCTGATAGCCAACCAGTAAAAGAATTTTCGTCAAGACGAACAAGTATTTCACCATATTCACCCCCTAAGGGATGTAAGGTAATATTTTGTACTTCATGAATAATTCCACCATTTCCACTTATTGTTAAAGTGGCGCTTATAGAATTAAGATTCGGAGTTTCTGGTGTGAGCAACCGAATTTCTATGCCTGCTGGCAGCTTAACGCCTACATTTTCTGGCAGCTGACCGTCTGCATTTACTGTTGAATTGAATATAACTAAGAGCAGGAAAGTAGATAGGATTAATTTTAGAATTTTCATTTGTTTTAGATTTTAAATGATAGTAAATTATTTTATTTTAAGCGAAATATGCCACCTCAAGTAATTACTATTGAGGTGGCACAATTCGATCAAATTTATTTTTCCCCAGCCAAAAGATGAATTTTGTTGTACCATAAAACAAAAATTGAGGACGGCATAAAACCGACAAGAAAAAAACATAAAACCAAAATTTAAGCAAGTACTTTACACGGAAAACAAAGCAAAATGTCTGAGTTTGTAAGGGGGGGGGTAATATGTTGAATGTCAGAGGCATCTATTTTATCCTAATTTAGTATCTTATCAATAATATTCCAATGTCGTTTAGTTAAGAAATAGTCATAATCGTTTGTAATTCATAGAATAAGGC
>JACCQN010000089.1 GCA_015709215.1 Bacteroidales bacterium
ATGTTTTCTCCTGTAAATTTCATTTTGATTAGTTTTTAATCAATTATTCCTTCACCAGATAAGTATTTAATTGATCACCTCAAATTATTTATATACAGTTTTTTGATTGAAATTGATAATAAGAGGTTGTGGATTTAAGGCTTTTCTTTAAATCCTGTTTACGGCTGTTGTTTAATCGTTTTTATTGCTATTTTAGCCCGACAAATCACCCTTAAACAGCCTTATGGAATTTAGTCTTTTCCTGGAACCGGTGCAGGTTCAACTACCTGAAAAGCCATGGCGGCCTGGTCGCAAACGGATTGGCGAAACCCTGAGTATTTTTCGCAATAAAACTGATTTCCCTGATCTTAAAGGTGTTAAAATTGCGCTCATTGGCGTAAAGGAAGAACGCAATGCCTTGAATAATGAAGGCTGTAGCAAAGCACCCGATTTTATCCGTGAAGCATTTTATCAACTTTTTAATCATTGGCCCAAGCTCAAAATGGCTGATCTTGGGGATATCAAACCCGGCTATACCATTGACGATACCTATTTTGCTTTGAGTCAGGTGGTAGCAGAATTGATCCGGGCAGATATTATTCCATTAGTTCTTGGTGGAAGTCAGGATTTGACTTATGCCATTTATAAGGCTTATGAAAATATTGGCCGTTTGGTGAATATCGCAGCTATCGATCCCATTTTCGACCTTGGTCAGGATGAAGAACCTCTCAATTCACAGGCATATCTAAGCCATATCATCATGCACCAGCCAAATTTTCTGTTCAATTTTTCCAATCTGGGCTATCAAACTTACGATGTGGATGCAGAAGCCGTTGAACTGATGAAAAATCTGCTTTTTGATGTGTATCGGCTCGGAATGCTTAAATCATCTCCCGAAGATGCTGAGCCACTTTTGCGAAATGCTGATATCGTTAGCTTTGACATTTCGGCTATCCGTGCATCTGATGCGCCCGGAAACGGTAATGCCGAGCCCAATGGTTTCACTGGCGACGAAGCATGCCGTCTGGCACGCTATGCCGGTATGAGCGATAAATTGAGCGCGATTGGATTTTTTGAATATAACCCTTCCTTTGATCATCAGAAAATAACTGCAAAATTGATGTCGCAGTTGATTTGGTATTTTGTGGAAGGTTTTGCCAACAGAAAAGATGATCTCCCCACTCCGGAAAGTATTGATTTTGTTAAATATAATGTGCGCATCGAAGGGCAGCAAGAGGATGTAATATTTTTAAGAAGCAAAAAGACCGATCGCTGGTGGATTGATCTTTCCTTTGGCCATAAGGATCGGAAAAAGTATGAACGTCATCATTTTGTTCCCTGTACCAGAGCTGATTACGAACTTGCTCTAACAGATGAGCTTCCTGACAGGTGGTGGCAGTATTTTCAAAAATTGATGTGAATCCATTATTGATTTTCAATAGCCAGATAAATATTTTCAGAAAGTTTTTGTAATATTGTTAGCCAATGATGAAAACCTGACTGATATGAAAAATATCAGCATTCTTATCGGAAGTGTGTTGGTTATCCTTTCCTTATTACCAATTCTTCAGTTGGTGTTAGGTGTTAATGGCGACAAAAACTTTTCTTACAGCGATTTAGGGATCAATATCCTGATATTTTTAATTGGAATTTTTATGCTTTTTTGGAGCATAAATAAGAAACGAAAATCAAGCGAAAAATTTGAGTAGCATTATTTCAACCGATCCGGATTTTGATTGGCAAAAGCTGCCCAGCCGCTGTATGATTTTTCTGAAACCGGTTTGTTGCCCTGAAAAAAGTGACATACCGCAGCAGCCAATCCATCGGTAGCATCCATTTTTTTTGGCATTTCACTGAAGTTTAAAAGACGTTGCAACATGGCTGCAACCTGTTCTTTTGATGCGCTCCCGTTTCCGGTTATCGATTGTTTGATTTTGCGCGGCGAATATTCAAAAATTGGAATATCCTTATATAAGCCCGCGGCCATGGCAACCCCTTGAGCACGACCCAGTTTGAGCATAGATTGTACGTTTTTGCCGAAGAATGGTGCTTCAATTGCAAGTTCGTCAGGATTATATTCTGCAATCAGTTCGAGGGTACGCTCGAAAATTTTCTTTAATTTCAACGCCTGATTACTGTATTTACTCAGCTTCAATTCGCCCATCAGCAGGAGTTGCATCTGATTGCCTTTTTGAAGGATCAGACCGTAGCCCATAATAGTTGTTCCGGGGTCGATGCCAAGAATAATACGTTCAGTTTTCACTTGAAATTGAGTAATTAGCGTTGAAAATATACAATGAAATGCTCAAGGCAAAAGTAAGTAAAATAGCCAATCATTCGCTGCGATTACTGATAGTTGGAGCTACACTCTGGTATTTGTATGATCAGTTGGTAGGAGGCGAAAAGCTGCAAACCGTAAATGATTTGCTGGCTCAGCGCCTGAAAGATAGATCAGGCTTTTGGTTTTTGTTGCTGGCTTTTGCCCTGATGCCGCTCAATCTTTTTTTGGAAAGCCTGAAATGGCAGTTTCAAATAAGGAAGCTGGAGCGCTTAAAATTGAATAAGGCCTATACAGCTGTACTTAGTGGCATTTCGGTAAGTATGTTTATGCCTAATCGTATGGGCGATTATTTGGGTCGTGTGTTTATCCTCGAAAAAGGAAGTCACATCAAAGGTATTCTACTAACTATAATTGGGAGTATGGCGCAACTGCTTGTTACGATTATCATTGGCAGCCTTGCCTTGCTGTTTTTTCTGCCTTCCATAGCTTATTTTTCTGATGAAACACAATGGATTTACACAGCTATAATTGTTTTGATTCTAGTAATTCTTGTTGCCGGCATATTTGTTTATTTCAATATTGACCTGATGTATGTGATTATTAAAAAGCTTTTACCCAGGAAAAGTCAGCTTGTGTTACCTTATGTGGAGGTTTTTAAGTATTTCACGCACAAACAATTGGCCTATATTTTAGCATTGTCTTTTCTGAGGTATTTGGTTTTTTCGTTACAGTTTATTTTGTTTTTATGGGCTTTTGATCTTCCACTCAGCTATCCGGAGGCTATTATGCTGGTTGGCTTAAGTTATTTATTTATCACCTTAATACCAACTGTGGCGCTGAGTGAGTTAGGTGTTCGTGGCAGCGTGAGTATTTATTTATTTTCACTTTGGTTTCAGTCGCGTCAGCTTGTTTTTGAAAATTTTGAATTGGGTGTTTTTGTCGCTTCTTCAGCTGTTTGGCTGGTTAATATTGCCGTTCCGGCTTTGTTCGGTTTGCTGTTTATTTACAGATTAAAGTTTTTCAGGAGGGAAAATGGAAAAGCTTGAATATTTCACCTATCTGCTTCGGATTGTTGAGATAACAGGTGGCTTATATCTGATATTGATTGGATTATATACCATCGGTTGGTTTTCATTAAAAACTCAAATTCCTGTCAAACTTGTTTCATTTCCGTGTATTTCTGTGCTTGTGGCTGCACGTAATGAAGAGGCAAAATTGGAAAAACTACTCGAACAATTGCGCAATCAGCGATATCCGATCGATGCTTTTGAGGTGATTATCATCGACGATCATTCCGAAGATAATTCTCTCACCCTTGCAACGCGGTTTATTCAGCAACATCGATTGGGTAATTTCAGGGTTGTAAGTGCTGTAGGCGAAGGGAAAAAAGCAGCACTACGGGAAGGACTGAATCAGGCTGCCGGAAAATATATTGCCGTAACTGATGCCGACTGCCTTGTTTCGGAAGGATGGCTTAGAAGCATGGCAAGGGCGCTACAACAATCCGGGATAAGAATGTTATTGGGACCCGTTTTACTCCATCCGGCAAAAAACCTTTTTGAAAGGATGCAGTTGCTTGAATTTATGAGCTTGATTGGAAGTACCGGAGGTGCTGCGGCTCTGCGCTTGCCGGTGATGAGCAATGGAGCCAATATGGTTTTTGAAAAGAATGCCGCTCTGGAGGTTGAAAAATTTCGTAAAGACAGCAGTTTGCAATCAGGTGATGATGTGTTTTTAATGGAGGCAATCAGAAAGTATTATGGCCCTGAAGCAATTCGTTTTGTTAAAGACAAGTCGGCTATTGTTACAACTGCGCCATGCCCAGGTATAAAATGTTTCATGAAACAACGGATGCGTTGGGTTTCAAAGAATAAGCACTACCGCTCTGTCTTTATTATCCTACCTGCTCTGATTGTTTTCGGCTATAATTTTATGTTATTTACCCTGATGGGGTTAAGTTTTTTCTATCCTTTTCTGGTGCTTGTTTTCTTGCTTTTTACCGGTCTTAAGCTTTTGGTTGATTTTCCACTATTAACCGCTACAGCCACTTTTTTCGGCAATCGACAATACCTTATTTTGGCTTTTCCCCTGGCTTTGATCTATCCTGTTTATGTTGTAGCTTCGGGCTTTGGCGGTATTTTTTTCAGGGTGAAATGGAAAGGCCGGAAGCAAAAAAATTCCCTGTAAATATTTACAGGGATTTTTTTATGATAGGAATAAATTTAGCTACCTAAAGTGGCAACCATCACTGCTTTGATGGTATGCAGCCTGTTTTCGGCTTCATCAAAAACCACTGAAGCAGGCGACTCAAAAACTTCATCATTCACTTCCATGGCTTCCACACCAAATTTTTGATAAATCTGTTCGCCTATAGTAGTTTGACGGTTGTGGAAAGCCGGCAGACAGTGCAGGAATTTAACATTTGGATTACCGGTTTTGTTAAGCATGGCCTGATTTACCTGGTAAGGCAGCATCAGTTTAATACGCTCTTCCCATACATGATCCGGTTCGCCCATCGAAACCCACACATCGGTATAGATGAAATCAACGCCTTTTACGCCTTCGTCAACGCTTTCGGTAAGTGTAATCGTTGCACCGGTTTCTTTGGCAATTTTGCGGCAGGTGGCAACAAGTGTTTCGTCCGGCCATAATTGTTTTGGGGCAACAGCCCTGAAATCCATGCCCATTTTGGCAGCTCCAACCATCAGCGAATTGCCCATATTGTTGCGAGCGTCGCCCAGATAAGCGAAGCTTAGCTGATGTAAAGGTTTGTCGCTGTGTTCCATCATGGTGAGGAAATCAGCCAGGATTTGGGTGGGATGAAATTCGTTGGTAAGGCCATTCCAAACCGGTACACCAGCATATTTCCCGAGCTCTTCCACAATGTCCTGACCAAAGCCACGATATTCTATGCCATCATACATTCGACCCAAAACGCGGGCTGTATCTTTCATGGATTCCTTTTTGCCGATTTGTGATCCTGAAGGTCCCAGATAAGTAACGCGTGCACCCTGATCGTAAGCTGCTGTTTCAAAAGCACAGCGGGTGCGGGTGGAGTCCTTTTCGAAAATCAGGGCGATGTTTTTTCCGGTGAGGCGTGCCTGCTCAGTTCCGGCATATTTGGCCTTTTTTAAGTCGGCCGAAAGTTCAAGTAAAAATTTGATTTCCTGCGGGGTGAAATCAAGCAGTTTCAGAAAATTTCTGTTTCTCAGATTGAATGCCATAGTAATAATGTTAAACGATTAAATATGATTGAATTAATGACTTCAGATGTTGATTCAGGCTACAAAATTAAGGATATTTTGTTAACGTTTTCACAATAAAGGCTGGAGTAAATTTCGGAAGTAATATAAGGCTGTAAACTATTAATGAGCTGAAATATTTAACACTAAAAATTTAAGGAGCTTACTTAACGAAAAGTTGGAAGTAATTCAATTCCTGTCCTTCTAATTTCTAAAGCGAAAGCATTGCCTGAAGAAAAATCTTGATGTGAAATCGGATGAGGTTCTATTCTAGAATCAAATTGAGTGGCCAAAATCATGAGTAGCACTTGTAAATCAAAACGTTTTGAATTATCCAAGTCTTTGAAATTCAATGCAATATCAATATTGCTATCATCTGAAAAATTACCTTTGACATATGATCCAAACAAATAGGCTGTTTCAAGATTACCCTAGGACTTTTTAATCAGTTCAAGATAAGACGTTATGCTTTGATCAATTTTTTTATCCATTTGATAAACGCGAAGTTAAGGAAAATCAAACTACAAGCTATTGACTGATGAAATGAAAAAATAGTACGTTTGTAAAGAGTAAAAGTTTTATAATATGTAACAGAGTATTTACCTGGATACGTCAGTTTTTGGAAGAGTATTTGATGAAGAATTTTCTGAATATACTATGCCTCTTTTTGAACGAATCAGGTCAGGAAAATTTATAGTATTATTTTCGACAGTAAGGCAAGATGAACTTGAAAGTGCACCCGAAAAAGTAAAAGAGCTTGTGTGAAAAGTCTTAGTGCTAACTTAACGGAGTTTATTGACATTACTAAGGAATCTGTTGATTTAGCAACTGAGTACATAACTG
>JACCQN010000090.1 GCA_015709215.1 Bacteroidales bacterium
GGCTTCACAATTTTCCCTTACAGCTTATTTTATAGGTTGCTTGCGGATTTAAGGTTGATCAAAAAAAGCTATAAATGGTTTGAATAAAATTGTTGAACCCAGCATGCCAATCAAAGTAATCAGAATCAGCAAAACCAGTATGCCCAGGCCGGGAATATGAACGCTTAAAAGTTCATCTAAATAATTGATTAGCAAGCCATCAACCCATTGAAAAATGAGGTAGATGCTCCAGATAGTTATTGTAACAGGTGCCAGATAAAGCAATCCCTGAAAAAAGTAACGTAAGATTTTACGGACAAATACACCATTTTTCATCATTGTTTGTGCTTAAAAATGTTTTAATGCTTCATAAAGACGATGCGTGGGAAGACCCATCACATTGTAAAAAGATCCTTGAATTGATGTTATACCAATGTACCCAATCCACTCCTGAATGCCATAAGCTCCGGCTTTGTCATAAGGTTGATAATTATGAATATACCAATCAATTTCTTCCTGACTTAATACTTTAAATGACACTTCGCTTTGGTCAGTAAAACTTATTGTTTTTTCGCTACTTCTAAGCGTGATACCGGTAATGACATCATGTGTTCTTCCTGAGAGTTGCAGCAGCATTTCGTTGGCTTCCTGATAATTGTCTGCTTTATTCAATATGGTATTTCCCGAAACTACAATTGTGTCGGCCGTGATCAATAAGTAGTTGTCAGGCAATTCTTCTTCAGAAAAAGCATCAGACTTTTTTTTGCTGAGATAGGATGCAACTTCTTCAGGATTAAGTTCTTGAGGAAAATATTCATTGGTGTCTTTGCTGGTCACTTCAAAATCAACCCCTATATCTTTAAGCAATTGTCTTCGCCTTGGTGATTTAGAGGCTAATAATACATGATAAGAGGTAAGTTTTTTGAGTAAAGTTTTCATAGGTGAATAAAAGCTATGGAGAGTATTCCGGTGAGCATGACGAGTTTCATCAAAGTTGAACTTCTTTTAAAGCGTTGTTGATCAGATTGATTAGCTAATTGCATCGCCGAAATCAGTAATAAACTGTCAGTCACAAAAAGAAATCCAAAAGCTGCCTGAGCTCCATTATTAAACAAGAGAATCTGCCACCAGACGATCAACAAAGTCAAGGTAACTATTAATATCCAAACCATTTTTGTGGTTACACTCAGGCCTAAAACAACGGATATGGTGCGGCAGCCGGTTTTAAAATCTCCTTTCAGGTCTTCCATATCTTTGATGACTTCCCGTATAAGGCTCGATAGAAATGCAAAAGCAGCGTAAATCAGAATTACTTCAGTCATCATTCCCATCACCGGCTCTAATCTGGCATTGGAAATTGGATCTTGAATAATGACTAAAAGGTCAAAAAGCCAAACATAAAAAATGAGTCCGGCACCTAAAAAGGCTACTACAATATTCCCCACTAAAAACTGCTGTTTGTAACGTTGGGAATAAAACCAAAGTAAGCCGTTAAAAACTGCGGTTATCAAAAAGAAATAGATGGAATGCAGTAGTATGCTCAAAATCAGAGCACTCAAGCTTCCTAATCCTACTAAAATTTTATAGGCATATTTTGCCTGAATTTCAGGGATAAATCTGTTAATGATTAGTTTTTCGGGCTTGTTGATTCGATCGGTTTCCTGATCGACAATATCGTTAATAATGTTTGCAGCAGCAGCTGTTGCAACAACGGAAAAAACCAGCAAAAGGAAGCTCAACAAATCAAAAGGCCTGATTATTCCGGCTGCATCCAAAAAGGGTGCAACCAACCATTGATTCACCAGCCACACGATGAGTATCATCATCAGCAGGTTGCCGGCTCTTATCAATTTGATCCAGTAGGTTATTGCTTTCATGCTTACCAGTGATGGGCAATATCATTCATCCATTTTCCCTGAACCTTAAGTACTTGTTCGATAATATCGCGAACGCAACCATTACCGCCGGATTGGTGACTGATGTAAACACTTATTCGTTTTATTTCTTCCGCTGCATCCGAAGGGCAAACCGGAACACCTACATACTCCATCACTTGATAATCGGGAATATCGTCGCCCATATAGACAATTTGCTCAGGGGTAATACCTTTCTTTTGCATATAGTCTTTTAAAACAATGATTTTGTCGTCTATTCCTAGATAGACATCACTGATACGTAATGCTTCAAAACGCTTGTGCATGGATGGTGAATAGCCACCTGAAATCACAGCAACATTATAACCTAACTTTTGAATCAATTGTAAGGCATAACCGTCTTTAACATTAGCATTTCTAAGGGGTTCGCCTTCGTTGTTCAGCATAATTTTTCCATCGGTCATCACACCATCGTAATCAAAGATAAAGGTGTTGACTTTTGTAAGAAGCGCTTTGTAATTACTCATATCAATCTGGGTGGTATTTGTTGAGAATATAACGTGTTATCAATCTGTAAATTTCTTGTTTTTCAGGATGTTGCTCAAGTAAAATCAGATGACTTTCCAAAGTTTCCTTGTCATTTCGCCGAGCCGGACCAGTTTGACCTTGACTTAAATCTGACGTAATTGCCTTAAGTGCTGTTTCTTTAATTAAAGGATGCAGGTATTCAAAAGGGACAGATTCTGTCTTCAGGAAATCTTCGGCCAATAAATAGAGTGCATGGCTAAAATTTGAAACAAAAACTGCAGCAAGATGCAATAGCTTTCTCATCCGATCGTCGGAATGATGCACATGAGAAGTAAGCTTACTGGCCAATTGCTCCAGGAGAATCATTGATTCCTGATCTTCAGCCTGAATAAAAACCGGTATTTCATTAAAATCAGGGAAACGCTGCTTGCTAAATGTTTGCAGCGGATAAAACACACCGCACTTATTGCCTGCTGAAGCTGCAGCATCTCCGGCCAAACTTCCCGAAGTGTGCACAAGTAAAGTGTTTTTTAGCCTGATTTGTGATGCAAGTGCCGAAACAGCATCATCATTCACGGCCAGAAAAATAATATCACAGGGTTCGAGTTCTCTTGTTTTTGTAATCAAGTTGGAAGCATAAGGTTTCATATCTTCATGGCATGCAGTATTTCTGGCTAAAATCTGAACTGGCCGTATTCCTTTTTGCGAAAATATGCGTGCCAGATGAAAAGCTACATTACCAGCACCAATTATTGAAATTTTTAGCTTCTTCAACTGCTTTTACTTATTATTTTTGCACGAAATTACAGTTTTTTAGAAAGACTGGATCGCCCATTAGCATTTTTTGTTTTGTTAACGAATTGTAAACAATACTGCTTGATCGTTGTTTAAAAGGCAGCTTCAACTACTATTAAAACTATGTCAACTTATTCAATTAAAGATTTAGAACGCCTAACCGGGATCAAGGCCCATACAATTCGTATCTGGGAAAAGCGATATGCTATTGTCGATCCAAGCCGCACCGATTCGAACATCAGGTGGTACAATGATGAAGATCTCAAAAAGCTTTTGAATGTATCTATTCTGAATCGTCATGGCTATAAAATATCGCGAATTGCCGGATTAACACCTCAGCAGATTAAGCAAAAAATTATGGAGGTCGTAAAACCCGAATCTGACTATTTAAGTCAGATTGAAAGTTTGGTTGTTTCCATGATTGAACTGAATGAGGATCGTTTTGAAAAGATTTTAAATCAGTCTATTATAAAAATTGGATTTGAGGAGACTTTATATTACGTGGTATATCCTTTCTTTGAAAAAATTGGGCTTTTGTGGCAGACCAGCACCATAAATCCGGCGCAGGAGCATTTTATTTCTAACCTGATTAGAATGAAACTTTGCGTGGCCATTGATAGTTTGCCAGCCGTTACAAATCCAGATGCACGGAAAATTATCATGTTCCTTCCTGAATGGGAATTACATGAAATTGGCTTGCTCACCTATTATTATGTGGCGAAAAAACATGGTGTAAAAGTTTATTATCTTGGCCAAAATGTGCCTTTCCACGATTTGGTTTCTGTGGCCCAGGCTGTGGAACCCGACTTACTAGCGACTTATTTTGTTTCGGCCATTTCGCATGATGCCTTAGATCATTACCTTAAAGAACTGGAATCGAATTTTCCAAAACAACATATCCTAATCAGTGGAATGCAAGCAGCTAACATTGATTTTCAATTATCAGAATATACCAAACTGATCAGTTCGGCAATTGACTTTAAACAGTTTATCAAAACACAACAAGTGTAATCAATCGTACTTTTGTTTAACGCAAAAACGTTTCGTTAAACAAAATGGCTTAAAAAAGTAGAAATACCACCTTATTGGTGATTTTTATCTCCAAAAATACCATTAACTTATTTTAACAGTTGGTAAGTAAATGAAAATCAATGTAATATAATGTTTTGTTTAGTTTATTTAGAATTGTTCTTGACAAGCCTTGTATTTTGTTTAACTTTGCTTCAACAAATTTAAACATAAATCGATTACATCATGACAGCAATAGAATTCAATTACCAGCTCACCGGACTACAGAAGTATTTGGAAGTATTCGCAAAACAGCTCACCGGAAATGAAGATGATGCAAAAGATTTGCTTCAGGAAACTTTTCTTAAAGCTTTAGTTTACCGCGAAAAATATGTAAACCAAAACAATTTTAAAGCTTGGGTTTACACTATCATGAAGAACATCTTCATCAACAATTACAGACGAAATAAAAAAGCCAAAACGATTATAGATCAAACTGATAACCTTTATTTTTTGAACACAGGAAGTGAACTAAAAGAAAACAATCCCGACACAATTCTTGCTGCCAAAGAACTTCAAAAAGGTATCGATGCATTGGATAAAGATTTTCGCCGCGCCTTTGATATGTACAACGAAGGTTACAAATACAAAGAAATAGCTGACGATCTTAATCTCACTATTGGAACTGTTAAAAGCCGTATTTTTTACAGCCGTAAAAAATTGATGGAAAGTCTCAAAGAATATCAGCCGGTATAGGCTTATAGCTTAAAAGAGTACTTCTTTAAAAAAAATGTTAGAAAAATATTTTTGTTTAATATTTTAAGTGTTTTAATTAAACAAAAATATTTTTCTTTTTGATATTTATGTATATGATACGGGTTGTGAAGAAGCTAAGAATGCAGGTGAAACCGACGTACTGATATTCCACGGATCAACAGACACACCTAAAGTAAGCGTTTGGGAAACCGCAGTGGTAAACGTTGAATTGTTCAGCTTTGGCTATGGCGAATTTGCTGGCCACTCTGAGCTCCCCACTCTAGACTTTATGTTGGAAGTGCGTGATAAAACAGGAACTGCTACAGTAGCTTCCTACCAAGCCCCACTTGCAACACTTGGATTAGAAGGTCAGTCCTTATCAGTAATGGCCTCGGGATTTTTGAATCCTGCCAACAACAGCGATGGTGAAGCGTTTGGCCTTTATGTTGTGTTTGCAGCTGGTGGAGCTTTGGTTGAACTTCCCGTTTTCACCAACATGGAAGAACCTAATGAGATTAGTGCAATGAGTTTTTATCCTACCCGCTAACCAACAAATTTTTGATCAATAGAAAGGTTAGTGCCACTTTATACACTAAAAATGGAGGCTGTTCCTGAATAGGGCAGCCTCTTTACTTTTTTAGAGTTTTGAGAATTCGAGTTTGATTTCCTGAATCGCTTTTTGGGTAACAGAAATATCAAGCGTTAATAAAATACTGGCGAGTTGTTCAGCGCTGGCGTTTTCGGGTAAATTGGACACTGCCAGGTTGATTTGCTTGATCAATTCTTCCCGGGCAGTAGAAATAAGCTGCCAGGTTTTTTCGGAAACATATAATTGTTGTGCAAGATTGTGTTCAAATTCTTCTCTGATATTTTGGAGTAAAGCCAAATGAAAACTTCTGAGGCTACCTGATTGTTGCAAATTCCTTTTCACAAGACTTTGAGGTTGCATTCTTTCCAGATAAAGTATCAGCCGTTCCATTGCCTGTATTTGAAGTGGTATTAAAAATTTTCGGCTCGTTTGCTTTTCTTTGTGAAATAGTTTCAACTGGATGGTTTTAACTTTTGTTTCGGCAGGTTCTTCAGCTTTCTCAGGTTGATTTTGTGGCTTTTT
>JACCQN010000091.1 GCA_015709215.1 Bacteroidales bacterium
AAAACTTGATCTGGGGTTCAGAACAGACAAAACAACGCTAAGACGTATTGATGAGCAAAACAGTCAGGTTTCTGCGGGTCAGCGTAAAATCAATATTTACGTTACGGCAGATTATACCTTCAGTAACCGATTGAGCATGCAGGCTTATTTCCGGAGGGATATGTCGGATCCTTTTGTTTCGAGCCAGTTTAAAAATTCTAATACTGCCGGTGGTATTACCATGCGGTTTAACCTGGCACAATAAGACGAAACACATAACGGCTAATTTTACGATTTCTTATCGTTTTTTAGAATCAATCTTAGCTGGCCGGCATCTAAAAAAGTGTAAATTTGAGGCCAAATAAAACCAAAATTTTGTATTATGAATATTCCTGCTGGATTAAAGTACACCAAGGATCACGAATGGATCCGCGTAGAGGGCAACGAGGCCTTTGTCGGGATTACGGATTTTGCTCAAAAAGAACTGGGTGATATCGTTTTTATTGAAGTAGATACAGTTGACGAAGAGCTTGATGCAGAAGAAACATTTGGCACAATCGAAGCTGTAAAAACTGTTTCAGATTTGTTTATGCCTGTAAGTGGTACTGTGCTTGAATTTAATGAGTCACTTGAGGATGCACCGGAAACAGTAAATAAGGACCCATACGGCAAAGGCTGGATTGTTAAAATCAAGCTTTCTGATCCTGCTCAGCTTGACAGATTGCTTGACACAGATGCCTACAAAGCGCTTGTCGAAGCCTAATCAATCTGGATTATTGGACTGGATTACCAGAAAATATTGGCCGGGAAGCCTGTGGGCGCTGATAATACTGCTGCTTACAGGCTTGCCTGGTGATTACTTCCCAAAAGTTATAAGCTTCTGGGATTGGCTTACACCAGATAAACTTGTTCATTTATTTATTTTTGGGGTTTTTACATTTTTACTGCTTTGGGGCTATCGGGCACAATATTTGAAACCGGAAAAGCGTTCTACGCTCGTAAGAAATGTTTTCGGAATTGGTATGTTCTATAGCGGATTTACTGAGTTGATGCAAGCTTATGTGTTTGTTGGAAGATATGGCAGTGTGTTTGATTTTCTGGCCAATATCATAGGAAGTATTATAGGAATAAGCCTGTTTTTACTAATGATGCGAAAAAATAAGCGTGGAAGTAAAAGTTTTACTTAATAATTATTAATTTAGCGGCTTCGAAATGAAGCTAAAAATTATTAGCCAAATCATTGAATATGGAAATTAAAAAAACACCTGAAGCAGATCTTGAAAACAAAAAAACACTTTTTCGCCAAATTGGGCTCATTGTTGCTTTGGCAGCTGTGTTTTTTGCTTTTGAGTATCGCAGCTACGACAAGCGTACGCTTGAGTTGATGGATCGCCCCGTTGAAGATATTACGGAGGAAATTATCCCTATCACTGAGCAGAAAGTAAAACCACCACCACCACCACCACCAAAACAAGTGACAGTTCTCAAAGTGGTAGAAGATGATGTGGAAGTGGAAGACGATATTGAAATTGACGTGGAAGTGGATCAGGATACAGAAATTGAAGTATATGTTCCACCAGTGATGGAAGAGGAAGAAGTTGTTGAGGCAGAGATATTTACCGTTGTTGAATCCATGCCGGAGTTTCCGGGTGGTCAAGCAAAAATGATGGAGTTTATTGCCCAAAACATCAAATATCCTGCAATGGCGCGTGAAAGCGGTATTCAGGGTAGGGTGTTCGTAAATTTCGTAGTAGAACCTGATGGTTCAGTTTCCAATGTGAAAGTGCTTCGTGGTATCGGCGGAGGCTGCGACGAGGAAGCTGTTCGGGTGGTCAAATCCATGCCAAACTGGACGCCTGGCCGTCAGCGTGGAAAAGCTGTGAGGGTTTCCTTTAACCTTCCTGTCCGGTTTACCTTGCAATAAGGATTCCTAAAAATTATAAGTAAAAGACTGTCTGTGAATTCAGGCAGTCTTTTTTATTGTTGCTGAAAGTGCTGAAAAACAATTTCAGCTTTGGCTTTGCCAATTACTGAGCTCAATTCTTCCAGAGAGGTTGTGCTGATTTTTTTTACCGATTTAAACTTCCACAATAGCTTTTGAGCAGTGCTATAACCAACACCATCAATTGCGGTGAGCTCGGATTTTATCACTCCTTTTTCAAATTGTTTGCGATGGTGTGTAATGCCAAAACGATGAGCCTCATCACGCAATTGCTGAATCAGTTTCAGCGATTCGGAACGTTTGTCAATATAGAGCGGCATGCTGTCGCCAGGGAAATATATTTCTTCTAAACGTTTGGCAATACCAATAATCGTTATTTTACCCCGCAGATCAAGCTTTTCAAGTGATTTAACAGCAGCGCTAAGCTGTCCTTTGCCTCCGTCAATTACAATGAGTTCGGGTAAGGGTTTTTCCTCATCGAGTAGTCTCTTATAGCGCCGGTAAATTATTTCTTCCATGGAGGCGAAATCGTTAGGGCCTTCAACAGTTTTAATATTGTAGTGCCGATAACCTTTTTTGTTTGGTTTGGCATTCACAAACTGTACCATGGCAGCAACAGGATAATCGCCCTGGAAATTTGAATTATCGAAACATTCGATGGTTTTGGGCGCTACTGGCATGCGTAAATCCTTCATTAGCTGGTTGAGGATTCGTTTTTGATGTCTTTCCGGATCGATAAGACTGCGGCGTTTTTCAGTTTCCATTCCAAAGTGCCTGGCATTACGTTCCGAAAGATCGAGTAAGTGTTTTTTATCTCCTTTTTGAGGAATAGTAAGCTTAACATTTTCCAACTCGAACGAGGGTTTCATCGGTAGTATAATTTCATTCGAGCTGCTTTCGAGCCGGTTTCTGATGTCGATTATCGCAAGGGTTAAAAGGTCCTGTGCACTTTCATCTAATTTTCGTTTAAGTTCAATACTATGGGATTGCACAATAGCGCCTTCGATCACTTTGAGGTAATTAACAAACACTGAAGGCCCGTTATCGACAAGCGAAAATACATCCACATCATGCACGGTTGCACTTACAATGGTCGATTTACTGCGATAACGTTCCAAAATCTCAATTTTTTCTTTTATTGCTTGAGCTTTTTCAAATTCCATTTTTTCGGCAAAGTCCATCATCAAACTTTTCATCTGTCGGATAACCATCTGGATATTTCCTTTGATGATTTCTCTGATGTGTTTGATCATGTTTTCATATTCAGCTTCTGTTTGCAGACCTTCGCAAGGGCCCTTGCAGTTGCCGATGTGGTATTCGAGACAGACCTTGAATTTATTTTGAGCGATGAATTGCGGTTTCAGGTTGAGGCTGCATGAACGCACCGGATAGAGCTGGCGTATCAGATCCAGCAGGGTGTTCATCATTTTTACAGAGGCGTAAGGACCATAATAGGATGAGCCATCGTGAATGATATTTCGCGTGGAGAAAATCCGTGGGAAAGGTTCATTCTTGATGCAGATCCAGGGAAAAGTTTTGTCGTCCTTGAGCAATACATTATAGCGGGGCTGAAATTTTTTAATCAGATTGTTTTCGAGCAATAATGCATCAGTTTCCGAATCGACTACAATAAATTTGATATCATGAATTCTGCGCACCAAAACCCTCAGCTTGCCTGTTTGTTGCTTGCTGAAATAGCTCATCACGCGTTTACGCAAATCTTTTGCCTTGCCCACATAAATGATGATGCCTTTTTCGTCCAGGTATTGGTACACGCCTGGATTATTAGGTATCACAGCGATCTTGTCCTGTAGATGTTTATTTTTATCCGTAAACTCCATAATTCCATAAAACAGGCTAGCGAAAAAGGTTTTTATTCTGTTTCTGAATGTTTTATCAAGGCATCCCATCCTTGTGCTTTCAAGGGTATATATTGATTATCTGGTGTAATCATTACTTCTTCTCCTTGGTTTTCTGTCATATGACCGATAATTGTAATACCGGGAATAGCACTTATTTTTTCGTGATCTTTTAGCGAAACCGTGAAAAGCAGTTCGTAATCTTCGCCACCATTGAGCGCCGGGATAGAAGGAATCATTTTGAATTCTTCAGCAACACTGGCAGTTGTGACGTCTATCGGTATTTTTTCTTCATAGATTTGACATCCCAGTCCCGATGCTTTGCACAAATGCTTGATTTCAGATGCAAGACCATCTGAAATATCTATCATGGAAGTAGGTTTGATTTCGGCTTTTCGGAGGAGGTCGGTGATGTCGAGCCGGGCCTCAGGTTTTAGCTGGCGCTGAAGTACATAATCAAAACCATGTAAGTCAGGCTGCAAATCAGGATTGACTTTAAAAGCGGCTTTTTCTCTTTCTAGCAAAAGTAATCCCATATACGCTCCTCCCAAATCACCACTCACGCAGAGCAGATCGTTTTCGGAAGCTCCTTTGCGGTAACAAATTTCTTCGGGTTTTGCTTTTCCAATTACGGTAACAGAAAGCATGAGCCCCGAAACGCTGCTTGTGGTGTCGCCACCAACCAGATCAACATGATACTTTTCGCAGGCCAGTTTGATACCGGCATAGATTTCTTCGATTGCTTCGAGAGAGAAACGGTTTGAAACGGCCATTCCAATAACAATTTGAGTGGGTTTGGCATTCATAGCAGCCATATCCGAAAAATTGACAACCGCTGCTTTGTAGCCAAGATGTTTTAGCGGGGTGTAGGTTAAGTCGAAGTGAACGCCTTCAACTAAAAGATCAACAGAAACCAGGGTTTGAAAACCGTTGTGGTCTATGACAGCAGCATCATCACCAACTCCAAATTTTGAACTTGCGTTTACCAGATTAATGCCTTTGGTCAGATGGTCGATAAGGCCAAATTCTCCCAGGCTACTGATTTCTGTTCTTTCGGGCTGGTCTTGAAATATTTCACTCATGGTAGTATTTTATTGACTGAGTTTTCGGTATTTTTCTGCATTGCCGATATCACCAAAACGTGCGTAGATATTGGCGATATACAAAGCAAATCGTTTATCATTAGTATCATTGTAAAGCGATTCGAAAATAGGTAATGCTTTTTTAAAATCAGCGGTTGAGGCATCCAGGCCTTCCAACATTTTAGCGTATTGTTTTCTGGTTTTGTTTTGTTCGTAGGCCTCGATTTCTTTTTGATAGCGGGTCTCAGCTTTTTCGTAAAACGCTTTAGCTTTCCATTCCTGAGCAGCTTTGTTGCTCGGATTTAATACCAGCAGTTGTTCAGCAATATCATTTAAATCATCCTGATGATCAAGGGATTGTTTGGCTTCGAAATATGCAGTCAGCTCACTTTCATTATTTTCGGCTTGCGGTGTAGGAGGCCACAGTGCAATTGCTTTTTGCCATTGCGTAGTTTCGATATAAATCTGAAAAAGACGCAGGCGTTCTTCTTTTGCTGCCCCGCTTTCAGGATAGAGCTGTTCGAGGGGCTCCAAAACGCCCGATTCTTTTGAAATATTTCCTTGCTTTCGATACAATTTTCCCAGTTTTTGGTAAGCTTCCGGACTCGCGGTTTTGTAGTAAATTGCCAGTTTATAGTACATTTCAGCTTTATCAGAAAGGCCAAGTGCTTCGGCTACTTCAGCGGCCTGTTCGTAATGATTTTCTTCGGATACCTTTCCCGAAGCTTCTTCGGAAGCGATCATTCCTTCGTAAATAGCCAATGATTCAATTAGTTTTCCTTCTTCAAAAGCTTTTTGTGCTTTTTGATGTTGGGTTAGCTTGCCGCCCGGGTTGCAACTGGTGACTTGCGTAAATAACGCGAAAATAAAAATCCAGCGTAAATATTTTGAGATCATAGTTAAATCAATTATTTGTCTACAAAAGTACAGGTTTTTCAGCTCAATTTTTTTTGGTGATTCAGCACTATCAGTGGTAGTTTTTAGGTGTGGGTTGATGCATCTTATTAATTTTCACTTTTTGTTTTTTGAGCAAGTCTTAATTAACTAAACAAAAAACGCCTTCACAAGGAAGACGTTATACTTTTGTGGGCCCACCAGGACTTGAACCTGGGACCTACTGATTATGAGTCAGTTGCTCTAACCAACTGAGCTATAGGCCCTAAATTTGCATTTTTTAACAGGAA
>JACCQN010000013.1 GCA_015709215.1 Bacteroidales bacterium
CTAAGGCCAAGATTAAAGGCAATCTGACGAGCCTGGAAACTCTGCAAACCCGTTTTAGGATTAATTTCTTCTGTGTATATTTGTTCGGGAGTTTCCTCAGCTACTTTTTCAATATCCATTCCTCCACGTGGCGAATACATTATCATTTGGCGGCCTTTAGCACGGTTGAGGAGCATACTCACATAATATTCTTTTACTTCAGACTGTCCTGGATAATAAATATTTTGTTCGATCAAAACCCTACGAACAAACTTACCTTCAGCGCTGGTTTGCGGCGTTACCAGCATCATCCCGATGATCTGATCGGCATAGGTTTCAACTTCTTCAAGAGATTTGGCAATTTTAACGCCACCACCTTTTCCCCGCCCTCCGGCGTGAATCTGCGCCTTGACAGCCCAACGGTCAGAACCTGTTTTTTTCTGGATCTCTTTGGCAGCTTCTACTGCTTTTGCCGGCGAATCCGCAATAATACCCAATGGAACAGATACACCGTATCCGCTTAATATTTGCTTCCCCTGAAACTCATGTAAATTCATAATTCAACAGAAATTTTGATGATTTTTTGAAGCCCAAAAATAGGACTATTTAGCGAAAAGACCATCATAAAAACGTCAAAATATCAAACATATTCTCAAATCTGATTATAGCATTAAAAAGCTGTTACTATCAAACTGAAATCCTTATTTTTGCCGACACATCCAAAGCCCATGATAGAAGCTATCCAGATAAGCAAATCTTTCGGAAAATTAGAGGTTCTCAAAGGCCTTGATTTAAAAGTAAATCAAGGAGAAGTAGTAAGTATTATGGGCCCTTCCGGCGCCGGAAAGTCCACTTTTTTGCAAATATTGGGAACAATAGAAATAGCTGATAGCGGAAAACTTTTGATTGAGGAAACTGAGGTAAGCCGGCTTTCGCAAAAGGCTCTGGCAAAATTTCGTAACGATAAAATTGGCTTTGTTTTTCAGTTTCACCATCTTTTTCCCGAGTTTACAGCCCTCGAAAATATTTGTATCCCTGCTTTTATTGCAGGCAAAAGCCGCAAAGTTGCTTCCGATGCAGCAATGCATCTACTCAAGTTGCTGAAACTCGAGCAGCGTGCTGATCACAAACCGGCAGCCTTATCCGGAGGTGAGCAGCAACGTGTTGCCGTAGCCAGAGCTTTAATAAACAATCCTTCGGTTGTGCTTGCAGATGAACCATCCGGAAACCTCGACAGTAATGCTGCAACACAATTGCATCAGCTTTTTTTTGAGCTACGTGATCAGTTTCATCAAACTTTTGTGATCGTAACACACAATCCCGAATTGGCCGGCATGGCCGATCGAAGTTATACTTTATCAGATGGTATCTGGCAATGACCACAGCAAACAATAATACAACAACTTAACCGTTTCAATGACATTCGTTAAACCCAAATCAGTAATGATCAGGAAGATTTTTACAATTTTTGTGACGCTATCCTTATGTATAAGTTTTTTGCCGCTCTCAGCACAAGAGTTGAGCCAATCCTTTGAATCCCTGATGCAGTCGGGAAACGCAAAATATGAAGCTGGAGATTTTATCAGTGCCAAAACCTATTTTGAAATGGCGCTCCAAAAGAAAAAAGAAGATCCGATTGCCCAACAGAAACTTAATGAAACTGTTGAGCAGATAAAAGGTCAGATGAAAAAGCAGGAAACTTTCTATCTGCGTTTGGATTTGGGCGATCGTTTGCTATCTGAAAATAAACTTCTGGATGCAAAAATTGCCTATGAGCAAGCTCTTGATATTTTTCCTGATGATAGATATACTTTAGCTCAACTCAGTGGGATCAACAAAACACTGGAAGAAGAGGCACAAAAACTGGCTGAATATGATCAGGCACTAAAATTGGGGAACACTTTGCTTGATGAAGCAAATTACGAAGCAGCAATTCTGCAGTTCGATCAGGCTCTTGCATTATACCCAACTCAGAAAGAACCAGCAGATTTAAAGGCTCAAGCTACTAATCTTCTTGAGCAAAGAAGAGTTCGTGAAACCAAAGCTGCCGAACTTACCGCTGAGGCAAATAATTTTATTCTCCGAAAAAATTACCAGCAAGCCCTAACAAAACTTCATGAAGCATTGGCACTTCTTCCTGAAGATGCGGATCTTCAGCAATTACTTGCAGAAACGCAGGGTCAGGCAGAAAAATTTCAACTGTTTAGCAGTACACTTGAGGATGCCGATCGGTTGTACGGAAGTAAAAGTTTCGAACAGGCAAGAGCTAAATATGTTGAAGCCCTGGCTATTCAACCCGGCGAAGCTTATGCGAAAGACATGATTCGGCGGATAGATGAAACGCTGCTAAGTGATGATTATCTGGCACAACAGGAATACAATGCTGCCATGGCTGAAGCCGGAAATTTTGAATCACAATCAGACTATAGGAACGCAATTGTATCTTATGAAAAAGCCCTGTCAATAAAGCCTGGTGATGAAGTTGCTCAAACAAAAATTACTGAACTACAATCCCAGCTGCTCAACCAAAACTACCAGAATGTATTAGCAACAGCCGCTGCCTTGCTTGAGCAAAATGAACTTCGGGAGGCCCGAGATAAATACGTGGAAGCATTTAATATCAAGCCATCTGAGCCAGAGCCACAGCAAAAAATACAAGAAATTGATCAAATGATTGCCAGGGCTGAGGCCGCTGCCGAAAAGGAAAACGAATACAACAGACTGATTGCACTCGCAGCCGAAGCCTATACCAATGAGCAATTAGCACAGGCATTGGATTACTATCAACAGGCCGCCGCCTTAAAACCGGATCAGAATAATATTGTTTCAAAAATTGGCGAAATTAATAGTCTTTTAGGCGAAAAGGAAGCGATGCAAAAGCGTGAGGCAAATTACGAAAATCTGATTAAATCTGCCGATGAAGCTTTAGAGGAAAACCAATTACAGCAAGCACTCGCGAGCTACAATGAAGCATCTGCACTATTTGAAGACAGAAACTATCCTAAGGAACAAATTACGCTTATCAATAAGAAGTTAGAAGCCCTCGCCGAAGCAGAAGCACTTGAACAACAGTATATTTCACTGATAAATTCAGGTGATGCTGCATTAGCTGCAGGTAAGGCTGTTGAGGCTAAAACAGCTTTTGAAGCTGCACTTGCCCTCAAACCAAATGAAGTTCATCCAAAAAATCAATTGGTAGAAGTAGAAAAGATGCTTACCGACATAGCCAAAGCCGAAGCACTGGAAGAAGCATTTTCTGCAATACTTAAAACTGCCGACAGCTTATTTGCCGAAGCCAGCTGGAACGAAGCACGCACAGCCTATCAGGAAGCCGAAAGTCTGAAACCCGGCGATAATCACATTGCAGCTCAACTCAATGCGATCAATTTAAAAATGGAAGAAATGGCAGCAGAAGCCCAGCTTGAAGCACGTATCAGTGCGCTGCAAAAAACTGCCGATGAAGCTTTTGCCGCTGAACAATGGCAAAATGCTATTCAGGGATATAATGAAATTCTAAGCCTGAAAGCCAATCAGCCTCATGCAACGGATAGAATTGCAATGGCACAGTCAGCCCTGAAAGCCGAAGCTGAAGAACGCTTGCAACGCTTCAACGAAACGATCATCGCCGGCGATGAATTTATGGAATCTAAATCTTATGCCGAAGCCGTTGAGCAATATAAACTTGCCAAAGGAATACTACCTGATAACGCAATTGCGGATACAAAGATAAAATCTGCCGAAGAACTTCTGGAAGCAGAAATGATGAAGCTGCGAACAACTTATAATAAGTTGGTTCGCGAGGCTGATCAGCATTACAAAGCCAAAACTTATGATAAAGCTATTGAGCAATATACCAAAGCTGATCAACTAAAAACAGGGGATCCCTACCCTGCCGAAATGATTGCTTCTATTACCAGGCAAATCCAGGAAAACAAGCTTGTTGAGCTTAACCTTAACCCTTTAGTTGTGAGCTCCGGACAAGCCAAACGCTTCGTGTTTGAACCTGTCAATATCGCCGAACGAAGAACAAACTATATCCTGATAAAAGCCAGGAATACCGGCACAATTGGCTTCCCGTTAATTGTTGGATTTGGTAGTTCTTCAGGAAGAAATGGTGGTTTTGTACTACCTATCCCTGATGATGGCGAATGGCACGATTTCGTTGTGAGAATAGGTTCGCAATACAAATGGTTTAGTGAGGATAACAACTGGATCGAAGTTTTGCCCGAAAATGGCGAAATAGAGCTGGGTATTGCTCAAATTTCGAGAGGCTTCTAATTACCTTTCTAAAGGTTTGTATTAATTCCCTATTTTTGTTGATTCCAAATTTTCTGGGCATGAAAACCAAAAGGTTTTTAAGGTTGTCTGAAGATAATTGGATCATTCTAACTAAAAATATTTATGAACCCTCTCGAACAGCACTTCGAATCTTTTAGAAAGAAAACGATCGGAAATGAGCTTGTTTTTAAGACACCCTATGGTCAGCAAAAAATGATCTATGCCGATTGGATTGCCAGCGGAAGATTATACCGTCCAATCGAAGATCAATTGCTGAATGTTTTTGGCCCCTATGTTGGTAATACGCATACCGAAACGAGCGAAACGGGCACTCTAATGACAAAAGCTTATCATCTGGCGCACAAAAAAATCAAACAACATGTTAATGCCGGGCCAAAAGACGTCATCATTACTGCTGGTTCGGGAATGACAACCGTCGTTAATAAACTTCAGCGTATAATGGGATTAAAAAGCTGTGGATTGCTAAACAGGGGAGAATGTAACCAAAAATTGCAAGATCGCCCGGTCGTTTTCATTACACATATGGAGCATCATTCCAATCACACCAGCTGGATGGAAACCAATGTTGATGTAGTGGTTCTAAAACCAAACAAAGACTTGCTTATCGACCTGAATGAACTACGTGAACAACTCGAAAAACATAAGGATCGACCGTTTAAAATTGGAGCATTTACAGCTTGTTCCAATGTAACAGGTATTGAAACGCCTTATCACGAAATGGCAAAAATCATGCACGAATATGGTGGAACAGCCTTTATCGATTTTGCTGCTTCTGCGCCTTACGTAGATATTGATATGCATCCGGCAGACGATGAAATGAAAAAGTTGGATGCTATATTTTTTAGTCCTCACAAATTTTTGGGAGGGCCGGGAAGCTCAGGTGTCTTGGTTTTCGATAGCAGCCTTTATAAAAATGCTACGCCCGATCATCCTGGAGGTGGAACGGTATATTGGACTAATCCGTGGGGCGAATACAAGTACATCGACGATATAGAACTTCGTGAAGATGGCGGTACACCTGGTTTTATGCAGGCTATTCGTACAGCTCTTGCTATCGAAGTAAAAAAGAAAATGGGCACTGAAAAAATACGTGAAAGAGAACATCAACTGGTATCAAAAGCCTTTGAAGCTTTCAGAAAAATTCCGGGAGTTCATATTTTAGCCGATAATGTTGAGGAACGTTTGGGTGTTTTATCGTTTTATATTGAAAATATTCACTTCAACCTTGTAGTAAAACTCCTGAGCGACCGTTTTGGAATACAAGTGCGGGGCGGCTGTGCCTGTGCAGGTACTTACGGCCATTATCTTCTCGATGTAAGCCATGACAAAAGCAGACAAATCACAGAGCTAATCAATCATGGCGATTTGTCTCAAAAGCCCGGGTGGATAAGGGCTTCTTTGCATCCAACAATGACTTGTGCAGAATTAGATTTAATGGTTGAAGCTGTTTCACAAATTGCCAAAAATGCTAAAGCCTGGGAACAAGATTATGTTTATAACCGTTTTACGAATGAATTCAGGCATTATAGCGAACCGGAAGATAAAACCGTTTGGGTTGAAAAATGGTTTGAGCTAACATAAAAGCCTGAACCCTGTTCAGAATGGAACCGAATGAGGATAAAGATAGCGCACAATAAAAAACAGCAATAAGGCCATTATTCCAATTGCACCAAAAGTAAATCCGAGAACCTTTTTACGTTTGATAAAAAACCAGGTTGCCAAACCAAAAAACAAAAGTGAAAGGATTAAAAGCTGAATTATCATTTTTTATTTATTTAATTTGATCCACACGCTGAACACGTTCTATTCCTTGAATTTTACCTAAACGATAGATAAGTTGTTCTAAATGATCAGTATCCTTGATCTGAAGAACCAGCCTTCCGTCAAAACGACCGTCGCGCGTGTCGAATGAAATACTTCTCATATTTACCTTCATGTCATTACTGATTACTTTAGTAATCTCACCAACAAGTCCGAGGGTATCTTTACCCCCAATACGCAATGCCGTCTGGAAGCCGGGACTATCAATAGCTTCCTTCCATCTGACATGCATGATTCGATAAGGATAATTTTCCTTGAGCCGTTTCGAATTCGGACAGCCTGTCCGGTGAATCGTTATCCCGCCTCCTATCGTAACAAAACCAAAAACGCTATCACCTGGGATAGGATTACAACATTTGGCTAAACGATAATTCACATTGCTGATCGTATCATCAATAACCAGATAATCATTATTTTGTTGAACATCAGTTTGCTTTTTTGTTTCATCCGGTTGAATCTCTTGTGATTCAGCCCCAGGTTTTGCAGGCGGAACAACTTCTTCCTGCAAAATTTTTTTTATACCAATTAAATCTATTTTATCTGTAGCAATACCATGATAAAGCTCAATTGATGAAGCTGTTTTGTAATGTTTTACTAACTTATTAACGATTTCATCAAAGTTTGAAATTTTCCAGTTTTTCAGTTTTCTGGACAGCATCGCCTTCCCTATCTCGGCTTCTTTGAGCTCTTCTTCTCTTAAAAAACGCTTGATTTTGGATCTGGCACGTTCAGTGACAACAAAATTCAACCAGTCAGCTTTCGGGCTTTGTTTCTTATTAGTAATAATTTCAACCTTGTCACCATTCTGCAACACGTGCCTGATAGGAACAATACGATTATTTACTTTTGCCCCGTTACACGTTGCACCAACCTGTGTATGAACCTCATACGCAAAATCTAAAACAGTAGATCCTTTTGGCAGCTGCTTTAAGTCGCCATTAGGAGTAAAAATGAATATCTTATCAGAATGATACTTATTGGTGTTGCGATAGGAATAATCAAAATTGAGTTGCTCCGGATTCTCCAAAATATCCCTCACCTGATTTAGCCATTCTTCGGTATCCATTTTTCCGGATGAATCCTTGTATTGCCAATGAGCTGCCTGCCCTTTTTCTGCAATCTGATCCATTCGTTCAGTCCTTATCTGTACTTCAACCCATTTGCCATCAGCCATTTGTACTGTTGTGTGCAGTGATTCGTAACCGGAAGCTTTTGGTGTGGTAATCCAATCGCGCAAACGTTTTGGGTTAGGTGGGTATAAATCTGTTACGATGGAGTAGATTCGCCAACAGTCTTCCTTTTCCTTTTTAAACTGGCTATTACTAATGATACGGATCGCAAAAATATCATAAACCTGCTCAAATTCAACATTTTGAGCTTGCATCTTGGCATAGATGGAAGGTATCGATTTAGTACGCCACTTAATTGTGCAATCGAAATGCTGTGCAAGTAACTCACGCTGAATAGGTTGAATAAATTCCTCCATCAACACTTCCTGTTTTGCCTTGGTAGCAGTAATCTTCTCGCTAATAGCCTGATAAATATCTGGGTGCTCGTAACGCATCACCCTTTCTTCAAACTCAGCTTTGATTAAATATAATCCAAGCCTATGAGCGATCGGAATATAAAGATGCTTTACCTCATAATAATACATCTCAAGACGCTCCGCAACAGTGTCTTCAGGATTTCTAAGATCATAAAGTCGATGAGCTATCTTAAGCAAAATCACCCGAATATCCTCAATCAGACTTAAAAAAAGCTTTCTGAAATTATCTGACTGATACGATAGCCGCTCTGTCTGCAAGCTCGAAACCTTATTAAAGCCTTCAATAATCAAAGCTACACTACTGCCAAAACGAGATTCAATTTGTTGCAGGTTTAGTGTTGTCTTTTGATCCGTACCATGAAGAAATGCAGCGATTACAGTAGTACTTCCCATACCCAATTCTTCTACAATAATCAGCGCAAGTTCACACAAATGGAGGATATAAGGCTTTCCAGATAATGTTCGCCTGGTTTCATACAAACCACTGGCAAGGTTAAAAGCCTCATCTACCCGAAGCAGTCTTTCCTTGTCAGTAGTGGGTATGAGTAAAGTCTTAAGCTTTTCGTAAGCTGCCGCAATTTGTTGATTTTCTGCTGTATTCAACAAGGTAATATAAGGCATTAAGTGAATAAAAATGTTTCCCAAACTATCGAAAGGGAAACATTAACCTAATCAAGAATTACTTATTTTCTTTCGGATTGTCTTTGCTTCCTCCACCTAGATGTTGATTAGAGGGATCCGAAATTGAATCACGCATTTTTGTATCGGCCTGGATATTTTGGAACCTATAATAATCCATAATACCAAGATTACCTTTTTTAAAGGCATCAGCAATGGCTTGTGGGATAAGTGCTTCGGCCTGTATCACATTAGCACGTGCTTCCTGTGCTTTAGCGCGCATCTCTTGTTCCAGAGCCACAGCCATAGCACGTCGTTCCTCTGCCTTGGCCTGTGCAATATTTTTATCGGCATTGGCCTGATCCATCTGAAGCACAGCTCCGATATTCTTTCCAATATCGATATCAGCGATATCAATGGATAAAATTTCAAAAGCCGTACCAGAATCAAGACCTTTCTTAAGAACAACTTTTGAAATGGAATCCGGATTTTCAAGCACTTGTTTGTGCGAATCAGCTGAACCAATCGATGAAACGATACCTTCGCCAACACGTGCAAGAATTGTTTCTTCACCTGCACCACCAACCAATTGCCGGATGTTAGCACGTACCGTAACCCTTGCTAAGGCAATCAGCTGGATTCCGTCTTTTGCAACGGCAGCAACTTTTTTCGTGTCAATAACTTTAGGATTCACTGACATTTGCACCGCTTCAAATACATCACGACCAGCCAGATCAATAGCAGTGGCCGTTTTGAAGTTAAGGTCCATATTTGCCTTATCGGCAGAAATGAGCGAGTTCACAACTTTTTGCACCCGACCTCCTGCCAGAAAGTGAGCCTCCAGATCATCGCGTTCAAGCGGTATCCCAGCCTTTGTGGCAGCAATAAGGCTATTCACAATAATTGATGGCGGAACTTTACGCCAACGCATCAGAATAAGCTGAAGCAATGAAATTCTAACTCCTGAAACCAAAGCGGTAAACCACAATCCCACAGGTATAAAATAAAACAAGAACCAAATCAGGAACAGTGCTCCCAAACCTATGGCGATCAGAATATACAGGTCATTCATAATTAATTGTTTTTTATGTGTTTAACAAAGATTTTATTATGTTCTACTTTTAGTACTTCGATAGGCTCATCCTCGTTGATAAATTCTGAACGAGCATGAACTTCGTAAAATTCATTATTGATTAAGGCTTTTCCTGCAGGGGTACAACGACTTACTGTTGTTCCCTGATCACCAGGCTTGATGCCGGATTCATCGAAAAGATTAACCCTGCTGTCCACCTTTTTCTTTAGCATCAAACGATTCCAGGTATTAGAGCGTAGTGCGAGTGCTAAAATTGAGAGATTTAATATTATTGTTCCGGCCAGAACATAGTGCCCTTGAGTTGATCCGAGCCTTGAATAACTGAGAAAAACCGCCACTGCCATAAGTGCAAAACCTAAAATTCCGGCTACGCCCATACCTGGAATAACAAGTATTTCAAGCAAGATCATCAGCAGACCAACCAGAATAAGACTAATAATTATTGTCCACATACTTATTCAATACTAACGGTGAGTTTCCTGTTTATAAGCTCAGCCTTATATGGCCGCAGCTCTTCATCCGAACCTGACTTCACAGCACATTTGCCTTTGAAATGAGCAATCCATGCACAAGTTTCAGCCTGTTCAAAAGTGTGATCACAAACTTCCACAAGGCTTTCGATCACATAATCGAATGAATTCACTTCATCGTTAAATAAAATTAAATTTTTACCTTGATCTTCAAGGACTTTATCTTCCGGAAATAACGATGTTTTCTCTTTTGTCATAAACTTAAGAAAGGTTTATCGCAATAAAGGTACAAATATATCTTTTCTAAACTTAGATCAATCGTTAATTTCTATTAATTCGCTTTTAAAATTTATTGCTGTTAGTTAGTTTATCAATGAAATAGTTCCATCTGCCAACAAAAAACTAATTTAGCCCTATGAATCCACAGTTACCAAAATTAACAGATTTGATTTCAGAGCTAAAGATCAAAATGTTACAAAATTTGCCCGGACATCAGGCACACCTTAGGATGGAGCCTATTACCAGAAAAGCCTTCCTTAACTTGCAGCATCCCACCCCTCCCAGGCAAAGCGCTGTTTTGATTGTACTTTTTGAGGAAGACGGGAAAATAAAAACTACATTTATTAAAAGAAATATTTATGATGGTGTTCACAGTGGCCAGATTGCATTTCCGGGAGGAAGATACGAAGAATACGATAATAATTTGATAAATACCGCCTTACGTGAAACAGAAGAAGAAGTAGGGATTCCAAGAGAAGATGTAAAAGTGCTTGGGTCACTCTCGAAAATTTACATTCCTCCTAGTAATTTTGATGTACTTCCGGTTGTAGGCTATACCAATAAAGTACCAAAGCTTGTTATTGATCCAAAGGAAGTTTCAGAAGCTTTTTTTGTTGAGCTTGAAGCATTGGTATCACCAGGCAGTCTTGGACAAAATAACGTAACTCTAAAAGATGGCAAGCAAGCTTCAATTCCCTGCTATCAGGTTTCAGGTTATACTATTTGGGGAGCTACTGCAATGATTATGAGCGAGTTCAATGAGATAATCTCCCCCATAAGACAATAAAATTTAGCTTTAAGCTTCTATAATTTCTATTTCGTGTGTGAGTTCAGCACCCTTGCGCAAAAGTTCACTTACACCACAATAGCGGTCTTGTGACAGATTGACAGCTTTGTCAATTTTAACCTGATCCAAATCTTTACCTTTAAAAATATATTTGATGTGGATTTTGTGGTAATATTTAGGATGTTCTTCCGTGAGTTCGCCACTTACCTCAATATTAAAATAATCAGGCTCAACCCGCATTTTCTTTAAGATTGAAATTACATCCATTCCTGTGCATCCTCCCAAAGAGGCCAAGGTTAATGGCTTTGGGCGAGGGCCTTTATTCTGACCACCAACTTTTTCATCAGCATCGATAGTTAATTTAAACCCATTTAGTTCTACTTCAAAGGCCATTTCACCTGACCAGTTTACAGACACTTTACTCATATAATTTTTGTTTTAATTAATAAATCCGATAAATCCCGGAATAATTCCTGCCTGGGCAGAATCAATAAGCATGCCATCTGAGGCAAAGCGAAACACCCATCCGTTTTGAACATAATTTCCTGCGTCGGTTACAATAATTGTTTGATCTTCCGGATGCACAGCAAGCGTAAAAAAGTTTCGTCCTGATGCATTAATCTTTGGGTCTGAGGGCAATTGCTCTTCATCAATGTGCATTGCATAAACATCTCCATTCAAAAAATACAACTGATCGCCTGATTTATTGATGCGTAATTGTTCCGGAGAACTTTGCAATACGGGAAAATTAAAACGCTTTTCGATGGTACGGCTGGCAGGATCAATTCTAATTAAAGCAGGAATTTCTTCATTCATAAAGCCACCACTGCACAGCACCCAGAGTTTTTTATGCTTATCTACAACTAGGCTATTAGGCTCTTTAGCAACCACAATACTGTCAACCAATTTATCATGGATGGCGTCAATAACCTGTACTGTGTTATTGGTGCTGGTTTGATTGTACGAAGACCAGTTTGTTGCAAACACTTCATAATCAACCATTGCCATTGCCTCTGTTGTTTTTCCGGTTTCTATAACACCCAAAGGCTGCATATTCATCGGATTAAAAACCATCAGTCCCTTGAGTTGAAAATCTGAGATATAAGCTTTGTCAGCATCAATGATCTGAATGAACCGTGGAGATTGAAGCTCTGCAAGTTTTCTTTTGAATAATCCTGTTTTAGAATCGATTACATAAATGTAAGCTGAATTATTAACAACGATATAGGCCTCATCGCGCCATAAGGTAATACTTTGTGCCACATCTCCCAAAGGAGCATTATTTAACTTAAAAAAAATATTATTGATCATTTTGGCCGAGTCTTCACTAAAAAACGATAGCGACGCATTTCCAGAAGTGAAATTACCCTGATTCAGTACATAAAAACCATTTCCTAATTGACCAGGTGGAAGCGGATCGGGTGTATCATTATCAAGTTTTGTGCATGCACTGGTGATAAGAACAATGGTTAGGATATAATAAATAAACTTCTTCATCTTAATTATTTCTTTTTGAATTGATAGCTTAATGCAATTGTAAAATTACGACCTGGCATAGCACGCCAACGAATGGCCTGATAGTTTTTGTCAAAGATATTATTTAATTGAAAATCAGCTGAAAAATTCTTCCAGGTCCTGCTCAACGAAAGGTGATGCAAGGTGTAGGCAGGTAAAGCAAAGCCATAGAATTCATTTTCGTTAAGACTCGTATTTCTTTTCCCTGTAAAAACAACAGTGTAGGAGAAAAACCACTGATTCCAATAGAGACGATAAGCTGCATTAGCCTGATGCTTAGGAATATAAATAAGCTGTCGCCCCTGTGTGTTTTCAATTTGTGCCAACGGGCTTTCATCAGTAGTACGAGTAAAAGTATAATTTATTTGCAGATTATGCTTTAGTTTACCCTGTTTATATTTGCTCTTGAAAAACAACTCAGCACCTCTGGCAAACACTTTTGAAATGTTTTCGGGCACCCAATACCTATTTTCTGTTGGACGCCACTGAATCCAATCTTCAACATGAGATGCATACAAACCAGCAGAAACCGATATGGCATAATTTTCCTGTTTTAGCTTATACTGAAGCAAAAAATCGGATTGTAAAGCCTTTTCGGCCAATAGATTAGGATTACCTCCCGGATACCAGTATAAATCATTTAAGCTTGGAGCATTATAATTACGACTCAGCCCGACCGAGTAGTGCCAACGTTTAGTACCCGGGATATTGGCCGTAAAATGTGCAAAAGGTGAAAGCACCATCAATTTACCATCCAGATCATCCTGATGTGCACCAAATTCGAGTAAATGGCCTTTTTCATCCTGATAAATCATTTTAACCCTCAAGGCATACTGGTCACGTTGTTTTTTATTTTCGTAGGAGGTGGAAAAAGCAGCTTGTCTGCTGATTATATTAGTGGCATTAAGCTCCCAATTTGTCCCAAATGTCTGCGTAAAATTAATTTCCTGCTGCCAAAAATGAAGGTTGTTTTTACTGTCTATCTGACTAACCGTTTCATAACTCCCGTAATTTGAAGTTGTTCGAATAAAATAATGTTGATATTCAGCAAAATAAGACGATTTAAGTTCCAAACTGGCTTTTGACCAGAAATATTTATAAGATAAAATATTACGGTGAAAACGATCATCCTGACGCTCTTCCGGATTTCCGCCACGCTCAAGATTAGTCATAATTGGTGGCAAGTTTCTGTTGTTCCATTGACTCCAGCTGATAAAACTTAGCAAACTCCTTCTTTTTTGCCAATGAATTTCTTGTAAAAATCCTCTGTCGAGAAAATCAGCCTTTTCTTGTTTCATTTTTTGGGCAGGGATTGGAGCTGTATTAAGGTATTCAAAATCATTTTGGCTTGAAGCACGAAAAATTCGAGACCTTAAATGAAGGTTTTTCAACGACAAGGATATGTCGGCATAAGTGCCATAGCTGTTAAAACTCCCAACTGCTTGCTTCAATTCAATCTGAAATCCCTGATTAAAAGCAGATTGATTATTGAGCATCACCAATCCTCCAAGTCCGCCATGCAGGCTTGCTGACTGAGCACCGCGGGCCAACTGAGCTTCATCAACGAAGAAAACCGGAAGCCTGTTAAAATCAACCTGGCCGTTGTTGGGTGCGTTTATCGGAACTCCATTCCATAATACTTTGGTATGGCTTGCTGTTGTCCCTCTGAAAGAGGCAGTTGCCAGTGAACCTGGGCCATAATCCTTTATAAATATTCCACTGTTTTGTTGCAATAAATCCGCCACCGTATTTAAGCTTTTAGCCTGCAACACAGTCTTATCTATTTTCTGAATCAAGGCCTTTTCATGTAACTGTTCAGTTGAAGCAAATATCTCAACTTGCTGAAGCAAAAGAGTATCAGATATCTGCGCCTCACTTACAACTGAAAATATCATTAGTTGCAAAAAGAGTAAAATATGCCTGTATGCAAGGCTCATTGCTTAATTACTTTTTGTTGATATAAATTGTTGTTAACACTAACACTAATGACATATAAACCTGTATTCCAGATTGTTGCGTCAATATAATTCTCACAAAAAACGAGTTGTTGCTCGGTCATCAAAACTCCTTGTTGATTATATATCCGCACAACAGAAGCTGCTTCGCATTTTATGTAAAAGCCATTTTTGAAAGGATTAGGCCAAAATGAAAACTTCTCAGCCGATGTTACGTCAATGCCCAAATTTGAAGCATCATGTATCACTCCAACCGCATCCAAATCAAAACCTGAAGAAGGAAAAGGCGTAGGCCAAGGATCATTGATAAGTCGTCCCATTGCATCTAAACTACCCAAATCTGAATCCAAAACGCCAACTACATCCTTAATTTTTATGTGTGTAACCGAATTCTTGTCTAAAAACGTGTTATCGGGAAGACTATCCAAATCAAAAGGTACGCCATAAGGTGCGCGATATTTACCTGCCAACTGATGAATTTTTCGTGCATCCAGGGTTCCAAAAGTGCCAATTTGTTCGGTCGTATCAGTAAGCGATTGTGCGGGAAAGACAAAAAAGTTTTGACCATCACTGCTCACTGCAACGTGAGCAAGTTCAAGAAACTGTTCATCAAAAGCATTCTCAAATATCACAAAGTCAGCCCCGGGTCCATTAAATAATGGAAGATCAAATTGTAGCACAGCAGAGCCGCCATCACCTAAACTTACCACTAATCCATCAGCTTTTCCGGTTGCATCAACTTCATTGCCGTAGCTGGCGTATCCGTATGAAACATCATCGATTTGCTGAAAGCCGCGCTGAACAAGCACATGGCTTGCCCAATTGATGATGGCATTACTGTCGGCATGTATTGCATCTGATCCAGCTTGTCCGGCAGGAGGAGCAAACTGCCCATAAGCCAAAAATGGAAAGCTGATAGCTGTTATTAAAAGGTGAAAAATAAAACCTCTATTCGTCAATTTCGACAAATCAAATAAACCGAAATACCTGGCTTTCGAAGGAATCATGGCTATTTTCTCATTATCTTTTTATTCACCAATTTACCATTATCCGTAACCAGACTAAGCAAATATAATCCGGGACTAAGCTCAGGAAGCAGCAAGACTTCAGAAGACACGCCCGCGGAATAATGTTCAAAAACAAGCTTTCCCGATAAAGTAAAAAGTTTGCAATAAGTCAGATTCTCTGTGGCAGGTAATTCAACATTTATCAAATCAGTGAACGGATTAGGAAATATATTTACATCAACGTGATCCATGACAGCCAGGGATGTAATTTCCCCGATTACAACAGCCAAAGCCTCGGCAGAAATCCCTGCATCAAAATACCCTTTCTGGATGCCATCCTTCCCATAAATAATGCCTTGCCCAAAAGAAAAATAATCAGTAGTGGTAGCATAAAACTGCTGATGTACACTATCAAAAACCATGTCAGCAAAATAGATAAAATTAGCACTGCCCGGATCGGGGATAATTTGTGATGCTACCATTTCCATAGTACTTAAATCAATCAATCCCAAACCGTTATCAACAAACAAATAAAGTTGATTACCTTCAAGATAAACAGCTTTCCCCAAAGCGTGATTAAAACTGTGATGCTCAACAGTTTGTGTTTGTGGATCAAAAACACTAAGCGTGCCTGTTGTTTCGCCATAAGCTGACTTATTAACACACAAGACTTTTTCGTCGTAAGCAAACAAATTATAAATCCCCTTTGCCGAGGTACCCAGATTAATTTCCTGAAGCAACTCAAAATCAATAGGATCAAGTAAAGCCAACGAACCTGTTAATGAACCATATGCACCCGGAACGGCAACATAAATCAAATCGTTTAAAACTAACATACCGGCTGTTTCTCCCGAGATATTGGTAACAGTTTGTTGCAGCTCAAGTGTATTACTATCAAAAACTCTTAGGAAATCAGAAGTTTCAGGATATTGAACCGTCATCAAAAGATTATCCTGATACTGCAATAAAAGATTGGCTCCTGAAACTCCTACGGAAGCTACTTTTTGATTTGTTGAACGATCAATTTTAACCACTGAGTCAGTAGCCGTAACGTACAGGTAATCACCAGAACTAATCAAATCCTGAACTGACTGGGTAAAAATATTGCTAACAACTCCATTCTCCTGCAGAAGCGGATCATAAAATGAAATTTCGACAAAATCATTTGGATCAGAAAAGGCCCCGCCTGAAGCGATAAACAATTGCGATTGATGCTGCGCCAACAGCAAATCAGGAAAGATAAGAGCCAACACCAGGAAGGCTGTAGTGAAAATACTATTTTTTAACATACTATGAGTTTTAAGGTTAATAACTATTACCTCAAAACCATCAGGAGAAAATGTGTCGAAACGACGTGAAACGCTGTCGACAAGCTTTTATCCCGAAAGCTTTGCAAAACATTGAAAATGGCAGGTCTTCTGACTTACTCCTTCCTGCGATGCCTTCCCATTCCTAAATACGGAACAGTGGCTTGAGGTTATCGCATGATACAAAAGAGCTTACAGCAGCGGGAACTGTCCAGGATTTTCACCTGATTCCCTTTTAAGTTCCAGGCTTTGCGAGAGCTTCGAACACCATATTCTTTGGCAAAAGTAATAAAGTTTGGTGGTCAACACTAAAAAATCTAAGTATTAATTGTTAAGTTATAAACAGCAAATTGTTGATCAACTTTAAAGGTAGATCAAAACTAAAGCTTTGAAAGTATTGATTTTTTTATACTTTTACGCCGTAAAATAGTGAAGAGTATGACTTTTAGCCCAAAAAATACATTTAAACTAATTTTTTTCATTTTAGTACTTTCAACTGTATTAACTGCCTGTAATAGAGATTCTTCATATGTTTTATCCGGTCGTGCAGCCGATAAAAAGCAATCCCATTTCAACCCCACTAGTACCAAGGCTCAACCAATTCCTAAAAAGTTCGTCATCAAAAATGGCAAAAAAACTTATCTCGGACAATTAAAACCCAACTAAAATAGAATTCTTTTTGGGATTATTAGCTGTTTTTACTGCATAATTATTGCTCAAAAATTCACACCACAAAAAAACCGCCTTCAGATGAAAGCGGCTAATTCAGTAAATTTTGTTGATGTTATTTCTCTTCCATGAAAGGATAACGGTAATCAGTAGGTGGTACAAAGTTTTCCTTTATCGTTCTTGGCGATACCCAACGCAGCAGGTTAAGGTAAGAACCCGATTTGTCGTTTGTACCTGAAGCGCGAGCACCTCCAAAAGGCTGCTGACCAACCACTGCACCAGTTGGTTTATCGTTTATATAGTAATTTCCAGCTGCATTGATTAAGGCTTCATTAGCCTCTTCCAGTGCAAAACGGTCATGAGCAAACACTGCTCCTGTGAGCGAATAGGCTGTGGTGGTGTCAACTAGCTCCAATGTTTCATGCCATTTATCAGCTTCATAAACATAAATAGTAAGTACTGGGCCAAACAACTCCTCATGCATAGTAACATAATGTGGATCCTTTGTTAAAATTACAGTAGGTTCAATAAAATAACCTTTTGTTTTGTCGTAATTACCTCCAAAAAGAATCGTTGTTGGTTCATCCTTCTTTGCGTTGTCGATAAAACTGCTCAATTTATCAAATGAAGCTTCATCAATCACAGCTCCCATGAAATTACTAAAATCTTCGATAGGACCCATTTTTAATGTTTTCAGATCTTTCACCATCAATTCCCACAGCTCAGGCCAAATATTGTCAGGAATATAAGCTCTTGAAGCTGCCGAACATTTTTGCCCCTGATATTCGAATGCACCACGAATCAATGCCGTTGACAATGCTTTTACATTTGCACTCTTATGTGCTAAAATAAAATCTTTACCTCCTGTTTCACCAACAATTTTTGGAAAGGTTTTGTGCACACTAATATTATCACTAATGGTTTTCCAGATTTTTAAGAAAACTGCTGTGGAACCCGTATAATGGATACCTGCAAAATCGGGATGTGACGAAAAAATATTGCCTGCGACAGGCCCCGGAATAAAAACCAGGTTGATTACGCCATCAGGCAATCCGGCTTCCTCAAAAATCTCCATGATAACTCTGGCAGAATAAATCTGAGCATTAGAGGCTTTCCATACTACAACATTTCCCATCATGGCAGGAGCTGAAGGCAGATTTCCGGCAATAGAAGTAAAGTTAAAAGGTGTCAGAGCATAGATAAATCCTTCCAAAGGCCGGTATTCAATAGTGTTCCATACACCCTCGGAAGAGACTGGTTGATCTTCGTAAATTTTTGACATAAAGTACACATTAAAGCGCAAGAAGTCAGCTAACTCACAAGCTGCATCAATCTCAGCCTGATGAACTGTTTTAGACTGTGCCAACATCGTAGCAGCATTTATTTTGGCACGATACTGACCAGAAATCAGATCAGCAGCTTTCAAAAATATAGCCGCACGGTCTTTCCAATCCAATGACTGCCATCTTGACCTTGCCTTAAGCGCTGCATCGATAGCCATATGCATATGCTCTGCTCCTCCCTGATAAAAATATCCCAGTGTATGTTGAAGATCATGTGGTGGCGCTATTCTGATTTTATTCTCCGTTTTTATACGTTGACCTCCTATCACCATTGGAATTTCAATTTCTTCTGATCGCATTTTTGCAATCATAGCTTTTACTTCAGCACGCTCAGGACTTCCCGGAGCATATACTTTAACTGGCTCATTGTGTGGTGTGGGCACCTTGTAAAATCCACTGTACATAGCACAAATTTTTTTATTTATTTTAATTAGATTTGCATACAAAGATAGGCTTATTTTACTTTCATTTAGAATAATTTTATTATTGTATCAGAGGTTTGGTGCAGCCTAAACCGGCAATATTCTACTGAAATTTTAGATGATTTTTCGTATTTTTGCATTAATCGTAACGAAAACACCGTAATAAGGTGAATATTAATAAAATATCTTGCAATTTAGAAATTGCAAGAATCCACAAAACGTATGCCGATGAATGCTAAAAGCAAGCAAAAGTTTAAACGACTCGACAAAATAGCAATTTCAGTAAAATCGCATAGGATTTTACAAATATTTCTAAAGGAAAACCCGGATGTGGCTGAAATCCTGAAAGAGGCCAACGATAAAGAGGAAGCGCTTGAAGCCATGCGACGTTGGATATTACCTTATTTCGAAAATCATCCTCATGCCTGGGAATATTATACTGGAAAAATTTCAGGTCGTGAGGCCTTTGATCAGCTGAGCTGGTCTGATTATGGTGCTATTCGGCTGATGGATTACATTAAGCATGCCGGAAGGATTTTTGAAGACCTCAATTTAAGAGGTGATCTCGTTGGCAGTCATCCTATCAAATACTTATGGCTGGCAATAAAGTTTGGCACGGGCGGAGCCAACCATCATTTTTTCTACGACACACTAATGCTTTTCAGGCAAATAAAAGGAAGATATGACAGGCAGATGCCCGATATTTCAAAGCTTCAGGAATGGATGGACAGACATCCTTCGGGGCTTGATGAAAATATCCAAAAAATCCGAAAACACAATCGAGACAGAATTATCAAGGTTATCATTGAAAAGATGGATGCCGGAGAATTGACCAGCCGTCGCTATCAATTTGAACCAGAGATGACCTTCGAGCAGAAATTTCTAACAGTATGCTCCTGGTGGAACGACATGAACTTTCATCTGAAATTTGCTGTCAGGTCGCCCGTGATGCTTAATGAAATGCTTGATAATTCATTGAGCACCAAAACTATGGAGCTTTTAAATGAGGCAAGGGAGGCTGGTATCCCATTTTTTGTTAACCCGTATTATTTATCCTTACTTAATGTATCGGAGCCTTGGTTTGCTGTTGGTTCCGATCTGGCCATACGGGACTATGTCATATATAGCAAACAGCTGATCAAAGAGTTTGGTCAAATTGTTGCCTGGGAGAAGGAAGATATTATTGAACCCGGAAAACCCAATGCTGCAGGATGGATTTTACCAACCATTCATAATTTGCATCGGCGTTATCCGGAAGTTGCCATCATGATACCAGATACTGTAGGGCGAGCCTGCGGCGGACTTTGTGTGAGCTGCCAAAGGATGTATGATTTTCAGAGCGGACATCTTAACTTTAACCTCGACAAACTCAAGCCCAAAGAAACCTGGCCACAAAAGCTAAAGAAGCTGATGGATTATTTTGAAGAAGACACGCAGCTTCGCGACATTCTTATCACAGGAGGTGACGCATTGATGAGCAGTAATAAATCGCTTCAGGTGATTCTTAATGCTGTTTATGATATGGCCAAACGGAAAAAAGAAAGCAATGCCGTTTTGCCCGACGATAAGAAAATTGCCGAAATAACAAGAGTCCGATTGGGAACGCGTTTGCCAGTATTTTTACCACAACGCATTACCAAAGAATTGATTGCCATCCTGGCTGATTTTAAAGAGAAAGCCAGCAAAGTCGGTGTCAAACAGTTTGTTATTCAAACACATTTTGAAACAGCAATGGAAGTTACTCCGGAAGTGAAAAACGGAATCGAAATGCTTTTAAGTGCTGGATGGATTATTACCAATCAGCTTGTTTTTACGGCAGCTGCTTCCCGCCGCGGACACACAGCCAAACTACGTAAAGTATTGAACGATATTGGAGTACTAACTTATTACACTTTTTCGGTAAAAGGCTATAAAGAAAACAGTCACAATTTTGCCACCAACGAACGTGCGGTTCAGGAGCAACTTGAAGAAAAGGAGTTTGGACGTATTGATGAACGCTACAACGATGTTATTAGCGGATTTTCCCAAAATGCTGTGGAAATAGTTGCAAATATCAATAAGCTCAGAAACGAAGCAGGCATACCTTTTTTAGCTACCGATCGTAACGTCCTGAATCTTCCTGGCGTAGGGAAAAGTTTGACATTCAGAACAATTGGCTTAAGTCGTCACGGGCGTCGTATTCTCGAATTCGATTATGATAAAACCCGGCGTCACAGCCCGATTATTCACGATATGGGTAAGGTGGTAATTATCGAATCGAAATCTATAAATGAATACCTCGATCAGCTTGAAAATATTGGCGAGGATAAAGAAGATTATCAAAGCATATTTGGCTACAGCATTGGCGAAACTGAGCCGCTGCAGCACATCTATCAGTATCCCGAATATGATTTTGATGTAACTGACGAATACACAAATCTTGAATTAGGTGAAACTTTTGTGGATATGGCAGATTAAAACCGGTTTTGCTAGTAAGAGCTTGATAAAACCTGGCTGCGAGATTATTTTAAAGCTTGTTGTATTTTTACGGCTACAAATTTTATTACATGAATAGCTTTTACAGGCTTTTAGTAATCTCTGTCTTTTTCTTAAGTTTGACTTCTTGCCATGTAGGTCGTTTTTTCTATTACAACTTTGCTGACATTAAGGATTATAAGAAGTTCCCAAATCAAGTAATTAATTGTGATACAACAACTTACCGAAAGCTGCCTGTTCAGGATGAAATTGCACAAAAGCAACTTATTCAATCGTTTGGTGAGGTTGAAGGGCTGCCATTTGCCAAATTTTTGGAGGAACACAAAACTGTTGCATTTATAATACTCCAGGGTGATCGAATGATTTATGAGGCCTATTTTAATGGTTATGATGCTACAGCTGTTATTCCTGTTTTTTCCGTTTCAAAATCATATGTTTCAGCCCTGGTTGGAATTGCACTCGAAAAAGGATATTTTAAAAGTATCGAAGATTCTGTAACACTTTATATCCCTGAATTGCAAGGCAAAGGCTTGGAAAAAATCAGCTTAAAAAACCTGCTGGAAATGCGTTCCGGTTTGGATTACCAGGAAAATTACGCCTCGCCTTTTGCCGATATGGCCAAGTATTATTACGGAAAAAACCTGCGTAAATATGTCACAAAACTAAAAACTGCCGAAGCACCCGGAGAACGATATGAATATCAAAGCGTAAACACACTTTTACTTGGCCTTGCTTTGGAGCAAGCTACCGGACAAAATCCTGCCATCCTGCTACAGAACTGGATATGGAAAAAAGCCGGGATGCAATATGATGCCAGCTGGAGTTTTGACAGCAGGAAACACCAAACCATAAAAGCTTTTTGTTGCATCAACCTGAGGGCTACCGATTTGGCCCGATTTGGTTTGCTTTATAAAGATGGTGGCAAATGGCAGGAAAATGCTGTTATTCCGGAAAGTTGGATTAGGAAGAGTTTAGAAATCACCAACAACTCTCGCGATTCTGGCGGATATCCTTATACCATGCATTGGCGAAGTTTGCCCAATGGTTCATTTTTTGCTAAAGGTGTTCTAGGGCAATATTTATTTGTTGACCCCGAAAATGATCTGGTAATCGTACGACTTGGGAAAGCTGTTGATGGTATTAATTGGGTTGAATTTTTTAGAGAAATTTCTAAGCAATTGGAGTAAAGATTGCATGACTTATATAAAAATTATTCAACTACGGGCATCCAAACCCTAAATGTACTTCCTTGCCCTGGTTCACTTTCTGCCTCAAAAATTCCTTTCTGCATTCTGATAAATTCTTTCACTAATTGCAAACCAAGACCAGTACCGCCTTCATTTTTGGTTCCTTTAATCGATTCAATATATTGCCCGGATAAAATTGCTTTAACTTGTTGCGCCTGCATCCCAAGCCCTTTATCCACAACCTCAATAATTTGCCAGCTGTCTTGTTTATGATTTCTGATAATTATCTCCTGTCCGGACGTGCTAAATTTAATTGCATTATTGATCAGGTTACGTAAAATAATCAGCATCAACTCTTTATCTGCCAATACAAAAGCATCAGCATCAATTTGATTTACCAGTTTTATTTCTTTAGCTTCGGCCCTATGATTTAAAAAATTTACCTCTTGCACTGCTACTTCTAAAAGGTTTAACCTGCTAAGTTTACATTGAATTTTTCCACCCTGACTTAAAGCCCAATGCAATAAGTTTTCTACAGTTTGATAGGTATCCCCGGCTTGTTTTAGTAAAGTATGCAAAATCTCTTGCTGTTCATCCTTTTCAAAGGTCTCAAATTCGGAAGTCATCAATTGGAGCAGGCCCAACATACTATTAAATGGCGAACGCAAATCATGACCGATTATGGATAACAACTTGTCTTTAGCCGCATTGGAATCTTGCAGGGCATTGTTTTGTTCTATGATTGTGCTATTTAAGGCCTGAAGTTCAGTATTAACATTTTCCAGCTTTTTGCGGCTTTTCCGGATATTAAAAATAAAAACAACCAAAATAATTAGCAAAACGATTAAAACAGCCAAAAATAAAGTACGCCAATATACAATCTGACTGATATTTTCATTTTCGAAACGTAACTGCTGATTTTCGAGCGATTTTTTTTGAGCCTCATACTTTGTTTTAATATCTATCAATTGCTGTCTGTTTGCAAGTTCTGACAAGCTATCGTTCAAAGCCAGAAATTTTTCGAGATATACCAATGCCTCTTTAAAATCAGCCTTCTTTTTAAGTACTTTCACTTTAACATCATACACTTTTTTCAGCAATTCGAACTCCTGAAAAGACCTGGCTGTTTGTTCAGCATCACTTATATGTTTCCAGGCTTTATCCAATTCCTGCTTTTCGAGATAAAGTGAAGCAAGGTTGAGGTTATTCAATATAATCCCATATATGATGTCATTTTTCTGGCAGATATCCAATGAACTTAAGAAATTCTCCTCTGCTGCAATAGTATCACCCTTTAACATATAAACATCAGCAGTATTTAAACGGGCTCTGGCCATCTCCTGTTTGAAACCATTTTCCTTGGCAATAGAATAAGATGTAGCATAAGATTCAACAGCTTTATCATATTTTTTCAATGCTTGATAACTTATTCCAATATTGCCGTGATTCATCCCTAAATCATATACATCACCATAAATTCTGTTTAAGGCCATGGCCTCCGTAAAATATTCTATCGCTGTTTCATGATCGCCTAACCTTTGATTAATCCGCCCAAGGTTATTGTTGAGTACAGCCATATTTCTCTTGTCATTGATCTCAGAAAAATAGCTCAACGCCTGAATGTAATACGTATAACTCTCGTATATTTTTCCCAAATCACCGGCCAGAATTCCTAAATTATTGTAATAGGAAGCATGAAATTTTGGTTTATTGATAAGCGCTGCCAGTTGTCCTGCTTTTTCAAGATATAAAGCCGCGGTATCAAATTGCTTATATTGCGAATTTACCCTGGCATAAAGGTTAATGATCATAAATTTCAACTCATCATCCTTTATTTCAGCTAAACGGCTTAAGCTTTCTTTAAAAGCTAAAAAACAGGAATCCTTGTTCGCAGTGAGCAAATAATATATTCCTTTAAGGGCTGTAGCATAAGTGTAATTATCGGGATCATCCAACTCATTTGACCTAATCATTAGCTGATCAATGAGTTGCTTGCCTTGTCTTGGATTTTGGTATAAGACTGCCTCTGCATTAATAATCAAATCTTTTAATGAATCAGCCGGAGCGTGTTTTATCTTTTCAAGAAATACCTGCTGCTCGTCAAGCTGTGCATAAAGAATTCCGGAAATTACTAAAGAAAAAGTTAAAAGAAATACAAATATCCTGAAATTGAAGATGTTATTCACATTTATGTTGTTTGTGACCAACAAATTTAAACATTTAGTCACGACCATAAGTAAAAAAACTTATTTCCAAAGTTTCAAGCAATAATGCTAATACCAAACTGATTGTTGAATTTAGGTTTAAAATTTAATCAAAACACAAAAAACAGTTATGTTTCAGCTTAATAAATTTGGTCTTAGCTATAGATTAACACTAGTTTTGGACAATCCTTTCTTGATCAATTTTTAAAAAAATGTCAATTTTTGGTAACATTTGTGAAAGACAGAAACTTTTCACGAGCAGCCAAAATCAATTATCTAATTCGATAAATCGATCATATTCAGTTTGGAACAGACGTTTTGCATAAGGGTCATATCGAAAATGGATCACTTGATCAGTTTCAGATTTCTCAGTAGATTGAAGTCTGTTATTCAATATCTGATCATAAGTATAAGCAGCCGATAATCGCCCCATAAACCCAACAAAATCCATCAGGTCATTTACTTTTAAGGTATCCACATCATAGTAATAGTTTACGTTACCGGTGGCAAAATCATAATAAAACTGACCTTCGTGGTAGTCATAAATATTTTGATCCGTAAAATATACCCGGTTTTCTTTTACATCCTCATTCAATGAATTGAGCTCGAGCCAAACCGCAAGATTCACACCATTCAAGGGGACAGTGTGTGTATAACGCATCCCGAAAAAAACATCTTCATCTTCGAAATCACTGATGAATTCCTGAAGTTCTAACTGTGCAATATTTGCAATCCAGCTCAGGCTGTCACGATCGTAAAATCGATTAAAGTCATCCTCACTATAAAGCACTACATCATACTTTGATAGCGCTTCCCAATATTCTTTTTTGAATTTGCTGAGCACTAAACTATCGTTGAGTTGTTTCAAAAATAGTGTTTGATTTATCAGGCTGTCCTGTTGGGCAATTTCCGGGAGTCTTGAAAGCCCGCTCTCATTGCGATCATAGCGGTCGTTAATTTTAAAAATCTGTTCAGGAAACAGCACGAGAATCCCCCAGTTATTGCTTTGAGCCACATAGGTTTTGGCCAGCTTTCGCTGCGGGCTACAGGAAGCCACAAGGGCTAGTAACGCTAATACTAATAGTGCTTTTGACCAGAGTTTCACTTAAAATCTATTTTTTCTATAACAGATGAGCAAAGTAAAATGTTGCCTTTAATACGAGATTTGGGTTAATTTGTTACCTGTTCAAGCAACATTTCTCCAAAACGTCTGCCATACTTTTCGGCTCTTTCTAAATCGTCATCCTTCGGGCTGAATTTCACAAAAACATCGGTTTCTGTATAATTGAGCTTCAGGTTTTCAAGATTAGTGCGGATTATTTTCATGCCTTCGCCGCTCCAGCCGTAAGAGCCAAAACCGCCTGCAAGTTTGCCTTTATCGCGTAAAGGACTCACCACAGCAAATAACCTGTAAATTGGAAGTAAAATATTTTGATTGATAGTGGGGCAACCTACAATTAAACCACTGGCCATGGCAATTTGGATGTCGATATCGCCGAGAGGTGTATGTTCAATATCCATAATAATTGCTTCCAGCCCTTCCACATCAGCTATTCCTTTGCCAATGGCTTCGGCAAGTTGGGAAGTTTTGTGGTAAGCAGAAACATAAGGAATGTAAACACGCTTTTTTTGTGGCAATTCCAATGCTTTCCGTGCATATTGCTCCGAAAGATCAACGTAGCGTTTCCAGTTAGAACGCAAAATAGGGCCGTGTCCAGTACAAATGGCAGTAATTGGCAGGGGTCTGATTTTTTCAATAGCCTTCAGCATAAATTTACTGAAAGGTTTTAGAATGACATCAAAATAATATTTGAAGGCATCGTCCCAATTGCCCACTTCATCGTCATACATACGATCGTCAGCATAGTGTGCTCCAAACGAATCGCAGGTAAACAAAATCTGGTCTTCCTGCAGGTAACTATACATTGTATCAGGCCAGTGCAAATTTGGAGCACCGATAAATTTCAATGTTTTGTTTCCAAGATTGAGTTCCATTCCGTCTTTTACCTGTAAACTTTTAAATGGAACTGCCATCAAATCGTGAAGGTAACGAATGGCCGTACCAGTGCCTACTACTACAGCATTTGGAGCTAGTTCAAGCAATTTGCCTACACATCCCGAATGATCAGGCTCGGTGTGGTTTATGATGATAAACTGAATTTCGGAAGGATCTGTCAATGCACGAAGCTTGGGTTCATATTCCGGCCAAAACTTTTCTTTAACCGTTTCAACCACAGCTTTTTTCTCTGCATCAATGAAATAAGAATTATAGGTTGTTCCGTATTTGGTCTCCATAACCACGTCGAAAGTAACGATATCGTGATCAAGTACACCAATCCATTTTACATCTTGATTAATATCCAGGATATGAGGTTCTTTCATCATAATAAAAATATTTTAAAAGGCTATATTTTCTGCAAAATTAGGCGTTTGGAAACTTGGAATCATTTTAAATAACAATCAAAAGCGACAATAATAATTAAATCCTTTTGAACATAAAATGCTCCCGGTTTTATTTGCTAAAACTCAAGCTCCATTTGTGAAGGTGGTTCACTTCTTCTGTTCTTTTGTTCCCCCTCTGCTTCGTCTTTTTTTTCAACAGATGAATCTTCTTCATTCTTGACTTCACTAATTTCTTCGCCAGCAATAACTTTTGTTTCAACCTGATCCTGTTCTATTTCTGCTATTTTCGAATCAGAATTATCTAAAGACGAATCGTCCGATTGCGTTTGTTCTACTTCAGGTTCAGGATGCAGAGATTCCAATAACTTTATTTTTTGTATTTCTTTGTTTGACAGCCGTTTACCTTTGGCTTTTACACTTTTTACAGCAACAAAATCAGCAACGTTTACTTCCTCATCTTCTGGTTTTTGTCCTTTAGCATTTAGGTCAAACTCCAGTGAAAGCCTGGGAGATGAATCAGTAAGCCAGTGTTTTAAAACGGCTTGGGGATGTTCTCCAATAAAATTAATACGCTTGTTGAGTGCTGTATCTTCCTCTATCTGAAAACGTTTCAGGTAATACAATTGCGTTTCTCCTTCAAGATAAATAACTGAAAATATCGTCTCCGGGTCAAATTTTTGCAGCAATAACAAATCTTCATCAAAATGTGTACTCAGATCGTAACCGCTGAGCTTAAACTCCCCGCCAGCAAATACATGCAATAATTTATCATCAGCATGAAAAGCACCCACATATTGACCGCGCTGCTCGGTATTAAGGCGTTTTACGGTTTCATCATACCAAATATCTCTGGCACCTAAAGTTGAAATACCGCCATCACGTTTATATATCTGTTTTACAGCGTGTTTTGTTAGGATATTTCCTTTTGCGTTTTTATTTTTAATGGCTAAATCAGCAAAATTAAACTCAAAAGAAGTTTTCTTCAATTTCGGCTTGGGCCGTAACAAAACCTTAATGGTTTCAGCTTCACCATTCGGATTGGCTGAAAAATAAAAGACCTTGGAATCCGGATTACCAGCAGTAAGGTCATATTCTTTATCTCTAGTAACACTTAAAACAGCAAAGCGTTTAACCATCCATGGTCCTTTGCGTCCATCGCGGTAAACAAGATTATAAATGGTGCGGTCGTCATTTTTTCTAAAAATGTCAATGTGAATAATATTTTCACCCACAAAAGCTTTACTATTGACTTTTGTAACGATGAAGGTGCCGTTTTCGCGAAAAACTATCATATCATCAAGGTCGCTGCAGTCGCAAACAAACTCGTCTTTTTTGAGTGAAGTCCCGGCAAATCCTTCCGCACGATTAACATATAGTTTTTCGTTATTTGCAGCAACTGCAGCAGCTTCAATCGTATCAAAACTGCGCAATTCGGTTCTGCGTTCCCGCCCGGCTCCGTGTTTCTTTTTAATTTGCCTGAAGAAGTTAATCGTATAATCTACAATGTGCTTAAGATGATTTTGCACTTCTTCCATTTCTGACTCCAGCGACTGAATATGTTCATCAGCTTTAAAAGAATTGTATTTGGAGATGCGCTTGATCTTAATTTCAGTCAGGCGGATGATATCATCTTCGGTAACGGGCTTTTTGAGATATTTTGTAAAAGGTTTCAATCCTTTATCGATAGCTTCGACCACTTCCTCCCAGCTTTCACTTTGTTCAATATCGTGATAAATTCTGTTTTCAATAAATATTTTCTCCAGTGACGAAAGATGCCATTCTTTCTCCAGCTCATCCATGCGGATCATAAGCTCCTGCCGCAGCAGTTCCAAAGTTCTTTTTGTGTTGTGCTCCAATATTTTATGAACACTCAAAAAAGCAGGTTTGCCATTGGCAATGACGCATGAGTTAGGGGAAATTGAAACTTCACAATTGGTAAATGCATATAGCGCATCGATGGTTTGATCGGGAGAAATGCCTGGCGCAAGATGAATTACAATCTCAACTTTTTCGGCTGTATTATCATCTATTTTTCGGATTTTTATTTTGCCTTTGTCATTGGCCGCAATCACCGAATCGATGAGTGAAGTGGTTGTTGTTCCAAAGGGAATCTCGGTAATGACTAATGTTTTTTTATCCAGCTGTCCAATTTTAGCACGCAATCTTACCCTTCCACCTCTGAGGCCTTCATTATACTTTGAACAATCGGCAAGACCACCGGTATAGAAGTCAGGAAACAATTCAAAGGGTTCATTTTTAAGGCATTTGATCGAAGCATCGATTAACTCATTAAAATTATGTGGAAGTATTTTGGATGCCAGGCCAACGGCAATTCCTTCCACTCCCTGCGCCAGCAACAAAGGAAATTTCACTGGAAGCGATACAGGTTCTTTATTGCGGCCGTCATAGGACAACTTCCATTCGGTTGTTTTGGGGTTAAACACAACATCATGGGCAAATTTCGAAAGCCGCGCTTCGATATAACGCGGAGCAGCCGCACTGTCGCCCGTTAACACATTACCCCAGTTTCCCTGCGTTTCGACCACGAGTTCTTTTTGACCCAGCTGAACCAGCGCATCTCCAATTGAGGCATCGCCATGAGGATGGTATTGCATAGTGTGCCCAATGATATTGGCAACCTTATTAAAACGCCCGTCGTCAAGATTTTTCATCGAATGAAATATTCTTCGCTGCACGGGTTTCAATCCATCATCAATTTCCGGAACAGCGCGCTCAAGGATTACATAAGAGGCGTAATCCAAAAACCAGTTTTCGTACATGCCCGAAAGCTGAATCGTTCGATGGGTTTCGGCTGGTTTTCCAGGTTTCTCCTCATTTTGCTCCGAATTCATTTCTTCCTGTTCGCTCATTCCTGTTTATACTTTCTATCAATTATTTTTTTATTTTTTTATTCCTTGTTTACCGTTAGATTTCCACATCCGGATAACAAAAGCTTCGGCAAATAAAAATAAAAGCGCCATCAAAACAAACCACCACCAACGATCTTTGTCTTTAGAAGAAACAAGTTTATCTATCGCCTTTACATCTGTAACTATCAATTTTTCAGTAACATCATATCCAAGCTTCTCCAATTGTGAAGCTGCTTCGTCCACCTCATAAAACTTCATCTGAGATTCCTTTCTGCTTTCATTCCAGGCTAATACATCCAAAATACTATCCTGATAATTTAAAGTGTAAAATCCTGCTTCGGGAAGTGGGTCTTCAAAACTTAAAAGCAATTGTTGTTGCCTGCGATTCATGCCGGGGATCATCTCAAATTCATCATTTAAAGCCTTTATTCTTAACACCTCATCACCCGGAAGACTTGCCTTTACTGCAAGCTGCCTGTCTTCACCCAGAACATAACTCAGCCTTGATTGTGAAAGACCATAAAAGGCCATCCTGATCAACAAAGGCGGAAAAAGTGAACTTTCTGTAAATCCTGAAGCCGACTTATCTAAAGGTACTGCCAGATGAAAAACACTTCCCTGCCCAAAACTATTATAGGTTAAGAAGGGGTTTCCGTTTAGCAAACTTACAAGGGTTGCATTTCCACTGCCCGGCATTAATCTGTGATGTATATTAACTACAGGCAAATCAGCGTTCTCGGGAATCTTGCTAAACATTTCGTCAAAAAAGGGATGCTCTACAAAGATGTCGTTAATCCTTGTGGAAGCAGTATCAGCCAATTGCTGTATGGTCATCTGTAAACGTTTATCGATACTTGAAACAGGAATATCTGCTTCCAAATCGGGATACAACAACAAAGCTCCTCCGGTTTCCACCCAATCTACAAGTCCTGCACGCATTCCTTCGCTCATTTCGCTATCCAGGGGAGCAATAATCAACTGGTAATCAGCAAACATTTGGATGTCGGCACGAAACATTGACGTACTGGATAAGGCAAACAAACTATCGTCCGAAAAAAGCAAACTAAGCGATGGATCAGGCAATTGCTTATATATTTCAAGCACTTCAATCTTGGGCGCAATTTCCAGGCTGATAAAATAAGTATCATCAAACACTACCGGAAAATCCTCAATGCTAAGCTGTGCATTCAAATAGCCAAAACCCTGAGGCACAAATGATAGCTTTATATCCTTGTCTTGTTGTGGATCAATATCGCTATTGGCAATAGCAAGCACCTTTTCTGAGGTTTCAAGACGAAGTGCCAAACTCCTGAGTTGATCTGCACTTTGATTGCTGATTTTAACATTAAGCTCCACTGGAATATCATTCTGCACCACGGGATTTGTAAGCCAAACACTATCAATAAAAACATTGTTTTTTTGGGAGGCACTAAAAGGAAGGAGTATAAGTTTAATCCGATTAGAAGGCTGAAGATTCGATTCGGTAAAAGCACTTTGTTGAAAATCAGAAAAGACATACAACTCAAGCTGTTCGTACTGGTGTTGCTGAGCCAGATATTCAGCCCTCAAAAGCATATCCTGCATGGAAACAGCAGCGCTTCCGGCAGTAATATATTGTAGCTTTTCAATGATTTCATCACGCGTCATTGCTCGTTCATGGGCTGGATCAAAAGCATTTGTAAGCAGCATAAAACGGTGATCAGGCCCTAAGTTTCTAACCAACGAAATAGCAGTATTTCGGGCATCATCAATCAAACTTCCGCGCTGCCCCAAAAGCTGCATGCTCCTGGAATTATCGATATAAATCAAACTCATTTTACGGCTTAAAGTCTCAAGCTGAGCATTATCTGTAAATACTGGCCGTGCAAAGGCCAGCACAATTGCGGTAATAGCCAGCATACGCAAAAACAAAATAATAAGCTGACGAAGCCTGTTGGTTCGGGAAGTTTGTTGTTTCAAATTTTCGAGTAAGCTCACATCGCTGTAATAGACCATTTTGTGCTTCCTGAAGTTGAACAGGTGCACAATCACCGGAATTGCCAGTGCAAATAATCCATACAGCATTGTGGGATTCAAAAATTCCATTCAGAGATGCAGCTTTTATTAAAGTTGACAAAATTACAATTTAAAACGAATTTTTCGATCACACAAATTATGAGATTTTATTGCTCCCGATCAGTGTGAAAAATTGAATCAAAGTGCATTTTGATAAAATCGGCTATTCATTCTCTTTAAAAACATTAAACGCAGGTAAAGTGTGATTATCAAATTTGAACAGAGCCTGATTTTCAATGGGCGAACCGTCATCTGCCTGAAAACCTTTGTAGGCCGTCATTTCAGCTCCACAGTAGCAAAAGCCGATTCCGCCTGGTCCGTCTTCCAAAATAATCGATTTAAGCTGTTGAATAAATGCATGTTGTCCTTAGGGACTCGCTAAAAATAGGGCAGGATTAGCTGCTCATCCAATCTGACAATATTATTTGTTTGGTCATTCCATCCCAGTGTGAAGGGATAAGCAGTTTCAGCAATCAAGATGTCTTTTTCAAACTTTTGCTGCAGCCTTTTCAGTGCATTATCAAGTTCTGATAGCGATTTGCCACGCCAAAGCAGATAAAAGGGAAGGCCAATAATATCATAATCAAGCTCTTGTACTAGTTTATAAAAATTTTCAGCTCCTTCATAACCAGCATAATGCGTGATAATTTTTGTTCCAGGATTCACATCTCTCACTGCTTTGTTAGCCGATTGCAACAAGCTCAGCATTTGATTAGAATCCGGCCAGCGATTTCCTTCCGGATGAAACAGTCTGTTGTGGATTTCATTACCTATTTGAATACAGTAAGTTTGTATTCTGTTCATCACAAGACTGGTATAGCTGTAAACGCTATCTTTCAAAGCATTAAAGCTCAAAATATTCCAGCATCCCGGCAGGTTTTAAATACCGAATTATCTCTTGTGTTTTCATACAGCAATATAGTTGGATTTCTTTTCTCTCACCGGCTATTTCTGTTGAGTCAAAAAAGGCCGCTGCAAAAGCAACGACCTTTTTTCAACGTTTTGGTTTGGACCTTTTATGTCCGGATCAGATTAAACAACGCCCTGATCCATCATAGCATTGGCTACCTTTAGGAAACCAGCTACGTTAGCGCCTTTTACATAATCGATATAGCCATCTTCCTGCGTGCCATGAGCTACACAAGCAGCATGAATATTCTTCATGATTTCGTGCAAACGGGCATCGACTTCTTCTCGGCTCCATGCAATCTTCATCGAGTTTTGAGTCATTTCCAATCCCGAAGTAGCAACACCACCAGCGTTTACAGCTTTTCCAGGTCCGAAAAGGATTTTATGCTTTTTGAATGTATCAACAGCTTCTGGAGTAGAAGGCATGTTAGCACCTTCAGCAACGCACATTACGCCGTTTTTCACCAGGTTTTCAGCATCTTCTTTTCCTAATTCATTTTGAGTAGCACAAGGCATAGCAACATCGCACTTAACTTCCCATGGATGTTTTCCGGCATGGAATTGAGCACCTGGAAACTCATAAGAATAAGGTTTTACGATATCCTGGTTAGAAGCTCTCAACTCGAGCAGATATTGAATTTTTTCGCCACTGATACCTTCAGGATCATAAATATATCCATCAGGACCAGAGATAGTAACGACTTTTCCTCCCAGTTCAGTGATTTTTGAAATAGCGCCCCAGGCTACGTTTCCAAAACCAGAAACAGCAACGATTTTACCTTCAAAATCAGTATTTTTTGTTCCAAGCATTTCCTGAGCAAAATAAACTGCACCAAAACCAGTAGCTTCAGGACGTATAAGAGAACCACCCCAATTAAGGCCTTTTCCGGTAAGTACGCCAACATGCTCGCGAGCCAGTTTTTTGTACATACCATACATAAAGCCTATTTCTTTGCCTCCAACGCCGATATCACCAGCAGGCACATCAGTTTCGGGCCCGATCAGGCGCCACAGCTCAAGCATAAAGGCCTGGCAGAAACGCATAATTTCTGAGTCGGATTTTCCTTTTGGGTCAAAATCAGAACCGCCTTTACCACCACCCATAGGAAGTGTTGTAAGACTGTTTTTGAAAATCTGTTCAAAACCCAAAAATTTCAGGATGCTGAGATTCACACTGGGGTGAAAACGCAAGCCGCCTTTGTATGGTCCAATAGCATTATTGAACTGTACACGATAACCAAGGTTTACGTGAACTTTTCCATCGTCGTCAACCCATGGCACTTTAAAAGTTAACACACGATCCGGCTCAATTATCCGCTCGATAATTCCATTTGCTTCAAACTGAGGGTTTTGCTCAACAACGTCTTCTAGTGTTTCAAGCACCTCACGAACTGCTTGTAAATACTCTAATTCACCCGGATGTTTTTTCTCCAGGTCATTCATGATTTTTTCTAAATTCATCGTTTTTGACTTTTTAAAATGAGTCCTGTATAAATTACCTGTTAGTTTTTAACATTGTTATTTCGTTAACAAGGCAAAATTACAGCTTTTAAGTCGAGTAAACCAAACAAAATAAAGGAAATTCATGCTCAACCTGCTTTATTAGAAACGGTCTAAATAAGCTTTTCGCAAACGTTTGTTACAAACAGGCTGTAAATCATGTGTTACAACAGCTTGAGATATTCAAAGGCAAAAATCATTTACCGCAACAAAAAGAAAGAAAATAGAATACATACTACCATTTAAGGTTGTGTGTAACCAAAAAATGCCATGCACTGCTTGCACAAGAAGAAACCATCCGAATAATACGGTATTGTATTTCAAATTGCAGCTTTTGTCCGTTTTCGAACAAATAACCCAGTCCGGCATTTAAGCGATTTTCGAGATGATCTTCCCCTGCTTTTCCAGTAAATGTATAAAGCCACTCATCTCCAGCAACAAAATACCATTCTCCGGAATCAAGCTGGCTTCCCGAAATCGGCCGATCAAAGGTAAACCGATACCTAAAACGATTTCTAAAATTCTCTTCGCCAAATCTTTGCTCCAGCCGAAAGCGATTAACCCATTTGAAACCATTTCCGGAACCGAAAGTGAATTGTTGCATTAGCCGATGTTCCCATGCAGGCTCATCAAGAAACGGCTCGTCAATTCCATAGAGATATCCTAAAGTTATTTGTTTGCTGCCAAGTAATTTGTAATTGGCAAAAAGCTGAATTTCAAGAATATCCGATTGAGAAAAAGCCGTAAATCCATCCGAATCAAACAGCCCCATTTGCTGCCGGAAAACCAGCTTGGCATTGGCAGACCAGCGCCCTTTCAGTGTTTTACCAACAGAAAGTGCCGGCTCTATAAAAACTGGTCTCACCTGCCCAAACGAAGTAAAAAAAAGAAAAAAAACAAAAACCGGTAACAGGTATCTTTTCATGCTAAAAAATAAGATTGTCGGTTATATTTTTTTGAATTACCCTTTGCTGTATCAACTCACCATTTTCATCAAAAAGCAGCTCATAAAACTGAAGTACGTTTTTTCGGTGCATCTCCCCCTCTACTTCCAGCTCATAATTAATTGATAAGATGATGTCTTCACTTGGTGGCAAGCTCTGCAATTGCTTTACTGAACTTTTAAGATTATATTGCTTTTGAATGCGCGTTACTTTTTGCTTGCGGAAAGTATCATCCATATTTCGCTTTATTGCTGCTCGCGGAATATCCGTTGCTTTTTTCCAATCCAGCAGTTCTTCAACATCTTTCAGCCGTTGTAAACTGTCAAATTCAATACTGTAATGCGTTTTATCATACTTTAGTTTCACTTCGTAGTTTATGCCATCCTGATTTGTCTCCTGATAAAACTTAACTGCTTTTGCATTTTCGAGCAGAGGCAGAATAAGCTGCATTGCTGCATCCGGAAAATCTTCCGCTGAAATCTTTTTTTCGCGCTCATATTTAACGTTCTGCTGAGCCAGCATGAGGAATGGAAAAAAAATGACGGCCACAAGGATAAGTAACTTTTGCATGGGCTATGTATTTATGTCAAAACAATCTCTAAACACAGAATGAAAACCTTTGTTTTTGCCTGAAGGCAGAATACGCGTTTTTAACATCTGTTAAGTAAAAATAGTACAAAATCCGCATAAACGAGCAAGAAATAATCCATTAATTTAGAGTATTTCCAAATTAAACCTAATTAAGTATTTAAATGCATCTATTCGTAAAAATGTTTTTTCTTTGCAGCTGAAAAAGGATGACTTATGTTTTTCTTCGGCTTGTTATCTACTAATCTTCCCTACATTGTCCTGGCAGTGCTGTATCTGATTTCCTTTGCCGGCTTTTCGCTTAAGGCACTGGAACAGGAAGCACTCAGCAATGCCGATCTCAATCCTAAGGTCATTCTTGCCCAGACAAATCATAATACCTACTATAGTTATTTTGATTATTCAGATTATTTTAGTGATCAGGAAGTTTCGGATTTGCCAGAAAATTCACCTGGAATCCCCCCCCTTCCAAAACAAAAATGCAGTGAAAGTTGCACGACTTTTAGCTTATTTAACCATCTGATCACTTACACACTTTTCGGTCGCCCGCCTCCGGCTTTGGTTTAAAATTTTCAAGCTACCAAACAGTAGCTTTTCCCTGACAATTTTACAAAACCAAAACATTTAACTCTTTATTAATGAAGCGCATTTTACTTATAACCAGCATATTGTTCGTGCTGCTATCCCTTGAGCTGAATGCACAACAGATGCATTTTATCTTAAACGACAGTACCGGTATTCCCGAAATCATTCTTGATGAAATCACCATTAGAGCCCCTAAAGACCGCCTGGAGTTGAAAGAATTGCCAGGAGCAGCAACAGTTCTGACCAACCGTGCCATACAAGAAAGCGGTATTGAATCTGTGAAAGACTTGTCATCAATCACACCTAATTTATTCATGCCCGATTATGGGTCCAAACTTACCTCGCCCGTTTATATCCGTGGCATTGGTTCGAGGATTAACGCGCCATCCGTAGGACTTTACGTAGATCAGGTTCCTTATTTTGAAAAATCAGCATTTGATTTCGATTTTTTCGATGTTGAAAGGATTGAAATTCTGCGCGGCCCTCAGGGAAGCCTTTATGGCAGGAATACGATGGGAGGCATTATCAATGTCATTACCAAATCGCCGGGCAGCAATCCTGAAACGAATTTCAACCTTTCAGCGGCAACCTATGGTGAGTATTCAGCGGCGCTAAGTCATTACGACAAAATCAGTGATCAGCTGCATTATAGCCTGTCTTTGAATTACAGGCATACCGATGGCTTTTTCACCAATACTTTCAATGGCGAGCAAGTAGATTATATGGACGCTATTGGATTCAGAAACAGACTTAACTGGAAAATAAACGAAAAATGGCAGTTAAGTAATGTGTTAAGCCTTGAATACAGCAAGCAGGGTGGTTATCCTTACGCGATCTACAATGATTCGCTGCAAAAGGCCGAGCAAATCAATTATAATCAGCCCTCTGGCTACGACCGTAACCTGCTTACCAACGGATTAATCCTGAATTACAAAGGACCGTCCATCGAAATGATTAGCACCACAAGTTATCAGTTACTTGCTGATGATCAAGAAATTGATCAGGATTTTACGCCAGATTCCTTATATATGGTGGTTCAAAAGCAGGCGCAACACATGCTTTCGCAGGAATTTGTCTTCAAATCGTCCTACACAGGAAATTATCAATGGGTTGCCGGAATATTTGGTTTTGCCCAGTTGCTAGACAAAACTGTTGACGTTGACGCCTGGGCGCAAAAAGCCCGCATGTTGAAAGACTATGAAGAAATGAACAGCGGTTTTGCTGTTTTCCATCAATCACGCCTCGATAACCTATTGTTTCCCGGACTGAGTTTGACGGCCGGAATCCGACTCGATCTTGAACGATCCAGCCTTTATTACCATTATGATATGGAACGCGCTGGTCAAACGGTAAACCTTGCTGATACCACCTATCCAGCACTGACCTACAGTGAAATTTCGCCCAAGCTGGCTTTGTCATATGAGGTTAACTCCTCCACTTCAGTTTATGCGCTGGCAGCCAAAGGGTTTAAAACAGGGGGGTTCAATTCTACATTTGAGCGCCCCGAAGACTTAACATTTCAGCCAGAACAAAGTTGGAATTATGAAGTTGGCTTGAAAACCTCCTTGTTTGATCAGCGTACTTTTGCTGAGCTTTCCTTATTTTATATCGACTGGACAAACCAACAAATCTATCAAACCGTTCCAAGCGGAAGAGGTTCTATGCTTAAAAATGCCGGCCATAGCCTGAGCAAAGGTTTTGAGGTGGCTGTGAAAAGCCTTTTGCCTGCCAAATTTGAATTATTTGCTTCTTATGGTTACACCCATGCAGCATTTCTGTCGCATATTGTTGATTCAACTAAAAACTACAACGGAAATTACCTGCCTTATGTGCCCCGGCACACCATGGCCATTCAGCTTAACAAGTCGATTGTTTTAAACAAACCTTTGCTGGATCGCATCAGGATCAGTGCCTTGTGGAAAAGTACGGGTGAGCTCTTCTGGAACGAACAAAACAGCTTTGAGCAAAAGCCTTACGATATTGTTGATCTAAGGGTAAGTTTCACAAAAAATAAGCTAGAGATCGGGCTATTTGGGAAAAATATTTTTGGCGCTGAGTACACCTCATTTTATTTTGAAGCACTTGGCAATCAGTATATGCAAACCGGAAAGCCTGCCCAATATGGCATTAACCTCAAAGTGAGTTTGTAATGCATAAACACCCCAACTGGTCGAAATTTCCGGTGCTTTTTAGCTTGTATATTGCACAATCAGTGCCTATGAGCTTCTTCTCCACTGTGGTGCCGGTAATTATGCGTCAGGAAAACTATTCACTCGAATCTATTGGTCTGCTGCAATTGGTAAAGCTGCCCTGGATTTTCAAATTTTTGTGGGCTCCGTTGGTCGATAACAACGCCCACAATATGTGGCAATATAAACGCTGGATTTACCTTTCTGAATTTTTCTATGCCCTGATAATACTGCACATCGGCTTTTTTAGTTTGCAAACTGACTTTAGTCTGATTGTAGCATTGATGCTGATTGCTTTCACAGCTTCTGCCACGCAGGATATTGCAACAGATGCTTTTGCCATTTTACTGCTGAAAAAAGACGAGCGAAGTTTGGGTAACAGTATGCAATCAGCCGGAAGTTTTATCGGCACCCTGCTCGGAAGTGGTGTTTTACTGATTGTTTACTATTACCTGGGCTGGTATTATTTGTTGATTTGTCTGGCGCTTTTTGTGCTGTTGGCGCTGATACCTTTGCGATTTGTCAAATTGAACGAACCAGCCAGCGAAAGCACCAAAAAACGTGTTAGCCTAGCCGATCTTCTATCCTTTTTTAAAGTAAAAAATATTGGATGGTGGGTTCTACTGCTTTTCTTTTATTATTCAGGTATAATTGGCATCCTGGCCATGCTAAAACCCTGGTTGGTCGATTTGGGCTATAACGCCAAAGATATTGGTTTTATGGCAGGGATTTTCGGCACAGCAGTAGCAGCCGTTTCGGCCATGGCCGCTGGTTGGATTATCCGCAAAACAGGAAAAATCAGTGCTTTGTTTGGCTTTTTGGGATTGAGTCTCCTTTCCGGATTATATTTTTGGTTGATAAGCTTTAGCACGCCCGGAATTCATCTAATCTATATTGGTATCATGCTGCTATGGTCGTCTTATGGCATGTCGACGGTTGCTATTTATACCAATGCCATGGACAAAGTGCGCAAGGGTCGCGAAGGCACCGATTTCACTTTGCAAATAGTTGTTTCGCACTTAAGTGGAATCATTCTGGCCATTATTAGTGGTAAACTGGCAGATCAATTTGGGTATTCAACACTTTTTATGGTAGAGATTGTTTTTACCATAATGGCTTTTCTGATTTTAATACAAACACACAAAAAACGAGCTCTGACAAATGAATAATGCACTCATCACAAAATACAATAAACCAGCTCCACGCTACACCAGTTATCCTCCGGCAAATCATTTTACGGAAGAAATAGACCACAGGCATTTTGAAAAGGCCCTAAGTGAATCGAATAACTTCTCGCCCAATCATATTTCTTTTTACTTGCACATTCCGTTTTGCAAAAAATTATGCTTTTACTGCGGCTGCAACACTTGTCCGCTAGGGAAAGCCACACAGGTTGAGGCCTATTTAGATGCACTAAAAAAGGAATTGAAAACGGTAATTGGTTTGCTTGATAAGAACCGTAAGGTTTCACAAATTCATTATGGTGGCGGTACTCCAAATTCCATACCGGCTGAAGCCTTGCACGAGCTGAATCAAATGATTTTTGATGCTTTCGACCTAACTGAAAATGCTGAAATAGCCATTGAGACTAATCCGGCATATTTGGATCATAGTTACATCGAAGCCTTAAAAACTGCTGGATTTAATCGGTTTAGCCTTGGAATTCAAGATTTTAACAGGAATGTTTTAAAAATGGTAAACCGCGATCCATCAGCGCTTCCGGTAGATGAATTGATGGCCATTATCAAAGCTGGAAAACCAGCAAACGCCATTAATTTTGATTTTATCTATGGTCTTCCGGGTCAGACTGTTGAAAGTTTTTCGCAAACGATCAGGCAAGCCGTCGCGCTTCGCCCCGATCGATTGGTGACCTTTTCCTATGCCCATCTTCCGTCGGTTTTTAAGAACCAAAAAATCCTTGAAAAGCGTGGCCTGCCTGATAGCTCGCTTAAAGTTGAGCTTTACGAAACTGCTGCCGAAATACTAAAAGAAGCTGGCTACAAAGCCATTGGTATGGATCATTTTGTACTTCCGGATGACGAGCTTTTTGTATCGCTCGAAAAGAAAAAGTTACATAGGAATTTCCAGGGCTATTGCACCCGAGAAACTACCGGACAGGTTTATGCTGTAGGTGTTTCGGCTATCAGTCAACTTGAGCAGGCTTACCTTCAGAATACCAAGTCGGTGGATGACTATATCAAGCGCATCAATGAAATGGGCGCAGCAACGGTCAAAGGATATCTTCTTAACCAAAACGAGATGCTGATTCGTGAATCTATTACAGAATTGATGTGCAACAGAAATTTGGATTTAAACGACTTAGCAAACAAAAGACAGCTCCAGCTCCCTGAAGTTTTGCAGGCCTTACGTATTAACGAAGCAGAACTTCATGAATTTGTGAATGATGGTCTTTTGGAGATTCAAAACCATCATTATCAAATTACTGATGAAGGACAATTATTTATCCGAAATATTGCAGCATCACTTGATCCTTTACAGCAAAATCCAACACGATTATATTCACAAACGGTTTAATATCAAAGCCATGACCGATTACGCATCACAAACCGAAGTCATTATTGCAGGTGGAGGATTAACTGGCTTAACCCTTGCTTTCAAGCTATACCAATTGGGTATTCCATTTATTTTACTCGAAAAAAATGATACGCTTGGAGGTGTGATTAAAACCCATTCAAAAAACGGCTTTGTTTACGAAAGCGGCCCTAATACCGGTGTGCTTTCAACCACAGAAGCAGTTCAATTATTTGAATCGGCAGCCTGCCCGGTGATAGAAGCCAATCCAGAAGCAGCAAACCGCTGGATACTGAAAAATGGTGAGTGGCAAAACTTACCTTCCGGACTGATCGGAGGAATTAAAACACCGCTATTTCGTTTTAGCGACAAACTAAGACTTTTGGGCGAACCCTTTCGAAAAAAAGGAAGCAATGCCAACGAAACCCTCTCGGAATTGGTGATACGAAGAATGGGGAAAAGTTTTTTGGATTATGCTGTAGATCCATTTATCAGCGGGATTTACGCTGGCGACCCTAAGCAACTGGTCACGGAATATGCCATGCCCAAACTTTATCGGTTGGAGCAGGATTATGGCAGTTTTATCAAAGGCGCTTTTGCGAAGGCGCGACAACCGAAATCCGATCTGGAGAAAAAAGTAACCAAAGCTGTTTTTTCAGCCAAAGGAGGTTTGCAACAACTTATCAACGCCATTGCAACAAAATTGCCACTGCAATCAATAAAAACCAGCCATGAGTTGATATGTGTTTCAAAATCGGCTGATGGCTTTGTCTGTAAAGCAATTCATGATGGAAAAGAAGCGAGCTTCCATTCCAGACAGCTTGTTACCACCAGCGGCGGAGCTTTTCTGAAGGATTTGTTCGATTTTCTACCAGAAAACGCTTTACTTCCGGTTCTGAATTTAAGGTATGCCAAAGTCGTACAAATTGCTTTGGGATATAATCAATGGCCTGGCAAACAGCTTAATGCTTTTGGAGGTCTTATTCCGGAAAAGGAAAACAGAGATTTGCTGGGTGTACTTTTCCCATCATCAATTTTTGAAGACAGGGCTCCAAAACAAGGTGCTTTGCTTTCTGTTTTTATGGGTGGAATAAAACGCCCAGAATTATTTGAGCTTTCGGATGAAAAAATCAGGCAAATAGTAATGCGTGAAGTAAATGATTTGTTTAAGCTGAAGGATACAAAGCCAGATTTAGTTGAAATATTTCGTTACAAACAAGCCATTCCACAATACGATATCAGTTCCAAGGCAAGACTTGAAAACATCTCGGAGATCGAAAAACAATTTCCCGGACTTTGGCTGGCAGGTAATATCAGAGATGGCATTGGCATGGCCGATCGCATCAAACAAGGGTTTATGCTTGCTGATGAGATTCAGAAAAACCAAAAATAATGAGGAAAGCAATTTTACTAATTAACGTTGGCACACCCGATTCGCCAAAAACAAAACATGTTCGGCCTTATCTGCGAGAGTTTTTGGGTGATAAGCATGTAATTGATATTCCTGCTATCCCACGATGGCTTTTGGTAAATATGATTATTGCACCCTTCAGAGCGCCAAAATCAGCCAAGCTATATCAGCAGCTTTGGACCAGCGAAGGCTCTCCCCTGCTCTATCTCACTCAAAATCTGGCAAAAAAAATGCAATCCAGACTTAAGGCTCAGGAGCAGGTTTTTGTGGCAATGCGTTATGGTAATCCATCCGTTAAATCTGTATTGGAGCAAATCAAACTTGCTCAGCCAGAGGAAATTGTCATTGTCCCAATGTATCCACACTATGCAGAATCCACTACGGGCACAGTAGTCGAAAAAGTGATGAATCTTATCCAAAACTGGACTGTAATCCCTTCAATGAAAGTTGTTGGACAGTTTTACAATCATCCCGCTTTTATTCAGGCATTTACAAAGCAGATAACTCATTATAATCCCCCCGAATTCGACCATATTCTCTTTTCTTATCATGGCTTACCCGAATCGCATATTCACCGCATTCATCCCGCTAAGAAAATAGCTTCCTGCTCCTGCGAAAACCAGCTTCCTGAGGATGGTCATTTTTGCTATCGGGCAACTTGTTACGCAACAACACGACTTTTGCAAGCCTCCACAGACATATCTCCTGAAAAAAGCAGTACAGCTTTTCAGTCGCGGCTTACAAAGCAATGGCTGCGGCCTTTTGCAGATGAACAAGTGATTCAGCTGGCAAAGCAAGGCGTTAAAAAGCTGTTGGTTGTCGCCCCGGCCTTTGTGACGGATTGCCTCGAAACGATTGTTGAAATTGGTTATGAATATGAATTGCTTTTTAAAGAACATGGAGGCGAAAAGCTGCAATTGGTTTCCAGCCTTAATGATGAGGATTATTGGGCTGAAGCTTTGTTGGAGATCATCGAAAATAAAAAATAGCCTCGCAATAAAAATTGGCTAGCACACAAAATTCCTGGTTTGAGATAAAAATCAGACTTTTGCAAAAAATGCCATCATGAAAATCCAAACGGACTATCAAAAGCTTTTGGAACGTTTAGAATCAGAAACCAAATCTTTTTCAAAATTGGGGAAGCCAGCTGACTATATTCCGGCATTAGCTAAAGTTTCGCCTGAGCTTTTTGCAATAAGTTTGATTACGCGCGATGGCAATGCTTTTGCAACGGGCAATCACACCGTTCCTTTTTCGATTCAGAGTATTTCCAAGGTGTTTACTTTTACAATGGTTTATCGCAAAATCGGGACAGCCATTTGGGATCGTATTGGTCGTGAACCAAGCGGAACTGCTTTTAATTCGCTCATTCAACTCGAACACGAAAAAGGTATTCCACGCAATCCATTCATCAATGCCGGAGCAATTGTTGTGGCAGATATGATGCTTGAGCATTGCCAAAACCCTAAGGATCAACTCCTGGAATTTGTAAGATCACTAGCTGGTGACGAATCCATTGATTATAATCAGGAAGTTGCAACATCAGAGAAAGCTACGGGTCATCGCAATTATGCCCTGGCACATTTCATGAAAAGTTTTGGCAATATTCATCATCCTGTTGAAGAGGTACTTGATGTTTACTTTAACCAATGTGCCATTGAGATGACAACAGACCAACTGTCAAAAGCATTCTTGTTTTTGGCTAATGAAGGTATCAATCCGTTCACTTCAGAAGAAATTCTGAATCCTAGTCGCACAAAACGTTTGCAGGCATTAATGCTAACCAGCGGTTTATATGACGAATCAGGTGATTTCGCCTTTCGGGTTGGGATGCCAGCAAAAAGCGGCGTTGGTGGTGGCATAGTTGGTGTAATTCCACGGCAACTGAGTTTGGCAGTTTGGTCGCCTGCGCTAAATAATAGAGGCAATTCCATAGCAGGTATTGAGGCCATGGAACGGTTTACAACTTATACCGCTAATTCAGTTTTTTAGTCAGCGAAAAAAGGCAAATAAGCCGCCTGTTTAAGTTGTTTCACTGAATTTATTGGTTTTTCAGGTTTTAAATATTTAGCCAGGTGTTTGTAAATTTTCACCCGAGCTCCCCAGGCCTGTGGTGTGTCGATACGATCGAAGGAATGTCCACCCGGTATATTTTGATAAATTTCGTAGTCAAAAGTTTTATCTTCGGCTTTGAGCGCTCTGATCAGATGCTCAACTTCCAGTACATTTACATCATCATCGTTTGTGTTCGTATGAATCAGCAAAGGTGTTTCCAATTTTTCGGCATGCCAAACCGGTGATCGGCGGCGGTATTCGGCCACATTCTCATGTGCGCTCTGACCGATATGATGTTCAGCTTCGTACAAATCGCGATAGTCCTGGGTCATATATCCCATTCTGGCAATTAAATCGCTCACCGGTACACCAGCAAAAGCAACCTCATAAGCCTCCGGATGGAAAAATATGTTCATCAAAGCTATCATTCCGCCATGACTCCAGCCCATGATTCCAACACGATTTTTGTCCACAAAATCATAGTGTTCAACCATGTGATTCCTGCTGGCTAAAACGTCTTCATTTTCCAATCCGCCATAATCAATCTGTTCATAAAACGATTTACCATAACCGGTACTTCCACGATATTCTGGTGCGACAACAATATACTGCTGAGCAATCAATTCTCTTACAATATGAGTATAGTAAGTATCAAAATCACCATGCACACCACCATGTGGCAACACAATCAATGGATATTTTTTTGCAGGGTCAATAGTTTTAGGAACAAGCACATAGCTATAAAACTTCAATGGATTTTGAGCTCCCTTTGCGTCAGGATTCGGGATATTGGCAGGCGGTGGCCCATAAATGAAAATCTTATCCACATAGGCAATGTCCCCAAGTCTTTCGTGCCAGAGCAAATCATCAACTTTTTTTTGTAATTCATCGAGTCGGTGCTGCAGCACTTCATTAATAGCTGTGTTGCTTACCGGATCAGTTTGCTGCGCAAAAAGGGAAAAAGGCAAAAATATCATTGCGCTAATCGCCCATAAAATATAATTTCGCATAAAATGAGGTTTTAGATTTAAAAGAGTAAAAGTACGAAAACAGTTGAAATTGAATTAAGGTCGGGCACTAATTCAACCAAATGCCCGTTAAATATGAAAATATAACAATAATGACAATTCCACTCAAATACCGTCGAACAGAAGAAATTTTCAATACTATTTCACATGCCATAGGCATACCAATAAGTATCGCAGTAATCAGCCTGTTGGTTGTATTTGCCTCGCTTAACGGTACTGCCTGGCATATTGTAAGTTACAGCATTTTTGGAACGAGTATGTTATTGCTTTACACCGCCTCTACCCTTTTTCATTCTGCCAAAAATATCCGTAAAAAATACTACCTCAATAAGTTTGATCATGCTGCTATTTACCTGCTCATTGCTGGAAGTTACACTCCAATTGCGCTTGTTTCGCTCAATGGATGGATAGGCTGGACACTTTTTGGAGTGATTTGGACATTGGCCTTTGCGGGATTGGCTTTCAAAATATGGTTTTATAACCAAAGAATGCGCAAAGTATCGGCTTGGCTTTATGTGGCTATGGGATGGCTCATACTATTGGCAATCGTGCCACTCGTGAAATCTACACCTACTGATGCACTTTGGTTTTTAATTGCCGGAGGCGTGAGTTATACCCTTGGAGCACTTTTTTATTTGCGTAAAAACAAACGTTTCAGTCATTTCATTTTTCACCTTTTTGTCTTAGGCGGAAGTATTTGTCATTTCTTTTGTTTTTTGATGCTCGTAATTTGATCAAAAAAAGCCCTGTTGTATGAGCAATTAGCTGTTATCTTTGCACCTGAAAATTATGGCTACAAAATCTAAATCTTCCGGAACAACAAGAAAAAAGCCGACCAGAAAACCCAAAAAAGGTCGCAAAGGATCAAGCATCTTAACGCTTGTGTTAATAATTGCAATTGTAGCGCTGGCAGGAAGTTATTTCTACATCACCTACACAACTGAGAAAGCTTTGGAAGGAGTTTTTAGTCCTATAACTACCTTATTTTCATCGCAAAATGATAGCACAGATCAGGTAACTGTTGAACAAAGTCAAGAAGTGGTAGAAGCGCCCAAAGAGTTACCGAAGGAAGAAAAACCAGTGATTATTAGCCCGCTCGAAGGCACCTGGGTAAGCACCTTAAATGGGGCTATGTTAAGCTTTGAGGCAAATCTTTTTAAACTGGAATTTCCTTCCGTTGAAGAGCGTGCCACACTCGAAGGTCATTTCAAAATTCTAGACGGAAAATTGCACCTTGTAAATACGCTTTCAGACGATGTGTGCGGCATGGAGAATGGCATTTACAGCTTTCAACTCAATGGAGAAGACCTCATTCTGGATGCAGAAAATGATCCCTGCAAAATGCGCAAAGAAAACCTGAGTACAGATTGGTTTAAACTTTAAGTCAACCCTTATTTTTATTTTTGCTAAGCATTGTTATATAGCTATTTACAATAGTCAACTATTTCAAATCAATTTAAGTCAACCTATAATTTCAACCGATTTCGTTTGACATTAGTCAGCTGAAGCTTTTAAGTTTGCCCAACATATTCAGGAAAAGATCTAAAGCATGGATTTTTTCCTAAAAACTTAAGCTTATGAAGAAAGTTGTTATTGCATCGGCTGCGCGCACTGCAGTTGGAAATTTTGGAGGAAATCTGGCAGCCCTCTCAGCTGTTGAACTTGGAAAACTTGCTGCTCAAGCAGCCCTCGAACGCGCACGTATAGAGGCTGATGTAGTGGATGAAGTTTTGGTTGGCAATATCTTATCTGCTGGATTAGGCCAAAATATCGCCCGTCAGATAGGCATTTATGCGGGCACTTCAGAAAATACGCCTGCAATGACGATCAACCAGCTTTGCGGCTCAGGACTAAGGGCTGTTATGCTGGGGATGCAGCTTATCCAACTCGGTGAAGCTGAGGTGGTTTTGGCTGGAGGCACCGAAAGCATGTCCAACGCACCCTATTTACTCCCAAAAGCCCGTTATGGTTATCGCATGGGCGACGGGAGTTTGGTCGACAGTATGATTCTGGATGGTTTAACAGACGCCTTCAATGGCTATCATATGGGCATCACTGCCGAGAATATTGCCGAACGCTGGAATTTGAGCCGTGAAGAACAAGATCAGTTTGCCTTGCAGAGCCAACTAAAAGCTGAAGCTGCGCAAAAAAGCAAACGTTTTGCAGATGAGATTGTTCCAGTCGTAATTCCACAGCGAAAAGGCGATCCATTAGTTATTGATCAGGATGAGTTTCCAAAACATGGCATGACCATCGAAAAACTTGCTAAGCTTCGTCCAGCCTTTAAAACCGATGGAACTGTTACTGCGGGCAACGCCTCTGGTATTAACGACGGAGCTGCCATGCTTGTGCTGATGTCTGAAGAAAAAGCGCATCAACTTGGTATAAAGCCTCTTGCTATAATCGAAGCCGCTGCTTACGCAGCGCTCGATCCAAAAATAATGGGTTACGGTCCAGTGCCTGCTACTAAGAAAGTTATAGCAAAATCGGGTTGGAAAATCAGTGATCTGGATTTAATTGAAGCCAACGAAGCCTTTGCAGCTCAATCGCTTGCTGTAGTGAAAGATCTCAAACTCAATCCCGAAATAGTAAACGTAAACGGAGGTGCCATTGCACTTGGCCACCCCATCGGCGCATCAGGCGCCAGGGTTTTAACCACCCTGATCTATGAAATGCAAAAAAGGGATGCGCACAAAGGACTGGCTACACTGTGTATTGGCGGCGGACAAGGCATTTCAATGCTCATTAACCGATAAAAATCAAATCATAACATATAATGAAAAAACTGGAAAACAAAGTCGCTATCATAACAGGTGGCGCTGACGGAATTGGCAAAGCTGCAGTAACGCGTTTTGCTCATGAAGGAGCTTCAGTCTCCATTTGGGATCTCAATGAAGAAAAAGGCAATCAGCTGGCTAATGAATTGAAAGAAAAAGGATTTGATGTCGGCTTCCAAAAAGTAAATACAGCCAGTTATCAGGAAGTAGAAAATGCTGCTAATGAATTGTTTGCAGCTAAAGGACACATTGACATTTTGGTAAATAATGCCGGAATTACGCGCGACAGTACCTTAAAGAAAATGACGCCTGAAAGCTGGCAACAGGTAATTGACGTGAACCTGACCGGAGTTTTTAACTGCACCAAAATTGTTTCGGCCTATATGACGGAGCAACAGTATGGTCGCATTATTAATACTTCTTCGGTGGTGGCGCTTTACGGAAATTTTGGTCAAACCAATTATGTAGCTTCTAAAGCCGCTGTAATTGGCATGACAAAAACCTTAGCCAGAGAACTAGGCCGCAAAGGCATCACTGTAAATGCTGTAGCTCCAGGTTTTATCGCAACAGAAATGGTAGCCAAAATGCCTGAAAATGTTTTACAGGGCATGCGCGACAAAACACCGGTAGGCCGACTTGGAAAACCAGAAGAAATAGCTTCGGCTTACCTCTTTCTGGCCAGTGAAGAAGCAGCATTCATCAACGGAACCGTGCTCAGTGTTGATGGTGGCATAACCATTTAAATTAATTAAAAATGGCAAGAAACGCAGTTATCACTTCCAGCGGGATGTATGTGCCTGAGCGCATTGTTCCGAATAGCTACTTCGACGAGTTGCTGGGCGAAGATGTGAGCACCTGGCTGGCCGAAAATGTGCAGATTTACGAAAGACGCTGGTGCAACGAAGATCAGTCGACAGCCGATTTGTGCATTGAAGCAGCAAAAGATGCACTCAACAACGCCCAACTCACTGCTGACGCAATTGATTTATTAATCATCGCCACTGATACTCCCGAATACATCTCACCATCCACAGCATCAAAAGTTCAGTTTAAGCTTGGCATGAACAAAGCAGGAAGTTTCGATGTAAATACAGCTTGCGCAGGCTTTGTTACGGCCCTCGATATGGCAGCTAAATACATCCGTGCCGACGAAAACTACAAACATGTGATGGTAATCGGGGCTTATGCCATGAGCAAATACCTCAATATGCAGGATAAAAAAACCGTGACCCTGTTTGCAGATGCCGCTGGCGCTGTAATCCTTTCAGCTTCAGAAGATACTGACACTGGATTTTTGGCAAGCGAGCTGATCACAAAAGGAGAATATTACGGACATATGGGCATTTATGCAGGAGGTACTGCTCAACCAATTACTGAAAAAGTGGTGGCAGAAAAAGATCACCTCCTGAAATTTGTCACCAAATTTCCAAAGGAATTAAATCCGGAAATGTGGAGCATGATGGCAGGAAACCTGAATAAAAAACTCGGCATAACTCCTGATCAGGTAGATCATTACCTGCTCACACAAATTAATATCAACAGCATTTTCGAAACCATGGACAGGCTTGGAGTGCCTAGAGAAAAGGCTCCAACGGTGATGCATCATTATGGTTACACTGGTTCAGCCTGTATTCCACTCGCTTTGCATGAAAATATTAAAAACGGAAAAATCAAACGTGGCGATTTGCTCTACTTCATTGGATCAGGCGGCGGCCTGGCCTTTGCCAGCGCAGCTTTCCGCTACTAAAAACTGATACATGGCAACAACTGCAATGATTACCGGAACATGGATTTTACTCGCTATCTATATGTTAGCTGTGATTTACCTTGTTGTGAAAGGCGCTGGTAAAACCAAAAACATCAGCGATTATGCCTTGGGTAGTGTCCTGTTTTCTCCCGTAGCTGTTGGACTTTCTTTAGCTGCATCGATGACGAGTGCTGCCACTTTTGTAATCAATCCGGGATTTATTGCAAATTTTGGTTTGTCAGGTGTTATTTCTTATGCAATTTTTCTTCCGCTGGCTTCAATGATTTCGTTGGTTGTGCTCACAAAAAGCTTCCGAAAACATGGTCAGACGGTAAAAGCACTCACCCTCGCACAATGGATTGGAAAGCGTTACGATAGTAAATCCTACGCCTTTTTTATGGGTTTACTGGCTTTGCTTTTGCTCACCTTTATCGTTCTTATTGTGGTTGCACTAACAAAAGTTATTGCGCAGTCGCTGAATCTGAATGAATTCAATGTAATGCTGGCGATCGTTATTTTTGTTTTTGGCTATATGATGTATGGCGGTGCTAATTCAATGGTTTATACCAATACGATTCAGGCAGCTGTAATGCTTTTGGTTGCAATTATTTTATTAACAAGTGGTTACGAGCATTTCAGTAATGGCGTTAAGGGATTTCTTGATAAATTGGCGGCAATTGATCCTGTTCTTATTGAGCCCATAAATCCTCAAAGTCCGCTTTTCAGAAATTTCTATGAAATAATTTTTGCGCAAATTGTTGTTGGAATTGCCATTGTGGTTCAGCCGCACATCATCACCAAATCGCTGCTGCTCAAGAAGGAATCCGATGTCAACAAATTTTTGGTGACAGCAGTAATTGCGGAAGTTTTGTTTTTTGCAGTAGTGATTGCCGGTCTTTACGCACGTATCAGCTTCCCTGATTTAACCCTAAATGGCACACCATTGGCCAACGACAACATCATTCCGGCTTACGTAGTTGAAACTTTTTCGAACGGCACTTTCGCTGTTATTGTTGGGCTTTTTGTAGTGCTTGGACTCATTGCAGCCGGCATGTCAACACTCGAAGGACTTATTCAGTCGGTTTCCACTACCATCACTTCTGATCTTATTCAGCCACTTTTTGGTCATAAAATAACATCAGATCTTAGTCTGATCAGGATCAACAAAGTGGCAATTGTTGCAATGGCACTTGTAACAGTTTATTTGGCGAGTGATCAGCTTATTAACCCAAAGCTAAGCGTTGGAATTTTTGCTCAAAACGGTGTTTATGCTTACTTTTCAGCTGCTTTCGTGCCGGTGATTTTTGGAATATTTTTCAAACAGGTAAAAGTCTCTACAGTATTTGCAGCAAGCATTACAGCGATAACGGTACACTTTTTGGTATATTATGGATTACCGGCCTTACATCAGGCACAAACACTCGATCTGGGTTTCTTTACGATTTTCATCGAAGGAAAAGTCAGAAACCCTGCCATTGCTGCTTCTACTGCGATTGTAGCATCAAGTATTGTAGGCCTGATTTGGCATTTTATTAATCGTGAAAAACTAACAAAAGCATGAGTAAATTTGACTGGACTTCCAAATGGATGCAGTATCAGCCCGAAAAGATTGCTTTTGAAGAATTTGAAAGCGGTCGTAAATTGAGTTGGAAACAGTTGAATACACTGGGAAATTATTTTGCTCAGGAGTTGATTTCCAATTTAAAGCTAAAAAAGGGAGACCGTTTGGCCATCTTAAGCGAAAACAGGCTGGAGCTTATCACGCTATTTGTTGTAGCTCAAAAAACCGGAATCATTCTCGTGCCTCTAAATTACAGGCTTACTGCTCCGGAAATTAATTACCTGTTGCAACAATCGATGCCCGCTGCAATTTGGTACGAGCAACAATTTGAGGATAAACTACTCAAGACAGAACAATTCGGGGCTATTCCTACAAAACAAAGCCTTGAAAATCTTGCGGAGGAATCAAATAAGGTTCTCGCTTCGAATAAAAATCATCATTTTGAAAATATAGCTTTCGAAGAAGATCATCCAATATTTTTAATATTTACGTCTGGAACTACCTCATTTCCAAAAGGATCAGTATATACACACAAAATGTTGTTCTGGAACAGCATCAACACACAGATGCGTTTGGATATCACTTCGGCTGATCGCTCGATTAATTGCGCACCCTCCTTTCATACCGGAAGTTGGAATGTGCTTCAAACACCTTTTATGCATCATGGTGCCTACACTTTGGTGATGCGCAATTTCGATGCCGAAAAAGTGATGCAAGCGTTGGAAGATTACGAAATGACTGTTTTCTGGGCCGTTCCTACGATGCTCAAAATGATGGCTGATAGTCAGGTATTCAGCCAGGTAACACTCGAAAACTTACGCTATTTTGTTGTTGGAGGAGAAGCCATGCCAATACCGTTGATAGAAAAATGGCATGCTAAAAATATCATGATTCGTCAGGGTTACGGACTTACTGAAGTTGGGCCTAACGTTACATCGTTAAATCATCAGGATGCTATCAAAAAGCAAGGTTCGATTGGCAAACCTAATTTTTATTATGAAGTGAAAATCGCTGACAGTGAAGGAAACGCTGTCGAAAAAGGCGAGCAGGGAGAGTTTTTACTCAAAGGGACGTGTGTTACGCCTGCTTATTGGAACAATCCAAAAGCCACTGAAGAAACAATTGTGGATGGATGGTTTCATACCGGCGATATTGTAAGGCAGGATGAGGATGGCTACATTTATGTTGTTGATCGGCTGAAAAATATGTACATCAGTGGTGGAGAAAATGTTTATCCTGCTGAAGTGGAATACATTCTGAGACAACATCCAGCTATTGAGGAAGTTGCCATCATTGGTGTTCCTGACGAAAAATGGGGCGAATCGGGAATGGCATTTATTGTGTTGAAAAACGAGAGTGAAGCAAGCCCTGAATCTCTGACAGCTTTTTGTCGCGAAAGTCTGGCAAAATATAAAATCCCCAAACATTTCCGCTTCGTGGAGGCTTTGCCTAAAAATGATGCCGGAAAAATTGACCGTAAATCTTTAATATCAGATAATTAATAATTAATCTTTCACTAATCTTAAATTCAAATCGTATGAAAACTAAAATTTTTGGCCTTATGGCAATCCTGCTCGGAATGAGCATCGTGATGACTTCATGTAAAAAAGATGATGATGATGATCCGGCAATTCCGGCTACTATCGTCGATCTTACTTTAACAGCTGATAACCTTGTAGCTACAATAACATTCAGTGAAGCTGTTTACAAAGCTGCCGACAAAACAGGCAACCTTGATGCTGCTGCTTTAAGCGTAACTATCTCTGGTGGTTCGGCAACGCTTACCAATTACACTGTAACACACACTGCAGGAACTTCCAGCGCTACTATTAATCTTGAGCTTGATGGTATTGCAAACGGAAGCGAAGAACTTATCGTTGCTCCTGCCTCTGCTACAAGTATTTATAATGCTGCTGGCGCTGCAATGCCCACCACTGAATCAAAAAGTGTAATGCTTAAAGAAATTGGCATCATTGGCCAATGGGTGTCAGCTGGCGCAAATGTGGCTCCTTTGTTGATAGGTGCTGGTGTAGATTCCATCTTTGCAAATTTCAAAGCTGACCTGTCCTATGTTGTGGAAAGCTTTACTGTGGATGGATCAAAAACCACACTTACAGGAACTTATGTCCAGGCAAAGTCTTCAACAGGAAACATCTGGACAATAACTGTGAATCAGTCAAGTCCCTCAAGTCTTATTTCAGAGGGTATTTTTGAAATTCTACTCGATGGTGGTGTGAGCATGAAATATGAAATTGCTCAAACTGACCCAGAAATTCCTGGTGTTACGCCTGCAACACCCGAAGGCGGCTTTGGCAGCACCAGCGGTGGCGCATTTGGCATGATGAATGTCCAAACATATGTAAAGTACTAATTTCGAATCTCTCAACGACCAGCAAATTCAAGCTGGTCGTTGATTTTTTTTGGCTTTAAGCAACTTATTTTTCAGTTGAAGAATCATTTTTAACTATACATCCATGAAAAAGTTTTTACTAAGTCTTTTGGTTGTTCTTAGTTCACAGGGATTTCTTTTGGCACAAGCACCCACAACCTCTTTCATGAGCAAAGACATTCCCGAGAAAGCAGACAAAGAATTTCAGTTTCTGGCTTTTTTTATCAATCAGGGCGTGAGTTCCAATTTTTACCCCACCAATGAATTTTTGCGCGGACAGGTTGTAGGCCGGATGTTCGGACAAAATAGCACAATCACTTCTGATACAGCACACGCTATGTATGTGGAGCAGCGCATTGTTCCATTCTTTATTTACAAACCAAATTTATTCAATGGCAAAGCCATTTTAAGGGCTTCATTCGAAATCGATTGGACCTGGGGTGATGCATCTTATGGAACCGGAGGAAATTTAGGCGGGGCAATCTCGGCTGATCAGGTTAATATTCAAACACAAAATATTGAAATTGAATTACTTCCCTGGAAAGGATGGGCTGTAAATTTGGGTTTGCAGCGGATGTTCGATAGCCCGTACAATGCTTACCGCACCCTGTTCGATAAAATGACCAATACAGGTTATCGATTGGGCTATTTTGGAACAGACGCTGTTGGAATCAGTATCAGAAACGACAGGGATTTCGGCAAATACAAAGCAGGTTTTTACAAGTTTTACGAAAACGATATTTTCAGAGATGATGACGTGAATATGTTTGAGCTGATGGCCGAAAGAAGTATTAGCCCGTTGTGGAATGTTGGCGCTTCTATTAATTATGTGCGCGATCGCTCTGGCGGAAAAGGCGGAATCTCTATTTTAGGGCAGGGTCTCAATTCGCTGCTCAATGATTATATGGGAACCTTTAAATTTAAGTTCGGCACCGATCCTTACAAAGCAGATATTTTCTGGGCTGGAACTTTCTTTAGCCGCAATGCTGATATGATGGCCGATCGGGTTTCACTCACCGGTTTCTTTAATTATAACTTTGGCCGTGCCGATGTGAAACGCAATGGCGAGTTCGTGAAAGGCGCTGATATTGGCGGTTTTGCCGCAAACCTAAAAGCTATTTACCGTTTTGGGCAAACGCCGGATGATCATTTTAAACTGGATCTCATTTACGCTTCAGGCGATGAAGATGGTTTGGCTGATCAAAAATACAGTGGCGTAATGACCGGAAATACCTGGGGTGCACCGGGGGCAATCTTTATCAGCTCCGGAACATTCCTGCTGATGCCACATGGAAATGTTGTAAACCGCTACACTCCTGCCATCGCCGACCTTTCGAATATGGGTTATGGCATGAGCTTTGCCAGCGCCACTGCTTCAAAAGGATTGATTCCCTATAAGTTGATTGGAAAAATTGGTGGCGGATTTGCCATGAGTAATGCCGAACCTCAGGCTGGTGGAAAAAATATTGGTACAGAAGCCAATTTCTCGCTGATTTATAATGTTGGCACCTATATGAGTATCGAATGGCATACCGCTTACCTGTGGCTGGGCGATTTTTACGACAGTGCCGACGACCGCTATGGATATCCCATCAATGGAGGTACTTACGGACAACGCCCCATCGATCCCTGGACAAGTTTTCTGGTTGTTAAATGGCTGATGTTTTAACTTCAATACTGCATCCTATGAAAAATTACAGCACTTTATATCGTAACGCGCTAACGGGTTTATTACTTGTAATAAGTATAATGGCGTTCGGACAAATCAATCCCTATATGAAACTACCGGAATACAGCAGTTTTGATGAAATTCCATATCCTTTCGAAGTGCATAAGGTTAAGCTTAATAGCGACATCGAGCTGGCTTATGTTGACGAAGGAAAAGGTGACAAAACGATTATTTTTATCCACGGTTTGGGCAGTTACCTGCCGGCATGGAAGAAAAATATTGCCGAACTAAGCAAGGATTATCGCTGCATTGGCATTGATTTGCCTGGATACGGAAAAAGCAGTAAACTCCCGCACAGCGGCAAAATGACCTTTTACGCTGAAGTGGTGAATCAGTTTGCAGAAGCTTTAAATCTTGAAAACATTTACATTGCAGGACACAGCATGGGTGGACAGATTGCCATGGTTACCTCACTCACTTACCCCGAACTTGTTAAAGGCCTCATTCTGGCAGCTCCTGCTGGATTTGAATACTTTACACCAGGTCAAAAAGAATGGTTTCGCAATGTGATGACGCTGGATGGGGTGATGAAAACTCCTGTGGATGCCATCCAAACCAATCTTTACTACAACTTTTATAAAACGCCGGAGGATGCAGAATTTATGATCACCGATCGAATCGCCATGCGCAATGCCAGCGATTTTGAAGCTTATTCCTATGCCGTTGTGCAATCGGTAAAGGGTATGGTTGACGAACCTGTTCTGGATTATCTGGAAAATATCAAAATACCTGTTTTAATCATCTTTGGTGAAAATGATAATTTGATTCCAAATCGCTTTCTGAATCCGGGTTTCACAAAAAATATTGCCGAAACAGGACATTCAAAACTTCCTAACAGCACACTGGTTATGCTCCCAAAAACCGGACATTTTCTGCAATTTGAGAATCCTGAAGGCTTTAACAAAGCCGTGAGAGAATTCCTGAAGTAATACGATGGTGATTTTTATTGGTGGTGAAAAGGCAGTCGATCAGGCTGCCTTTTTCATTTTTATGATTGTTGCACGATTTTCAGGATTTCATGCATTCTTTCAAACATAATAGAACCGTTCTTGCTGCAAAAATCTTACTTTTGAATCCTGATCAAACACTATTATGTATCCCAGAATAAGCGATTTTGTTAACGATGTTTTCGGCACTTCATTTGAATGGCCAATAATGAGTTATGGTTTTTTTCTCTCACTGGCTTTTCTGCTGTCCGCTTTGGTAGTGCGCTCCGAGCTTAAGCGCAAGGAGCAGCAAGGATTGATTCATGCCCAAACCATTCATGAAAAGGCTGGTAAAATGAATTGGATTGAACTTTTTCTGAATATTTTGCTTGGCTTTATCCTTGCTCACAAGATCAGTTTTGTACTGCTCAACTTCGCACTTTTTCAGGAAGATCCACAAGCGGTTTTGCTTTCCACGAAAGGGTATTGGCTGGCTGGATTACTTGGCGCAGCAGGCATGGCTTATATTTATCTCAAGCAGCAAAAAAAGCAACCGGATAAGCAAGAAAATCGCATCGTCCGCCCCTATCAACATACCGCAACCCTGATACTAATTGCTGCTGTGAGTGGCCTGATTGGGGCTAAAATCTTTCACCAATTGGAGAATTGGGAAACCTTTATCAAAGACCCTATTGGTGAGCTGCTTTCGTTTGATGGACTTACCTTTTACGGAGGCCTGATAACGGCTGCCTTCTTCGTAGCTTGGTTTGGAGAAAAACAAAAGATAAGCTGGCGACATATGGGTGATGCTGTTGCTCCGGCGCTCATTCTGGCTTATGGAATCGGCAGGATTGGCTGTCAGGTAGCCGGCGATGGCGACTGGGGAATTGTAAACACCGCTCCGATGCCGGAATGGCTGTCATTTTTACCACAATGGGTTTGGGCGTATGACTACCCCAATAATGTTTTGGGAGAAGGTATTCCCATTCCGGGTTGTGAAGGGCCGTATTGTTACCGGTTAGCCGAAACAGTTTTTCCAACACCAATTTATGAAACCACAATGAGCCTGATCATATTTGGCTTCCTCTTGCTCCTACGAAATGGATTACGCTTTCCGGGACAGCTTTTTGCGGTTTATCTTGTATTAAATGGCATCGAAAGAGGGCTTATCGAACAGATTAGAGTGAATAATATCATGCATTTTTTAGGCATGCAAATTACTCAGGCACAGCTTATTTCAACACTTTTAATCGTCTTGGGAATCAGTATGTTTATCTACTTCCACTTTACAGGCACCAAAAAACCAAAAACACCATGAAAACCTATGAAGCCCTCACCTTAAGTGTTGTTGAAATTGCCAAAAATGCTGGTGCTTTTATTCGGGAACAGGCTTTAAAATTCAATCCTGAAATGACAGAGCAGAAGGGTTTGCACGATTTGGTTTCCTACGTAGATCGAACTGCCGAAGAAATGATACTTACGGCGCTCAAATCGCTGCTTCCGGCAGCAGGTTTTATAGCCGAAGAAAGCGGAACCAAAGCTGCAGCCGAGTTCAATTGGATTGTTGATCCACTCGACGGGACAACAAATTTTGTGCATGGTGTGCCCATTTACTCGGTGAGCATTGCTTTGCAGCAAAATGATAAAATAGTCTCGGGTGTGGTTTATGAAGTAAGTCGCGATGAGTGTTTTTATGCCTGGCAAGGAAGTCAGGCTTTCCTGAATGAAAAAGCTATTGCTGTTAGTCCAGCCAAAACACTTGCCAATAGCCTGATTGCGACCGGATTTCCTTACATTGATTTCTCACGGATGGAAAGCTATCTGCAACTTTTTGACGATTTGATGCGCAACAGCAGAGGGTTACGCAGGCTGGGTTCTGCAGCTGTTGATCTGGCCTATGTGGCTTGCGGACGTTTTGAAGCTTTTTACGAATACGGGCTAAATCCCTGGGATGTGGCTGCAGGTGCTTTTATTGTTGAACAAGCCGGCGGACAGCTTGCTGATTTTTCTGGCGGTGAAAACTGGCTTTTTGGAGGAGAAATTTGCGCCACTAACAAACATACAAACGACGAATTACTTTCAAAAATTAGTAAATATTTGCAGCTCTAAAGGCTGTATTTTGCATTAATTCTACCTCCGTTTTGGACCGAAAGACCCACCTCTGTGAAATTTATTTCTACTGAACCCCTGCTTGCGTTTTTTAACAACATATTCAGGCCCCTGACCCAATTCAGCCGGAAGTTGTAATTTGCGCACTTCCATATCAATAAATTCCTCAATCCGGTTGAATTTATAGATTTCATCTTCACTGATAAAAGTGAGTGCAACACCAGTTTTTTCAGCACGGGCTGTACGGCCTACACGATGAACATAATCTTCCGCATCTCCGGGCACGTTATAATTGATTACCAGACTGATATCATCAATATCTATTCCTCTTGAAACGATATCAGTAGCTACCAGAATTTGGATTTCACGGTGTTTAAAATCACGCAAAACCTTACCACGTTCTTCCTGGGTCAAATCACTGTGTATGGCTTTGGCATTCATTTTTTTCTTCAGGAGGTGTTGTTCAATCTCTTTTACGCTCTTCTTGGTTGCAGAAAATATCAGCACAAGCGGTATGTCTCGTCCTTCGATAAGTTGCTGAATGAGTGGAATTTTCTGATTCTCAAAAGTCATATAGGCTGCCTGAAGCACGTTTTCGGCCGGTTTTGAAACGGCAAGGTTTATTTCTTCAAACTGCTTCAATATCTGACGGGCGAGTTTACGAATAGCATCCGGCATGGTTGCCGAAAACATCAGGGTTTGCCTGTTACTATTTGTTACTGCTATAATACGTTGTATATCAGGTAAAAAACCCATATCCAACATACGATCTGCCTCATCAAGCACTAAAAACTTCAAATCAGAAAAATCAACGTAGCCCATATTAAGATGGGCAATTAAGCGTCCGGGGGTTGCCACAACAATTGGAGCACCGCTTTGCAAAGCCTTTTTTTCATTGGCATAATCCGTACCACTCCCACCTCCATAAACTGCCACGGAGCTGATTCCCGTAAAATAGGCAAGCCCTTCAATTTGCTGATCTATCTGGATGGCCAATTCGCGTGTTGGCACTAAAATCAGAACTTGTGGTTTTGTTGGAAGATCATTATTATTAAGCAATGTATGCACAACTGGCAAAATAAATGCAGCTGTTTTGCCCGTTCCGGTTTGAGCACAGGCTATCAGGTCTTTTTTTCTTAAGACGGCAGGAATCGCCTGTTCCTGTATGGGTGTGGCTTGCTCGAAGCCCATTGCATCCAATCCTTCCATTAAAGATGGATGAAGCTGAAGTTCAGAAAATTTCAAAGATTCAATTTTTTGATATAATACTTGTGATGCAGCCTCAAAGCCGTGTTATCTTACTGCTGTGAAAGCGTCAAAGTTAATACAAATGAACTAATTCAAGCGCAATCCCTGATAATTTCATATGCTATTGTGCATTTTCGTATTTTTACAATCCCTAATTTGGCACATCTCATAGTATGAAAAAATTGCTCGTCACCTCCTTCTTTATATTGGCAGTAATGCAAGCTGCATGGTCTCAGTCTGATAGTTTATTACCTGTTTCTGCCCTGCCTGATTCCTCAGACGCTCCGGTGAAAGTGTATAAATTCGACATCAAAGAGCAAATTGCTCCACCGGTTTGGCGCACTACCCAAAAAGCTTTTGAAGCTGCCTATGAGGCCGGAGCAGATCTGATGATGATTCATATGAATACCTATGGCGGACTTGTTGATGCTGCAGATTCAATACGGACGAAAATCCTGGGTTCACGTATTCCTGTTTATGTGTTGATCGACAACAATGCTGCATCTGCAGGCGCCTTGATTTCAATTGCCTGCGACAGCATTTATATGGTTGAAGGTGCTAATATTGGCGCAGCAACAGTAGTAAACCAGACAGGCGAAGTTGTTCCCGACAAATTTCAGTCGTATATGCGTTCGATGATGCGTAGCACTGCCGAGGCAAATGGTCGCGATCCCGATATAGCGCAGGCAATGGTTGATCCTTCGATATTTATTCCGGGTGTTTCAGATTCAGGTAAAGTACTCACTTTTACTACTTCAGAAGCTATCAAATTTGGTTTTGCCGAAGGAAAAGCCCAGAGCATACAAGAAGTGATGCAACTGGCAGGACACGAAAACTACGAAATCATTGAGCATACCCTCAGTCCGATGGATAAAGTGATCAACTTTTTAATACATCCTGCAGTGAGTGGAATATTGATTATGGTGATTATTGGCGGGCTTTACTTCGAATTGCAAACACCCGGAGTTGGCTTTCCGCTGGGAGCTTCCGTTCTTGCTGCCTTGCTCTATTTTGCGCCGCTGTATCTCGAGGGTTTGGCAACCCATTGGGAAGTAATCGTATTTGTTTTGGGAATCATTCTGCTGCTCGTCGAAATATTTGCCATCCCTGGTTTTGGAGTTACCGGAATTTTGGGTTTGCTGATGATCATAGGCGGGCTCACCTTTGCCATGGTCGAGAGTTTTGGCGACAATCCGCTCGACGTAAATCTGATGCCACTTACAAAAGCCTTTTTCACAGTGATTATTGCTGTTTTTCTCTCGCTTGGGATTTCTATCTACCTCAGCCAGAGGTTATTCACCACCACAACTTTCGGTCATCTGGCATTAGATACTGTTCAAAACAAAAATGAAGGTTTCACTTCTGCCAATAAAGTTTATAGCAGTATGATCGGGAAAACAGGTACGGCATATACAATGCTACGGCCTTCGGGAAAAGTGCTCATTGAGGATGAAATGTATGATGCAACTGCCCTCAGTGGTTTCATCGACAGCGAAAGCCCTGTTGAGGTAGTGAGTTATCAGACGGGACAGCTATTCGTGAGAAAAGCAAAAGCAGCAGAAGCATGATCAAAATCGAAATTAAAAAAGGCGATATTACTGTAGAACAAACAGATGCAATCGTAAACGCAGCCAATAATTCCTTACTGGGCGGCGGTGGCGTTGATGGCGCCATACATCGTGCCGCAGGTTCTGAGCTTTTGGAAGCTTGCAGAAAACTAAACGGATGCCAAACAGGAGAAGCAAAACTAACAGCAGGATTTCGTCTGGCTGCCAAATATGTGATCCATACCGTAGGGCCGGTTTGGAAAGGAGGAGTAGAACAAGAAAGTGAAAAGCTAAAATCAGCCTATAAAAACAGCCTTAAACTTGCTGACGAAAATGGTTGTAAATCAATTGCCTTTCCAAATATTTCAACCGGAGTGTATGGTTTTCCAAAAGAAAAAGCCGTTCTGATCGTGAAAGAAACCATTGACACCTTGCTCCCCGATTTGAAAAACATCACACAAATAAACTTCGTTTGTTTTGATGAAGAAAACTACCAGTATTATTTGAAAACCTTCAACCATGTTTAAAAAAACCCAAATTCTTAATTCAAATGACCGAAAACATGGAAAAATAAGTCAAGAATTCAATATTCAATACATTAGCCCTACCAAACTTTTAATCATTTACCAAAACCTAAACGACTGATTTGATTGCAAACGATGACAAGAGTATTATTTTTAATTTTTCTTTTAACCCTGCCAGTTTTTTTGATTGCTCAATCGCATCAAAGAAAAAATCTGGAAGCATTACGCACAGAAATCGATATAGAGATTGACGGAGTGCTTAGTGAAGATGCCTGGCAATTTGCTCCAACAGCAAAGGATTTTTTGCAGCGCGAACCCTTGAATGGAAGGCCAGCCTCATTTGATACACATGTTAAACTACTTTATGATGATCAGGCAATTTACATTGGTGCACACATTTTAGACCCTAAGCCTGATAGCCTTTGGCAGGAATTGAAAAGTCGCGACATTTTTGGCATGGCCGATTATTTTGGTGTTGTGATCGATCCCTATAACGATGGATTGAATGGGCTTGCCTTTTTTGTTTCAGTGCGTAATGTGCAAATTGATTATAAAACTGATGGTCAGGATAATGAAGATTACGATTGGGATGCAGTTTGGATTTCCGACTCAAAAATTGTTGCTGACGGATGGATTGCAGAGATCAAGATTCCCTATTCAGCCTTACGATTTCCGAAAACCGAAATTCAGGAATGGGGCATCAATTTTCAGCGCAATATTCAGCGATTCAGAGAGATAACCTCATGGAATTTTATTGATGCCACCATAAGTGGAAGCTTACAACAATCAGGTCAACTTATTGGAATTGAACAAATAACGCCTCCACTGCGCTTAAGTGGTACGCCCTATTTTTCTGCTTTTACAGAACACAACAGCGAAACCGGTAACTGGAAAAATGGTTACAATATTGGCATGGATATCAAGGCAGGGCTTTCAGAAAGTTTTACGCTTGATGTAACGCTTATCCCCGATTTTGGGCAAGTGGAATCCGATGACAAGATTTATTCGCTCTCGCCCTATGAAGTTTTTTACGAGGAGAAACGACCGTTTTTCACAGAAGGAACTGAGTTGTTTAACAAAGGTGGTATTTTCTATAGCAGGCGTATTGGCTCCACTGCTGATGGGTATTATCAAGTTCAAAATCAATACGATCCTGAACAAATTATTGATAATCCTGAAAACGAACAACTTATCAATGCTTTCAAATTAAGCGGAAAAACCAACAAAGGGCTTGGTATTGGTGTTTTTAATGCAATGACAGCTAATACCTGGGCAAAAGTGAAAGATAGTACTGGAAATGAGCAACGTATCCTTACTGCTCCTTTCACTAATTACAATATGTTCGTTTTTGATCAGGTACTCTGGAAAAACTCTTCAATTAGTATCTACAATACAAATGTTTACAAACCCGACAACCGTTTTGCAGCCAATGTAAGCGGCACCGAATTCAGATTACGCGACAAAAGCAATCATTACGAAACATCGGGAAATATCAATATCAGTCAGCATTACACCAGTGATAACAGTCCAAAAATTGGTGAATATGCACAGGTAAGAGTAGAAAAAGTAAGTGGAAATTTTTTGGCCGAAACATGGTTTAAATACGTTTCAGACGATTATGATCCCAACGATATGGGCTATCTGAATCGCAACAACGAAGTTGGTAATGGATACAATTTCAAATACAATATCTATGAGCCTTTCGGAAAATTTCTGAGTATGCGATCGGGTATTTTCATCAATCACTATTATTTGAATGTCCCGCGCAAATTTAGCTACCTCGAAGTAGGTTATGATGGGCATATAAAAACCAAAAATCAGTTTTCGGCAGGCTTAAATGTTAATTTCAGACCATTAGGTTTTCACGATTTCTTTGAACCGCGCGTGCCTGGATACGCTTACTACACCAACCCCAGTTTCTCGATTAATCATTGGGGCTCGCCCGATTACCGTAAAAAATTTATGGTCGATTACACCATTGGAATCTGGCACATACCCAAACAAAATCTTTTTAACTGGTGGTTCAAGCTCGAACCCAGGTGGCGCGTATCAAACAATTTTCTGATTTTGCCTTCTGTTTATGTGGATTACAGCATGAATAATATTGGTTATGTGCGCGACAGCTTGAACACAAATGGTTCGCATTCAATAATTTTCGGACGAAGAGACATCTTGGATATTACCACCAGCCTCGAAGCAGACTATGTTTTTAGTCCGGATGCTTCATTGGCTTTTCGCGCACGGCATTACTGGCTTCAAGTTGACTATCTTTCTTTTTATGACCTTCAAAAAGACGAAACCATCATACAAAATTCTTACTCCGGAGATGAAGATTTTGCGGTGAATGCTTTCAATATTGATATGGTTTTCAAATGGAATTTTGCTCCCGGAAGCGAGCTTTTGCTGATCTGGAAAAATGCTATCTATAGCAATGAAAAATTTAAAATACTAGAACGAAATTATTGGAGAAACCTGGATAACACCTTTAATGCTCCAATCAGTAATAGTTTTAGCATTAAAGTATTATATTATCTTGACTGGCAATACTTTAAATCAGGAAATAAGAAAAAATCAGAGGGTTTTGGTGCGCTCGGCCAAAGTATCCGAAATCTGGTTACCTGACGATTGACAAACATCAGTAGCAAAACTTACTCCCATACCAATCATCAGTGCAAGTAATTCCATAGGAATACCCTCTTTCAAAATACTGGTATTAAGGCCTATATGTGCCCATGCGAACAAAATGCCTGCATTAAAAGCATCCCCCGCTCCCACTGTGCTGCGCAATTGCTGGATAGTGGGAACAGGATAACTGCTCAAATTATTCTGATAAAAGCAATCAACGGCTTTGTTTCCGCGGGTTACAATCAAGATTGTTTCAGAAGAAAGAGCTGCCTTTTTCGCAATGATCTCAGGATTATCCGTTTGAAAAATACACTGAAAATCTTCGTCCGATCCTCTGATTATATGCGCTTTAGTCATATTAGCAATCACTTTAGAGGCTTCATTTTCTGGCTGAAAGCCACTTCGGATATTTGGATCGTAAAATACTAATGCACCGCTTTCATGGGCTTTTTCAAGCAAAGACGATAAATACGTTTGCCAAACCGAATCGATGGCAGCCAAACTACCAAAACTTATCACACTTTCCTGATTCAGTTTCGGCAATGGAATATCTAACGTAATATCCTGAAGCTTTGACTTATAAATGTCAAAAACAGCTTTTCCTGCTTTGTCGAGAGTTGCAAATGCCAGGCCAGTTTTATAATCCAATAGCTGGAGCAAAAAGGAAGTATCTACTTTGTTCTCCTGTAACTTTTTCAAAATTACTTCGGCAGGGCCATCCTTCCCTATCACACCAATCATAGAAACCTGTTTGCCGAGTTTTGCCAAATTCATGGCTACATTTACCTGCGAACCGCCCGCAACAGCCGTTAGCCGACCGTTAGGTTCATGAATCAAATCAAGTAGAAGTTCACCACAGGTATAATACCGCATCATTTATTCCAGGTAGGTATATCCATAAAGGCCAGAGCGATAATTCGACAGGAATTCCTTTCCCTCTTCGGCTGTTATTTTTCCCTGTTTCACAGAAAGCGTAACCCATGTTTCAACTGTTCGCACCAGCTTTTTTGAGTTATATTGTACATAATCAAGAACTTCTGCAACAGTTTCACCATCTATTACCTGATCAATATTGTAGCCCTTTTCATCAACAGAAACATGAACAGCATTGGTATCACCAAATAAATTGTGCAAATCGCCCAAAATTTCCTGATAAGCTCCAACCAGAAATACACCAATATAATAGGAGTCCTTACTTTTTAATACGTGAACCGGCAAGTGATGAGAAATATTTCTGGTCGAAATAAAATTATCAATTTTCCCATCCGAATCACAGGTAATATCCTGCAAAGTGGCATACCGATCCGGTTTCTCTTCGAGCCGGTGAATAGGGATTATGGGGAAAATCTGATCAATAGCCCAGGAATCAGGAAGTGATTGGAAAAGAGAGAAATTACAGAAATACTTCTCCGACAATAGTTTAGGGAGATTCAAAAACTCTTCGGGTGGTCGTTTTATTTCTGAAACCATTTGTTGAATGTCGCGGGCAATCGACCAAAACAGCCGCTCAACTTGTGCACGGGTTTTCAAGTCGAGCATTCCTAAACTAAAGAGGTCAAGCGCTTCTTCCCTGATCTGTTGCGCATCGTGCCATGTTTCGAGCATACTCGATTGATTCATATTGTCCCAGGAATCGTAAAGCAAATGAATCAGTTCATGGTCTTCTTCAAGCGGTTCAGCATCATCATCCCACGAAGGTAATTGCGCAGTTTCGAGCACTTCGAACACCAGCACAGAATGGTGAGCAGTAAGCGATCGTCCCGATTCGGTAATAATATTTGGATGGGGGATATCATTTTTTTCGCAGGCATCAACCATGGCAAAAGTAGCATCGTTTACATATTCCTGAATACTATAGTTTACACTGCTACCGCTATTTGCTGATCGTGTGCCATCGTAATCAACGCCCAGTCCGCCACCAACATCCACAAAATCGAGCTTAAAACCCATCTTATAAATCTGTACAAAAAACTGGGCGGCTTCGCGAAGAGCAATCTTTATCCGTCGGATTTTATTTACCTGGCTTCCAATATGAAAATGTACCAAACGAAGAGAATCCTGCATTTTATTGTGTTCCAGAAAATCGAGCGCTTCGAGCAATTCACTCGAAGTCAACCCAAATTTACTTACATCACCGCCGGAATCTTCCCATTTACCACTTCCCGAGCTGGCTAGTTTGATCCGAATTCCAATATTAGGTTTTACCTTCAGGCGCTTAGCAACGCGTGTTATCAGGCGTAATTCGTTCAGTTTCTCAACAACAATAAAAATGGTTCGCCCCATTTTTTGCGCCAATAATGCCAGTTCGATATAATCTTCGTCTTTGTATCCGTTACAGATAATCAGCGAATCATTATCTGTATTAATACCTATAACAGTATGAAGCTCAGGCTTTGAGCCTGCTTCCAATCCAATATTAAATTTTTTACCGTGACTTACAATTTCTTCAACAACAGGCCGCATTTGGTTAACCTTGATTGGATAAACCAAAAAATTCTGTCCTTTGTAATCATACTCCTGTGCAGCTTCCTTAAAACATGATTCCATCTGCTCAATACGTGAATCCAAAATATCAGGAAAACGGAGCAAAACAGGACATGCCACATCCCGAAGTTGCAGCTCATCAATCAACTCTTTCAGATCTACTCCTGCTGCATCTCTTTTGGGAGTTACCGTAACATTTCCTTTTTCATTGATCGAAAAATAATTGATTCCCCAGCCATTGATATTGTATAATTCTGCAGAATCTTCGATGCGCCATTTTCTCATAGAACAATTTAATTCAAACGTTTAAATATAAGGAATTAGCTTTGCACGCCAAGCTTGTAAACATGCATCTTGCAAAACTAAGGAAACATTCTACACAATGGCTCATCTGAAGATACTAAATTAGATTTCTATCAGTTTTTTATGCAAATTTCTTTACTTGCTTTTTTCAAACTTATCATATCAGGTGTTTAAAAATGATATTACTTCCTGAAAACCTTATTGAAGAAAAATTTCTTTAGATCTGCTTCCCTGAATTTTCCAAAATTCTGAATTGTTTACTAGTTTAGCGTAAAATTATACATCATCATATTGTTTAACACAGTTATCAAATGCAACTCCTGATAGATAGTGGCGGTTCGAAATCGGATTGGATGGTCAGAAAAAATAATGAATGGTTGCCTGTGATCCGGCTTGAAGGCTATAATCCATGGCAACATCCACACGAACGACTTTTACAACTCATTGAGGAACTGCTGAATCGAAATCCGGAAACAGTGCACGCCTCATATATATATTATTATGGTGCGGGTTGCGGGGAAGAAGTGCAGAAAAACAACATCTCAAATACTTTTGCTAAAATTTTTCCCAGAGCTAAAATATTCGTTCACAGCGACCTGAAGGCTGCGGCTCATGCACTTTTCGGTAAAGAATCAGGCATTGCTTGTATCTTGGGAACAGGATCAAACTCGGGACTATATGATGGCATAAATATTTGCTCCTCTCCCCCATCTTTGGGTTATCTGCTTGGTGATGAAGGAAGCGGAGCCTATCTCGGAAAAACAATCACTCAAAATTATTTCAGAAAGTTAATGCCAGCTGATTTAAGCCAAAAATTTGCTTTCGATTACCCGCTGAGTCTTGGAGATTTTTTGAATTCACTTTACAATCAAAACAGAAATGCAGCTTTCCTGGCTAATTTTGCGCATTTTGCTGCC
>JACCQN010000092.1 GCA_015709215.1 Bacteroidales bacterium
TCTAATTTTCATAAAATCATTAACTTATACTTAGCTCTTAACTAAACGACATTGAATAATATTCGTGTAAAATTTGGCAAAAGTTTAATAATTTAAAGAAGGAATCAATACTGTTTCTTTTAGCCTTTGGGCTGTGATAACAAGTTCTTTTCCAAGTTTAGTTAAATAATATTTGTATGTTTTTCCTGCCTTTTTTATCAACCCAAAAACGTTGAGTCGTTTGATGAGCCTTGATATTTTTGCTGAGTTGAAATTTGGCAACCACTTTCTGATGTCTTTGTTTCTGAAACCAGATATGTTGTATTCCCCTCTTAAAACAGTAAGTAATAAGACTATATCTTGATCAGAGAACAAGTTGAAGCCTTTATAATTTCTGTTGTTTTTTTGTTTGGGTTTTGTTACCTTATCGAGTCTTTTTCGCCCGGCCTCTTTGGTGTCGAAGGCAGAAATAAACTCAAGGTATCTTTTATTTGCAGCCTTGAATAAAAGACATAGCAGGGTTAGACTGTAAATATTCTTTTTCAATGGAGCAAATTTCATTGACTTTGTTCCGTCTCTATGTTCAACCTCCCGGTAGTGTTTGAAAAAAGTTACATCATTAGTGGTGGTTTCAATGCGTAATATTTTGGAGAACTTGTCATACATCTTGATTGAGCTTTTGCCCATCGTGTGTTTTATACGGCTACCCTGGATACGGATATTGTAATTGTTACCCATCTCACCTTGATACCTGGGATCAACTTTGTGGCCAAGAAATGTGGCGATATTGTCGGGTTTCACCGTATGAATGGCCGTAGAAACAAGTTCTGAATATATGGATTGCAGGTATTTTTGATCCTTGAAAACGATATCGGTAGCATATTCAGCTTGCATAATGCTCCAATGGTATACCTGATTGAATGATGAATGAACAGGGCAATAGGTTTTTGCCAGTTCATCAAGTCGCTTGTGAATTTTCTTTATATCAATATTGTCGCAGATTTGCTGAGCCTTGTCAAAATCTTCAATGTAGTCGAAAGCATTGTCAATCATAGAATGATTTATGCCTTCCTTCTTGAGTTCGTTGGCCAGAATATTATGACCATTGATGTAAACCTGTAACTTGAACGGACACCAGGTAGGCACTCTCACATAACCAAAACCCAGATATGGATCGATGAAATAAAAATAATAATGCAGGCATTTGCTTTGTGATCCTTTGAGGTAGGTTTTTCCTGATTGTTTGTCATGCCAAGGCCGGTAACTACCACATGATTCCATGGCAGAGAGAATATGGACAAGCCCTGAGTTACGACCAGTTTTATCTAACGCTTTTTTCACCAAGTCTTATTTTCGAATATGCGACTTGGCTACAAACTCGATATCAATTTCGTTATCTTTTGCTAATTGCTCTGCATTCTCACGTAGGCTTTCTTTAAGTGGTTCGGCAAATTTGGCGTAGTCAAAAATGCGAACTCCTTGTGAATAAAGATAAGCAGTCATTCCGGATGAATGACAAATCTGTGGAAGTGTACCTGTTAGTATTACTCTGTCAAAGCAACTTAATACTCCAAGTATGTTCTTTTTATGTGTAGATGTGAGTATTTCCATAGTGCCAAGTTACACATTTCCTGTTTGGTTCTGGCTTGTCCAGGTTAGGATTAGCAAATGTATAAAACTTTTTAATAATTTGCGACGAATTTATAAAAATATCTTCTATGCCACAGTTGGCCTTTGATCATGATTCTAAAATTCTTTATGCCTTTTATGCCGGTTTATCTTTAGGCTTTGCAACTGAAGACTTTAACTATCGTCATATCTGGATGCGCTTCTCAGAGGACTATGGTCAAACATGGAGTGAATATACTGACCTTACCGGTGATGTATTCCATATCTTTAGTGAGTGTATATTCCCATCAGTCGCAGCTAATATTTATGACAATGTTCATGTTATATATCAGACTGATAATGCTCCTGGAATTAACCAACGTTTTGAAGACCATGGTGTTGTAGATAACAATATGGTGCATTTGCCTGTGATAACAGTGGTTGGCATTAATGAAGCTCCTGCTAATATTGTAGGTCTGGAGCAGATTAATCCTAATCCTGCCTCAACAACAGCCCATGTGATTGTAAATGTTGACAAACCTACATTGATTGAAATGAGTTTGGTAAATATGCTGGGTCAGGTAGTATTTTCAAACAGTATGAATTTGAATTATGCCGGTATGCATAACCTCAAACTTGATGTAAGCAGCTACGATGCTGGTATTTACTTCGTAAAAGTGAAAGCCGGAAACGATGTGGTTGCCAAAAAATTGATGATCGACTAAATCACATTAGTGTGATATCGATAAAGGCTGTCCTAATCAGGCAGCCTTTTTTATTGCTTTGCAAGCGCTTGGCACCATTGTCATGCTTTTCACAAAAGTGCACTGTACTCAATTTGTTGAAAATATGAGCTGAAGTTTCAAAGGGCAGAAAAATATTTCCTCAAAAACAGCCTAATGATTTCAGAACCGCTTGTCGAAACAGTGCAGGATAGTTTATGTAGGTGCAACCTTGTTTAAATGCCATTGCAACGCGATATAAACAGCATCCCAATAAGCCAGTCTTTTATTTTTAATTTGCAATCGGTTGCGCACTTAATTTGTTCACTATTGTATCTCGCATACTGTGTTAAACTGTGTTTTGGCTTATCTTTGTAAAGCACACAAATACCTTAACACAATAAACCATGCGCAAACTACTCACCCTTATCCTATTCTTTGTTTCGGTTTGGCTGCAAGCCCAGGTCATCACCGCCGATCCCACTTTTGTAACAGACAGCGATGCCGTTACCATCACTTTTTATGCCACCGAAGGCAGTGGCGGATTGGCAGGCTACACGGGCGATGTGTATGCTCATACGGGCGTGATTACCGAAAACAGCAGCAGCAGCTCCGACTGGAAATATGTTGTTTCTGACTGGGGCGAAAACCTGCCCGAAACCAAACTTACCCGAATAGCTACAGATGTCTATACCCTGAGCATATCACCCGATATTCGCAACTATTATGGTGTTCCGGCCGGTGAGGAAATTTTGCAGCTGGCCTTTGTGTTTCGCAGTGCTGCTGCCGTTGGTGGGGCTTATCTCGAAGGAAAAACTGCTGAGAACGGAGATATTTTTTATGAGCTCTATCAGGGAGGACTTTTTACTACGATCATCAGCCCTGCAGCACCACAGCTATTGCTCGAGCCCGACGAATCGCTGGAGGTAGTAGTGGCCTCTGCCGATGCCGAAAATACCAGCCTGTTTGTGAATGATCTGTTGGTAGCACAAACTACATCCAACACATTGATTTACACCATCCCAGCCGGAAGCACAGGCTCCAACCTGGTAAAAGCGATCGCTACGGCCGGAAACGAAATGGTAGCCGATAGTTTTATGTATTTCGTCCGTCCTGCAGTGCCTGTTGCCGCCTTACCCACTGGCCTAAAGGATGGTATCAACTACCTCAACGACACCACCGTAGCCCTGGTGCTGCAAGCGCCTTTCAAGGAATATGTGTTTGCCATAGGCGATTTTAACAACTGGCAGCTCGATACAACCAACTATATGTTCCGCACCCCTGATCAAGGCCGCTACTGGATAGCACTCACTGGCCTGGAGCCTGGAAGGGAATATGCTTACCAGTATTTTGTGGATGGCCAGCTGCGCATTGCCGATCCTTATACGAATAAAGTGCTCGATCCCTGGAATGATCAGTATATCCCTTCCTCTACTTATCCCAACCTGATGCCCTATCCCGAAGGAAAAACCAGCGGCATCGTTTCAGTATTTCAAACCGCCCAAGCTGAATATGAATGGATAGTGACTGATTTTGAAAGACCTGCCCCCGAAGAACTGGTGATCTATGAATTGCATATCCGCGATTTTGTTGGAACACGTGCTATCAAAACGGTAATGGATACCCTCGATTACCTCGAACGCCTCGGCGTGAATGCTATTGAGCTGATGCCCATCAATGAGTTTGAAGGCAACGACTCCTGGGGTTATAACCCTTCCTTCTATTTTGCTGCCGATAAGGCCTATGGCACAACCAACGATTATAAACGTTTTATCGATGCCTGTCACCAGCGTGGCATTGCAGTAATCATCGATATGGTGCTTAATCATAGTTACGGACAATCACCTTTGGTTCAGCTATACTTTGATGCTTCGGCAGGAGATTATGGGCAACCAACTGCTCAAAACCCTTGGTATAATGAGGTTTGCCCGCATCAGCCTTATTGCTGGGGCTACGATTTTGATCACGAAAGTTCCTACACAAAAGCTTTTATTGATCGCGTCAACCGTTTCTGGATCGAGGAGTTCAAGGTGGATGGCTTCCGCTTCGATTTCACCAAAGGCTTTAGCAATGTGGTGGGTGATGGCGGTCCTTATAACAGTCAGCGCATCAGTATTCTGAAGCGGATGGCCGATAAAATCTGGGAAGCAGATCCGGAAACTTATGTCATTCTGGAACATTTTGCCGACAACACCGAGGAACGAGAGCTTTCGTCGTACGGCATGATGCTGTGGGGCAATATGAATTACAGCTATAGCGAAGCGACAATGGGATGGCTGCCCAATTCCAATTTTTCGGGGGTGAGCTACAAGCAGCGTGGATGGAGCCAGCCCCATCTGGTAGGCTATATGGAAAGCCATGACGAAGAGCGACAGATGTACAAAAATATCACCTATGGCAATCAGAGCAATCCTTATCACGATGTGCGCAAGCTCAATATTGCCGCGAAGCGAAATGCAGCTGCAGCAGCCATGTTTTTGCTTGTTCCCGGCCCAAAGATGATCTGGCAGTTTGGCGAGCTGGGCTATGATGTGAGTATCGATTACGATTGCAGGGTATGTCCAAAGCCAATCCGCTGGAATTACCTGCAAAACTGGGACAGACGTTTGCTGTATAATTATTACAGTGCATTGATTGCTCTACGCAAATCGCATCCGGTATTCCAGACAGATGATTTTAACCTGGAAGCCACGGGGGCCGGTAAAAAGCTAAGGCTCAAAGCTGATGATATGTCTGTGGTTATTGTAGCCAATTTTGATGTAAACGGCATTGATGTAGTGCCCGGATTTTATGAAGCAGGTATTTGGTATGATTATTTCAGCGGTGAAAGCCTGGAAGTAACAGACACCCAGCAAAGCATATGGTTGCCGGCAGGCGAGTTCAGGGTGTTTACAGATCAGCAGCTCGAAACCCCTGATTTTGTCGGGTATGAAGATACATATGATTTTGATGACCACGGATTATTTGTCTATCCCAATCCGGCCAATGAAGCCCTCACCATACGATTCGATCTGTCGCAGCCCGTAGCCGTGAGTTTTAAGCTATATGACATCACCGGTCAGGAAGTATTGAAATACGAAGCCGGCACAATGCCAGCAGGCAGCCAGGAGTTAAGCTTGGTTTTGGATGGATTAGCCTCCGGAATCTACCTGGCCAGGCTGCAGCACGGCCAGCAAATTAATCACACAAAAGTGATGGTGAGGTAGAAAAGGTTGCGCTATTGCAGCAAGAATAATAGCGCAAAAACCGATCAACCCAGAATGGGTTGAGCTATTGTAGCAAGAATAATAGCACAAAAACCGATCAACCTTGAAGAGGTTGCGCTATTGTAGTATAGACGTCACAGCAAAAACCCATCAACCCGGAACGGGTTGCGTTATTGTAGCAAGAATAATAGCGCAAAAACCGATCAACCCGGAACAGGTTGCGCTATTGTAGCAAGAATAATAGCACAAAAACCGATCAACCTCGAAGAGGTTGCGCTATTGTAGTATAGACGTCACAGCAAAAACCCATCAACCCGGAACGGGTTGTGATATTGTAGCAAGAACAATAAAAAAATCCTATCAACCCGGAACGGGTTGCGATATAGAACACGCCAATAGCGAAACCTCCCGACA
>JACCQN010000093.1 GCA_015709215.1 Bacteroidales bacterium
TATATTATTTATTATTAAAAATTCTTAAGAATTCTGTTATGACCCGTTTATTTTATGTTGTTTAGTATAAAATAAGAAGATTTAAACAAATGATCGGTTTAAAAATTGAAACAATATTGAAAAAAGAAAGGATATTCTTATGATTAATTTTAGTATCTCTGAAAGAGGAAACAAGCTCAAGGAACAATTCTTCGGGAATAATCCAGGAATATGCTCTGAAAGAGCAAAAATTGTCACTCAGGCCCATAAGGATTTTATTGCAGATCCAGCAGTTATACGACAGGCTAAAACACTTAAACGTGTATTGGAAAATGTTAGTATTTGGATTGCAGATAATGAGCTAATTGTAGGGAATCAGGCAAAAAAGCCACGTTATGCTCCGATTTTCCCAGAATTTTCTTTTGACTGGATTATTGATGAACTTGAAAATGAACCGTTTGAATTACGTAGTGCAGATAGATTCGATATAGATGAAGAAACTAAAAATGACTTGCGTTCAATACAAGAGTATTGGAAAGGTAAGACGGTTAACGACCGGGTAAAGGCACGACTTCCAGAAGAAACTTTTGAAGCAATAAAAACTTCTGCTGTTTATGCATTTGGGCCTGACGTTGTAATTTGTTCCGGAATAGGTCATTATTCGCCTAATTATAAAACGATTCTTACAAAAGGTTTTCTTCAAATAAAAAAAGACGCTGAAAACAATATCCAATCAATGGGTATTCCAGCTAATGGGCGAGATTTAGATAAACACAATTTTTGGAGATCTGTGATTATCAGTTGCGAAGCGGTTATTGCTTTCGCAAAGCGTTACTCTGAACTTGCTAAAAAAATGGCAAATGAAGAAACAAATGATATTCGGAAAAAAGAACTTGAAGAAATCGCAGTAGTTTGTGAGCGAGTACCAGCTTTTCCCGCTTCTTCTTTCCATGAAGCATGCCAATCCTTTTACTTCTTTCAGTTGGTTCTTCAGCTAGAATCCAGCGGACACTCAATTTCACCCGGTCGATTTGATCAATATATGTATCCTTATTATAAGGCTGACATTGAATCAGCTAAACTAAACCAGGAACAAGCTCTTGAAATTCTGGAATGCTTGTGGGTGAAACTTTCTGAAATTAATAAAATCGGTGTTGGCGGCGGTTGGCCCTTGTTTCAGAATCTTTGTGTGGGAGGTCAGACAAGGGAAGGACAGGATGCAACAAATGATTTATCGTATCTTTGTTTGGATGCTTCCAAAAATATAGGATTACATCAGCCTTCCATATCTGCAAGAATCTGGAACTTTACGCCAGAGGAATTCTGGAAAAAAGTTATTCAGGTTACTAAAACGGGAATTGGTATGCCCGCTTTGTACAACGATGAAGTTATTATTCCAGGTATGTTAAATCGAGGAAAATCAGTTGAAGATGCAAGAGATTACGCCATTATTGGTTGTGTTGAACCAGGCGTACAAGGATATGAATATGGTTGGTGTGGAGGAACTGGCGATGCTCCATTTTTCAGTATGCCAGCGTGCCTTGAGTATGCCTTGAATGATGGTAAAAATATGTTGACGGGAGCTCAAACTGGTCCAAAAACAGGCTTGCTATCAGATTTTGAAACATTTGAAGAATTACAAAATGCTTATGATATCCAAGTGCAATATTTTATTGATCATTTTACGGTTATTACAAATGCTGCGGATTTAGTGCATCAAGAATTCACACCTTTACCTTTCCTTTCCTGTGGAATGGAACCTTGTGTCGAAAGAGGAATCGAAGTAAATGCAGGGGGGGCTAAATACAATACAATTGGGACAGCAGGAGTTGGGGTTAGTAATGCTGGCGATTCTCTTATGGCTTTAAAGAAGTTTGTATTTGATGAAGGAATCATTGAAAAGACTGAGTTTTTAGAAATACTGAAAAATAATTGGGAAGGCCAGGAAATACTGCGTAATCGTATACTCGCGGAAGTTGAACATTATGGCAATGATGACGACGACGCAGATAATATGGCCAGCTGGGTAGCTAAACGATATTGCGAAATGACAGAAAAATCAATGAGTTGTAGAGGCCCATATAGTCCCGGATTATATCCTGTTACTGCTCACTTACTGATGGGTGCTGGTTTAGCAGCTTCTGCTGATGGAAGAAAAGCAGGGGAACCATTGGCTGATGGAATATCACCGGTACATGGAAGAGATACTAATGGACCCGCTGCCTTGCTAAATTCTGCAGCCAAGCTCGATCATTTCATCAGTTCAAATGGAACACTTCTTAATATGAAATTTCATCCCTCAGCTGTCAAAGGCGAAAAAGGTGAAAGCTCTCTTGAAGCACTTATAAAAGGCTTTTTCTTTTCTAAAGGTCTTCATGTGCAATACAATGTTGTTAGTTCGAAAAAATTACGAGATGCACAATGTAATCCAGCCAAATATAGAGATCTTGTTGTGAGAGTCGCTGGTTATAGTGCCCTTTTTGTAGGCTTGCATCCTGTTATACAAGAAGATATTATTACTAGAACAGAAATTATGGAAATGGCTTAAAGTATCGCTTAAGTTTTAAAATTTTTATCCGGATTTACCTTACGGTGAATCCGGATAAAAAATTAGGAAGGATTATTTAATGAAACAAATACTAACTGGTAATGTTTTTGATATTCAGCGATATACATTAAACGATGGACCTGGAATCAGAACAGAAATATTTCTTCAAGGATGTGATTTGAAATGTCCCTGGTGCCATAGCCCTGATTCACAATCTTATAATGGAGATCTTGCCTGGTTTCCAATGTTATGTGTTGGACTTGAGAAATGTGGAACTTGCATTTCCAGTTGTCCTAATGGCGCTATTGAACAGGGTGGTGAAATTTACTCTAAACTTACCAAGACAACTTTGCACATACCAAAACTTGATCGGAAAAAATGCAATACCTGTGGAGACTGTGCTAAAGTATGTTATCCTAAAGCTTTTTATTTAACTTGTCGACAAATGAGTGTCGATGAAATAATGGAAATCATCAAAAAGGATATGCGATATTATCACACTACAAACGGTGGGGTAACTTTATCTGGTGGTGAACCAATGGTCCAATCGGATTTCACTGCCGCGATTCTTAAAGAATGTAAATCTCTAGGTTTACATACTGCTTTAGATACAACAGGTTTTGCGGCATGGAGTGAGTATAAAAAAGTAATTGAATATGTTGATTTGTTTTTATTTGACCTGAAATGTATGTCTTCAGATCGATCGGAAGAACTAGTCGGTGTACCGAATGAATTGATTCTGGAGAATGCGAAAAGACTTGCGAAAATTGGTAAAAAAATTCAAATCCGTTACCCCATAATACCAACTTTGAATGATCAGAAAGAAAACCTGGTAGCAACGGCATCGTTTTGTAGGGATCTGGGTGATGCTGTAACTGTGATACAACTTTTGCCTTACCATAGATTAGGAACTGTAAAATATGAGAGGATCGGTAAAGATTACACTTTAGGTGAGCTTGAACCTATGAGCGATACTCAAGCAGAAGAGTATGCAAAAATTTTCCATAGTTATGGTTTGAAAACAATAGTTGGATAAACACAATTGAAATAATGTTTAAGTTTAAATTTGGGTCTTAATTAAATCAGAAGTTTTAAATACCAATTTAATTAAGTACCCCTAATTCTAGGTGCAGCAAACTAACCATGTCAAAATTAACATTGATAAAATGCTTCAGTTAATCGTGTTTTCCATATCAGCTATTATTAATCCTTGTCGAAAAATGACTTCAAACAATCTGCTGGAATGAAAATGCTTGCAAGTAATCTTTGGGTTCAAAATCCGAGACGATTGTATGGAAAACTATCGAAAAAGGTGCACCAAACTCTTTCCAATAGAAAAAGGAATATGTCTGAACCACTGCGTCTGGCATTAGAAACATGCATTATCCGGGCGGAGTAAGGTTATTCCCGTGTGGAAACCCCACTTGATTTAGGAAACCATACCTTCAGTTTTTTGTGGCTTCAGTGAATCTCGTGATGAGCCACCTTTTGATGCATCATTAATAGTTTACTTCGTAAACCCTTGACCCTGAGAATCTAGGAGTGATCAATGAAATGATTATTCAAAAAGCAGAAGTTGAAAAGCAGGGAGATGACACCGATGATAAAGATGCTCCTTCAAAGGACGAACCAACTCTATAACCAACCGTAAAGCCGTTGGAAAGCAACAGCGCTATCTCAGACGAGATTATAAAGTGCACATTTTTCCCGACACAGAATTAATATTACTGAGATAAACTCTTTGATTTTAAAATTTCTATATAAAAATTTATTAAGAAAAAATCTGAAGTACTAGCGGTAGCTTGATTATAAGAATTTTAAGAATCGATAATGCCATTATGTACAATTCATGCACATTAGGAATAACAAAATGCGCTTAAAGGACAGGTTAGTGGAAAAATAGTGTATCAGTAAAAAAAATTAGAAACATTGGATTGAGAAAACAAATAAGTTCTTTTGCAAATCCCATAACAAAGGGGTTTTAAGCGTTATTTATGCCGATAATAATAATTATTATGAAGTGGTGTGACCCACTGTTACCAAGAAAAGTGACAATATTTTGATGTAAATCATAGGAATTCGCCAAATAATACGATAATTTCTTAAACAATTCTTAATTAAAATCGCGCTTTTGCCTTGATTAATGTCGTGCATATGGGAGGGTACGCCCAGGGCACACCATAAACGTGATTAAACAGCCATCTAGTGGCTGTTTTTTATTTGTCAATAAATGAGTTGCCCCTTTTTTTACCCATTATAGATTGCGTTTAACCGTTCAGCGGCTGATGCTGATACACTTTCTTCAACATGAGTATAGGTATTTAAAGTTACTGAGATATCGGTGTGACCTAAGATGGTTTGTATCGTTTTTGCATTTTCCCCGAGTTCAAAAATCCGGGTGGCATATGTATGGCGGAGGTCATGAAAACGCCTGTCCTCAATTCCACAATTCCCCAAAACCTTTTTTAAGTTTTTTCTTATATTTTTCGTTTGTATTCCTTTAAATAACCAGCCAAAACTGTTGGGATTGAAACATCCCGGATGCTTGCAGAAGTTTTTGGTTGCCCTACGATACCGCTTCTTTTTTGTATCAATATTTTTTATGACCTTATATGTTTTATTGACTCTTATTTGTTTCGATTTTAAATCAATATCCTGCCATTGAAGCGCCAAAAGTTCCCCTTGCCGTATTCCGGAATAAAGCGCCGTCAAATATAGGGGGCTTAAGGGTTCGTTTTTTATGGATGCTTCAAAAATCTTTTGTTCCTCTTTTGTGAATGGCCGTATTTCAAGCGGTTTTGGCTCATTATTTTGATCTTTTGGAATAACTACAAGTTTTGAAAAGTCCCGGATAACTTCACCAGTCATGGCGGCATGACGGATTGATGGGACAACAAGCTTATTAATTTTTTTAATAACACTTGTGGACTTTCCGTTTTTGTGCAAACTATTATAGTAACTTTGAATATCACCATGTTTAAGGTTTTTCATTTTTATTTTAGCAATTGATGTATTCTCAATATGATTTCAATAAATACCATCATAAAGGTTTTTAGTGGATGGCTTTTTATTAACTAGATGGGTATCATAAAGCCACGCCCTAATAAAACTAAAAATTTACGAAAGCACTAATCAGCTTTTTGAAATTGATTAGTGCTTT
>JACCQN010000014.1:0-24966 GCA_015709215.1 Bacteroidales bacterium
AAACACTTCATACTTTAGCACCTTTCTACATCCGAAATTAGCCAAACTCAAGAAACACTGTGTATATTATTTATACACAGTGTTTTGATTAATTTTGTTAATAAAAGGTTGCGGATTTAAGGTTCTTCATCAAAATCAAAATGTAGTGTAAGGAAAACTGCAAAATTGCTTGCTACTAATATCACGGTGCTAATGCCGACAAATACAATATATCCGAATAATTTTAAAGTTATTTTGATTTCAACACCTGATTCAAAAAAAAGGTTTTTCTGGCCTGTTTGTTAGATCAGAAGGCCTATGAGATTAAATTTGCTTCCGAAATTGTTCCTGAAAGGTTTTTCGCACTATAAATGCCCGCGTCACTTTAACTTCCTGTATAAGGACAACTCTATTGAAGTACAATCCATTAAAGGGATCCGTATGATAAAAACTAAAATACCTGTCATTAAATCTGTCGTAGGGCCCAAATAGGGAACTTTATAAAAACCATTGGAAAAAGATATGGCTTCATCTGTTGATGCTTCTGTAATTTATACCCCGTATTTTAGTCAATTGCACCTTTCCAGGCAGAGGAAAAAGCAATCTATAATCTTTACCTGAACAGCATGAAATTTTTTATTGATTTTCGGATAATTCCTCCCAATATTCCAATGCCCTGCGCGTGTGAGGAATTACGATAGTTCCTCCGACCAAATTCGCTATTCCAAATATTTCCATCATCTCCTCCGTTGACAACCCAAGCTCATGACAAGTTTGCAAATGATAACGAATGCAATCGTCGCATCGTAAAACCATCGAAGCGACCAAACCCAGCATCTCTTTTGTTTTGTTGTCGAGCGCTCCATCCTGATAGGTAAGGGTATCAAGGCTATAAATACGTTTCATGATTTTATTGTTAGGAGCCGACATCATCTTCTCGTTCATCCTTTCACGATATGCATTGAACTCTTTTACTGTATCCATAGTTTTAAAGACTAGTTGTTTTGGCTAAAACAAAAAATTTAATCAATTAGTATTAAAGAATACCTTCGTGCAGGATATCGTGCAGGTGAATCACACCAACATATTTACCATCCTTCAGCACAGGAAGTTGAGTGATATTGTGGCTGCGCATAAGCTGTAATGCATCCACTACAAGTGATTGATGATCAATTGCTTTTGGATTTTCCGTCATTATTTCAGAGGCTTTTAAGCCGGTAAGATCAGAAGTTTTCATCAACATACGTCTTAAGTCACCGTCAGTAATAATGCCCAGTAGTTTTCCATCTTCAATCACAGCAGCAGCTCCCAATCGCTTGGCCGAAATCTCCACGATTACCTGTGGCAATTCGTCAGTAGGTTTAACGGCAGGCTTTTCATTTCTTACATAAAGATCCTCAACACGCAAATAAAGCTTTTTTCCTAAGGCGCCTCCGGGATGAACGCGCGCAAAATCTTCTGCCGAAAAACCTCTGCATTCCAGCAAAGCAACCGCCAGGGCATCTCCCATCACCAATTGGGCTGTGGTGCTACTAGTGGGAGCCAGATTATTAGGACAAGCCTCTGTTTTTACATAAGTATTCAAAACAAAATCTGCCTGTAATGCAAGGTACGAATCAGGATTACCAACTACAGCAATCAATTTGTTTCCCCTGGATTTTAATAGCGGAACCAAGACCTTAATTTCAGGAGTTTCACCACTTTTCGACAATGCCAGAATAACATCTTCATCACGAATAATCCCTAAATCGCCATGAATAGCATCAGCGGCATGCATGAAAACTGCATTAGTTCCTGTTGAATTAAAAGTGGCAACAATTTTTTGAGCAATAATGGCGCTTTTGCCAATTCCTGTAACTACAACATTACCTTGACTTTTAAAAATAAGCTCAACAGCCTGAGCAAATCCGGTGTCCAGTTCAGTGATCAAATGACCAATAGCTTCCTGTTCGTGACTAATCACGCGCTTCGCAATTTGATTGATCTCATCTGTAGATTTCACGTGGGGCTTTTTTGATGAATAAGCAATTAGATGAAGGCAAAATTAAACATTATATGAATCGTTCGCCGGCTTATCGGATTTCTCAGTTTAGTCAACTTACTGAGATAACAACAAAAATTGTGCACAACTCAGCGCTCAGGCGATCGACACAACGCATGGCAAAAATGTTTTCAAATGAAAATGATCTTAAATTAAAAATTAATTATACCTTATCATGTTGAATATATGCATATTACATCTTGATTAAAAATTTTCATCAATTCCTTTAACTTTTTTTTGCAGTAATACATTGTTGGTCGAAACCTTAATTCATTATATTTGTTGGACAGGTTAAACAGATCAATAAATGATCAAAACGAACCATCCTGCGATTAAGCGGGAAAATCGAAAAAGACATAACGATTTTTAATCATATAACCTATGTGATGGCCAAGAAGGATGAATACGGCTTGCATGAACTGCTCAAAAAGATTTTTGGATTTAATCAATTCAAAGGTAATCAGGAGGCAATCATAAAAAGTGTTTTAGACGGCAACAACACATTTGTTGTGATGCCAACAGGCGGAGGGAAATCTCTGTGTTATCAGCTTCCAGCGCTTATCAAGGATGGTACGGCAATTGTTGTGTCGCCTCTGATAGCGCTGATGAAAAACCAGGTAGATACGATTCGCAATTTTGGAACCGAAAACGGAATCGCTCACGTTATGAACTCTTCGCTGTCAAAAGCAGAGATTACGCAGGTGAAAGAGGATCTGGTATCCGGAAAAACCAAATTGCTCTATGTTGCTCCCGAAAGTTTGACAAAAGATGAAACTGTAGAGTTTCTAAGGGGACTAAATATTGCTTTTGTGGCAATCGATGAAGCACATTGTATTTCTGAATGGGGACATGATTTCAGACCTGAATACAGAAGACTTCGCCCTATTATCAATGCGATTAATCCCAATTTGCCGATTATCGCTCTTACCGCTACTGCCACACTCAAAGTGCAACAGGATATCCTGAAAAACCTTGAAGTGCAGGATGCTAAGATTTTTAAATCGTCTTTCGACAGGCCAAATTTATACTATGAAGTAAGGCCTAAAACGAAAGATGTTACAAAAGATATTATCCGCTATATCAAAAACAATCCAGGCAAATCAGGCATTGTTTATTGTTTGAGTCGCAAAAAGGTAGAAGAAATTGCCGAAACACTCGTTGTAAACGGCATCAGAGCGCTACCTTATCACGCTGGGCTTGATAGCAGTACACGCAGAATAAACCAGGATAAATTCCTGATGGAAGAAGTGGAAGTAATCGTTGCTACCATTGCCTTTGGCATGGGAATCGACAAGCCGGATATCCGTTTTGTAATACATCACGATATTCCAAAAAGTATTGAAGGCTATTATCAGGAAACCGGCCGTGCCGGCAGAGACGATGGTGAAGGCAATTGTATTGTTTTCTATAATTATGAAGACATCCAAAAGCTCGAAAAATTCAATAAAGGCAAAAACGTAGCCGAACAGGAAATCGCACGCGAATTACTTAATGAAACAGTTACCTACGCCGAGTCTTCTGTTTGCCGCCACAAATTACTGCTACACTATTTTGGTGAAGCCTACGAAAAGGAAAACTGTGGCTCATGCGACAACTGCCTGAATCCCAAAGTAAAATTTGACGGGCAGGAAGATATCAAACTGGCATTGGAAGCAGTGGTAAGCACAAAACAGCTTTTCAAGGCTAAGCATATTGCCGAATTGCTAACCGGAAAGAAAACTGGAGACATCAAAGCTGCAAAGCACGAAAAAAACGAGTTTTTTGGTGCTGGCGAAGATCAGGACGACAAATACTGGAATGCAGTGTTGCGTCAGGCTTTGATACAAAATCTTTTGGTAAAAGATATCGAGAATTATGGCATCCTGAAAATCACCAAAGAAGGTAAAGAGTTTATTAAAAAGCCCTATTCCATCATGCTTGCCAAGGATCATGATTATGAAAATCCGGATGATGAAGACTTTGAAACGGCCAAAGCATCCGGCCCAAAAGGCAGCGGAACAGACACTACCTTATTTAGTATGCTCAAAGACCTTCGAAAAGCTATTTCAAAAAAAGAAAACCTCCCACCTTTCGTTATTTTCCAGGATCCTTCGCTTGAAGATATGGCGATACAATATCCTGTAAATATGGACGAACTCCAGCAAATTGTTGGTGTTGGAGCAGGAAAAGCAGCAAAATACGGGGCACCATTCCTTAAACTAATCAAACAGTATGTGGAAGAAAACGAAATCATTCGGCCTAACGATATGGTTGTTAAGTCGGTAGTGAATAAATCAGGCCTCAAAGTATATATCATCCAAAGTATCGATCGCAAAATTCCGCTCGAGGATATTGCCTATGCTAAAAATCTTTCGCTTGATGAATTACTTACTGAGCTGGAAAGTATTGTTGCCAGCGGAACGCGAATCGACATCAACTACTACCTTGATGAATATGTAGATGAATACCATCAGGAGGATATTTATGAATATTTCAGTGAAGCCGAATCTGATTCAATTGAAGAGGCTTTGAAAGAATTGGGAGAATCGGAATATTCAGAGGAAGAAATGAGGTTAATGCGTTTAAAATTCATGTCGGAAATTGGGAACTGATTTCAATAATAAGTACTTTTATTTTGTTTTGCTTTCCCTGTTTCTAATAGGGATAGGGATAACGCCTTCGTGCAGCAATAGTGAAAAGCAGGAATTTGTTCCGGAAACAATGCTTTCGGAGGAGGAAATGATTTCGATTATGACTGATTTGCATCTTGTGGAAGCAGCACTAAGCCTGCGCAGAAATCGTGGTCAAAGTACAAATGATGTGAAGGATCTCTGGTTTGCACAACTGTTTGAGCAGCATAAAACAACTGCAACAATTTTTGAGGAAAACCTTTCTTTTTACAATGAGCAGCCTGAAAAGATGGAAAAAATCCTTGAAGAGGTGATGGCCAACCTGAGCCAGATGCAGAGTGAGCTCAATGCCGGGACCCTGGATTCGGTTAAGGAAACAAACTAAATATCAACGGCTAAACGTCGCACTACGGCTCTCAATGTTGCCGCCAATTTCGAGCGTATATGGAAAATTTATTCTGTTTTCGTTTACATAATGGCCTGTGCCCGACACGATCCAGCCATCGCCTATTACCTGACCTTCAATAATTAAGGAGTTGGAAACAACCAACCCGTCTGCATTTGCTCCGGAACCTGCAAAATTCCTGAGAATAACCATGCTCGAATTCATAGTATTGCGATCGATCGTAACCTCATAATTAAGTTTTGTGGCATTATCAGTTACCGACCAGCTACCCAGATATTTGTTCACAGCATCAGTATCTCCTCCAGGAATATCGATTTCATCTTCCAAAGCACATCCGCCTAGAGCCAGTAATGCAACAAAAAACAAAACGAGATAATAAGGAATAGTTCTCATATTCAATGGGTTGAGATGTTATTGAACCATAAATGTAGTTTTGTATAACAGTTTATCGCCAGCTTCTATAATCACAAAATAAGTGCCAGAAGTAAAATTTGAAGTTGCCAATTCGATAATATTGTCGCCTGGCACAGCAGAAATCTCATTTTGCTCAACCATTATCCCAAGGCTGTTATACACCCGCCATTTTGTAAGCGTAGATTTCTTAATATTAAAAGCGAGCTTTGTATAGTCCGTAGCAGGGTTAGGAAACACATGGGCTTGGATGGCTTCTGCATTTTCTGAATTTCCTACCAAAACGCCACCCGCCTCAATTAAAGCATTGGTAATGTTTTCGGCTGTAGGTTCCCAAATGTAATTTTCAACAATTTGCCGGTCAGGTGCTATTATGAAAACAGTGGGATATGAAACGGTTTCATAAAGATCAAAAGCTGCATTGCCTCCACCCTCCAGGCCACTTGACAAAGGCATAAACAACTGATAAATATCAGCAAATTGAGCTACCTGATAATTAGTTCCGTTGTAATTTATTCCATGAAAATAGACATTGCCCTGATTTTCTCCAAAATTTTCATACGCCACTTGAAAATCATGGGCAAAAGTTTGACATGGACCGCATGAAGTCGAGAAAAAATTAATTACGACAATCTTTCCTTCATCCAGCTTTGGATACAAATCAAAAATTTCACTTTCAAGTGTTTTAACACTAAAATCAATTGCTTCATCAATTTGAACCTGACTTTTTAATGAAGTGGCAGCGCAAAGGCTGAAAAATAGAACCAGTGAAAACCATTTTTTCATTACGAAACAAGATTTAAAATGTAGTAAAATAACCTGCTTGCAAAACTAAAAAACTCATTGTGAAATTTTAACAAAGATAAAACATTTACATAAAAAAAACACTTTTATGCTATACACATTAATCTTTTAGCTGTTCCAAAACTTTATCAGCAAGGCGGCTTGCACCAATACGAAAGAGAGACTTTTGAAGCCATTCATCTCCCAACACAGCTTTCAGCAATTGCATATACTGATATGCAATCAATGGATCAGCAATTCCTCCTGCCGGCTTAAATCCAACCTTTTTCCCTGTTTTATCAAAGAACTCCCTGATTGTATCAAGCATGATCATTGCGGCTTCAGGTGTTGCAGCAGGCTGAACTTTTCCGGTTGATGTCTTTAAAAAATCTGCTCCGGCAAGCAAAGCCAATTCACTGGCTTTTCGAATGTTGGCAACTGTTTTAAGCTCACCGGTTTCTAGTATCACCTTAAGATGTGCATCACCACATTGTGCTTTTACTGCTTGTATTTCCTCAAAAACTTCCTGATAATTCCCTTGCAAAAATTTCCCTCTCGAGATGACCATATCCACATCATCGGCACCTGATTCTACCGCAAACTGTACCTCATCCAGTTTTAATTTCAGAGGCATTTGTCCCGAAGGGAAACCACAGGCTACAGTTGCAACGCTAATTCCAGATCCTTCCAATGCTTTTTTTACCTGCTTCACAAAAGGACTGTAAATGCATAAAGCCGCCACAGCATATCCGGCTTGCTGATAACTCAATGCGCGTTTGCAAAAAGCCGCAATACTGGTTTCATTATCAGTAGCTTCTAAGGTCGTGAAGTCGATAAACCCAAAGAGCCGCGACAAAACAGGTTTTAGTTCATCAGAAGAAGAGGAAACAGCAAGAATATTTTTGATGCGGTGCTGCAGTGCTTCTGAACTAAAGGTATAAGCAGAAAATTCCATAGCGTTATATTTACTGCAAAAATACATATTTCCTAACGGCATGCTCTAATAATAAAGTATCCGATTCCGGATAATCTATCTAAAATCGGATAACAACTATCGCTTAACGAGCAGGCTTTGATTCATCCTAAAATAATTATTAAAATATTTTATATACTGATATTCATTTCATTAACATAACATTTCTCATTAAAAAAAAATTTGGCATAAGTATTGAAAGGCTTTGTTCAAAGTCACAAATCAATGTTTGGTCTAACGCTATCCACTTCTGTAAATAAAACGAGAAAAAGGCACCACAAGTACTACAAATGTGACCGTTGTGGATATATCAGTATCGTAAAAAATGCGAGTTGCCCTATTTGTACCAAAGACGGCAAAATCATAAAAATGAAGTAATTAAGAAACTTAGATTCAAAATAAAATGTTAACTGAATTACAAAATAGTATCACCATGAAGATTAATGATATTTACACCAAAAATGAACTTGAGTCATTCGGGTTAGTTGAACGTCAGGTGAAAGATATCAATGCCAAGGTTTATCTGAATGGTTCCAAAGTATTCTTTTTCGAACCTTTAGCCGACCAACAAACCTTCCGCTTATACTCCATCATTAACAAGCGATCCTTTTTCTTATAAGCAAGCTTTCGCCCGGAAGGCATTACGTTCAATCTCTTATAAAGGCAACCCGATTAAAAAAAGTTCCGAAACATCCCCGTTTCGGAACTTTTTAGTTTTATTGACTCTTTTAAAGCGTAGCTAAAAAGCAGCGTCTCTTCCAGATAGGTGAACCAGATGACGCAGATCCTTATTAAAGGATTCGGCCTCAAGTAATTCATCCAACGAAAGGATCATGCGATAGCGCCATTTATTTTCAGGATCGCTGGGAACATTAATTCTTTCTTTATCTGTTTGATCCCAGCGTAAACCACCATCAATAGCGATCAGATCCTGTATAGGTAAAATGACCCACATGGCTGGTGCATGCAGATGCTGATTAATAATTTCACGACAAATCCAGGGTTCTGCAAAAAATGGCGGGTTGTCGTTATGGCCTAAAATTTTGTGATAAAACCGTGCAATTTTTTCCTTATCCTCTTCCCACCATCCTCTGATTGTGGACATATCGTGAGTTGATGTAGTGCAAACACTCAAATAGGGTGCATCAGCCGGATGACCAAATTCAACTTTTGGATTTTTTGGCATTCGTTGAACCTCAAGGCTTAGAATATTTAATCGTGACATCACCTCCGAAACCCCTTCGGGAACCATTCCCAAATCTTCGCCACACACCAACATGTTAGATGCTTCAACAATCGCCGGTAATTTATTCATGGCGTGCCATTTCCAAAATTCATCATGCCTGCGATAAAAATAATGAATATACAAATCATTCAAACGATCTTTTATGGCAGTATCAAGTTCCCGATAAGAATAGGTGAAATGAAATGCGATTCTTGGATGATAAGCATGTGGCTGTGCATAGGGGTCTCTGATAAAAAGTACTTCATCAAGCAGCCCCATCAAACCATCACGTATCACAAGCGTTTTGCCATCGATTTCACTGGTTTGTCCCTGAGGGGTGAAATATTCATAGATTTTACGTTGGGTATTGTATTCTTCCTTGATCTCGAACACGCCAAAATCTATTTCATTTAAATAATTAAGCCTTACTTCATTTTCAAATTCTCCAAAGAAATCATGCAAAAAATGACCTCTGATATAAGGTTTGGTGAAGCGATCCTCATCAAACCAAATATCCCATTCATCAAGGTCTGAGGGGCTAAGAGGCAAGCTTGGTTTAAAATAACCCAACAATCCGTGCAAGGCCTGCTGTGGTATTTCCCAAATTCTGAAAAAGCCAATAATATGGTCAATGCGATAAGCATCAAAATATTTTTCCATCATGCCCAACCGCTTTTTCCACCAACTAAAACCATTCTTCGCCATTTCTTCCCAGTTATAAGTAGGGAAACCCCAATTTTGGCCCATCGCCGCAAAATCGTCAGGGGGAGCTCCTGCCTGACCGTCCAGGTTGAAATATGCAGGTTCTGACCATGCTTCTATACTATTCGGGCTGATTCCAATAGGAATATCACCTTTCACAGCTACTCCTTTGGAATGCGCATAGGAAATGGCTTCACGAAGCTGTTTATCAAGATGATACTGAATAAAATAATGCACGGCAATATGTTCATGAAATGTATTGGACGGATCGCAAAGCTTATCAATCTTTTTTGGATTATAAACGGCAAACTCATTCCATTCCCTGAAATTACTGGTTTTGAATTGATCTCTTAAATAACAAAAAGCGGCATAAGGCTTTAGCCAGGAAACATTTTCCCTGAAAAACTGCATATACGCCTTTGTTTTCTTAACTGTGGCCCAATTTTGATCGAAAATGAGTTTAAAATAACGAGCCTTTGCATTAAACATGGCTATATAATCCACATAACTTAAACCATTGAGGTAATCCTGTAATGCATCAAACTCAGCAGCTTTTTCTCCGTCTTTCAGCTTGCCCATCGCCGGGAGATGCAGATACATAGGGTGCAAAGCCATTACTGATATCGACTTATAAGGATAAGAATCAAGCCAGGAATGCGTGGCAACCGTTTCGTTGATTGGAAGCACCTGTATAATTTTCAGCCCGGTCATAACACACCAGTCAACAAGTTTTTTCATATCATTAAACTCGCCTACCCCGAATCCTTCAGGTGTTCGAAGGGAAAAAATTGGTACAGCCACACCTGCTCCTTTAAAATTTCCAACAGGATAAATAAACTGCTCATCATTGAGTAAGATTAGCACACTTTCGGCTTCCGGACGGGGCACTGCAACCAAACGATCAGATCGTTGTTCCCAGGTTACTATTTCGCCGGATGACTGATCAACGATAACATATTTATACCGAATCTCATTTTCCAGTTGATCACTATCAAGGGTCAATTGCCAGTAAGGATAACCGGAGTTATCCATCAGTATTGGATTCTGCCAGTTACCAAGCGCGTTACCCTCTCCGGTAATTGCCAGTCTGTATCCTTGTCCAACTCTTGGAGCCAGCATCCGAAAGGTTAAAAGCTTTTTTGTATTAAATCGCTTTCGTTGCTTCTGTGTTTTTAGAGGTTTAAAAATTACGTCTGTAAATACTTTAGTCTGCATTACCCTATCCGGATCGATATCAGCATGCCAGGCATCACGGATATACACCTCAGCAGACAATTCGACTGGCAATTTACGATTGCGGCCACTTTCCCAGTGTATAGTTCCGTTTGCTTCCTGTATGAAGTATTTGTATTCGGTTGGCGACTTTTCATCCATATCAAAAGTTGCAACCCACAAATCGTTTCCAATGTACTCCATCCTTAAAGCAAAATCCGGAAGCCACTCACCAAGTTGTTCATTTTGCCCCGAGACACATAGCTGCTGTCCCCAACTACTTTTATAGCTAATGCTTAGACTAATTTTCATTTCAGATGAACTTTAAGTTAGTAAGTTTAGTGAAACACTGTGTAAAGTTCGTGCTTTTTGAGTTTAAGCACAATAGAAAGCACGTAAATTTCGAGATAAAAAGTTACAAGCGGTAGAAAAAGACACTACCTGGTAAGGATCAATAGCAAAAAACAGAATCCCGGCTATCCTCTGAGTTGTTTTACAGCTTTAATCATGGCATCCTCCAGCCTTTCATTCACCTGATCTTCACTTCCGGAGCCATCTACCTCAAAAAAGATTGTCTGCTTTTTATAATACTCAATAACCGGTTTGGTTTTCTTTTCATATTCATCCAAACGATTAAGAATCAAATCTGTAGATACATCATAAAGTCGTCTTCTGTCGGTCTTACCCCTGTCGTTCAATCGTTTAATAGCATCAAGTGTAGAAAGTTTAATGTTAAGCATACACGACACCCTGGAATTAATCCTTCTGAGCAAGCCATCCAAAATATAGGCTTGCACCACCGTACGCGGAAAACCTTTAAAAACAAAACCGGCAGCTGTGGGATGATGCTGAATTTTTTTCTCAATCAAGCGGATTGCGATTTCATCCGGAACAATTTCTCCACGCTCCATATAAGGCTTGGCAATTTGACCAATCGCTGTGTTTTCGGCAATCTCTTTTCGCAAAAGCTTTCCGGTGCTGATATAAACAAGGTTATGTTTACGTGCCAGTAGTTCTCCTTGTGTTCCTTTCCCTGAGCCGGGTTTGCCAAGCAAAACCACATTGAAGAAATCTTGTTTCATGGTTCCTTCTATGGTCTCTATCAGGTTATTAAAAATCGTGTTTACCGAACCAACACCATCAATGGGGAAGTACTTGTTCTTTTCTTTATAGAACTCTATTACCGGCTTGGTTTTGTTTTCATATTCTTCAAGCCTTACCTTAATAACATTCATTGTATCATCAGCTCTGCCCCCGATTTTTGCACGTTCGAGCATGCGCTTAATAAGTTCCTCTTTGGGCACTTCGAGACTAAGCATGCAGGTGAGGCTGGTGTTCATCTTCGAAAGCAAGCCCTCAAGTATATATGCCTGAACCACAGTGCGTGGAAATCCATCGAACAGAATACCGGCAGTATTCAAATTCATAGTTACTCTTTTTTCGATAATTTGTACAATGAGATCGTCAGGAACTAGCCCTCCCTTTTCAATTATCCCTTTTGCTTCTATACCCAATGGTGTGTTATTGGAAATTTCTTCCCTCAAAATATCACCGGTGGAGATATACGTAAGGTTATACTTTTTGAGCAATAGTTTACTTTGAGTTCCTTTTCCGGCTCCTGGAGGACCAAATAATGCGATATTCAGCATGACAAAAATTTGATGGTTTTATGAAATCACTTTATAAATATCAGGTAAGTTGCGGGCATGTTCGTTATAATCGAGCCCATAGCCTATAATGAAATCGTTTGGAATTTCGATGCCTACATAATCCACTTCATAATCGTATTTAAATGCTTTTGGTTTGAAAAGCATGGTGGCGATTTTTACTTCATTCGCTTCAAGTTTGATCAGCTTATCAATGGTGTATCTCAATGTTAACCCTGTATCAACAATATCCTCCACCAAGACAATATTTCGACCGTGAACCGAATGATCGAGCCCGATCAATTCGCGCACCACATGCGTAGAACTTGTTCCTAAATAGGATGACAACTTCACAAATGAAATCTCACATTCTATTTCAAGATGTTTAAACAGCTCAGCTGCAAACATAAATGCTCCATTCAAAACCACTAAAAACAATGGATTCTTACCGGCCATATCACGATTAAGCTGATCGGCAAGCTTTTTTATCGCTCTTTCAATTTGATCCTGAGGTATATACAAATCAAACTCCTTATCGTTCACGCGAATAATGCTCATACAAATCTTATGTTGTGGAAACTGATTCCGGTTTCGAACTGACAAAGATAAGGAATGTTATGAAGGCTAGCGTTTTTTTTTGCGCTATAAATCAGGCAGAGGCATCAATCCTTTTAGGCCTTGTTTCAAAACGCCCTTTATGATGCGCATTCTGATGAACCAGACCTTTTCGAAGTTGTTTCTGAACCTCTTCGGGCAACTGGATCACCTTTTGACAATCGGAAGAACAACACTGATCATAAATTACTGCACATTTATCGCATTGAATAAAGAGTAAATGACAGGCATCATTTGCACAGTTCACATGATTATCGGCGGGTTTGCCACACTGATGACAACGGGCAATCACTTCATCTGTAACACGCTCGCCCATACGATCATCAAAAACAAAGTTCTTGCCTTTGAATTTACTTTCCAGCTCCAGCTCCCTTACCTGATGTGCATAATTTATCACGCCACCTTTTAATTGAAAAACCTGATCAAAACCCTGATGTTTTAGATAGGCCGAAAACTTCTCGCAACGTATGCCCCCTGTACAATACAACATCACATTTTTAGGCTGTTTTTCTTTCAGCATATTCACTATCACAGGGATAGACTCTTTATAAGTATCCACATCCGGCAGGATTGCATTTTGAAAATGACCCACTTCATGCTCATAATGATTTCTAAGGTCAATGACTACTGTGTCGGGTTCATTCAATTTCTGATTATAGCTAACAGCATCCAGATGTTCTCCGACATTATAGATATCAAAACTGTTGTTGTCGAGGCCATCAGAAAGGATTTTATACTTAACAAGGATTTTGAGTTTATAAAAAGACTTTCCGTTGTCTTCGACGGCCTCATTTATTAAAACATCACGTGTGTATGGATGCTGCCGGATATAGGTTTTGAAACGATCATATTCCGGAATTGGAACACTAACCTGAGCATTTATACCTTCTTTGGCGACATAAATCCTGCCAAAAACATTCATTTCCGAAAGCTTCAAAAAGAGCTCATCACGGTATTCCTGTGGGTCTTCAACTTCAACAAAACGATAAAATGAAAGCGTGCGTCGCTCAAAACTTTCCTGCATCAACCTTAATTTCAGTACCCTGCGGTCGATTTTATTATAAAGAATCATTCTAAATAAGTTTTGAAGTGCAAAACTAAACGAAATCCTTTAATAAGGTGTCGAAAATTAAATCAATCCTTTACTTTTGCAGCAAAAATATCTGGTTTGTCAGCTACTCAGCATTTTTTCTCCTCACAGCGTATAGCACAACTACTTGATGAAATCGACCAGCAGCAGCACTTGCTTCTCTCGGGCTTAACCGGCTCATCAAAATCAATGCTAATAAGGGCAGTTGCCGATCAAAGCAAGCATTTTCAACTGGTAGTTTGTCCCGACAAGGAAGCTGCAGCTTATTGCTACAACGACCTGGAAAACCTGATGGGCGACAGAGAAAAAGCCTTAAACAAGAAAACGGTGCTTTTTTACCCCACTTCCTACAAAAGACCCTACGAACCCGAAAAAGCTGACAACAATTACATTTTGTCGCGCACCGAAGTTTTGCGGCGTGTAAGTGCAACCAACCGCAAAACCGTTGCCGTTACTTATCCCGAAGCCCTCAGCGAAAAAGTTTTTACCCAAAAACTGCTCAATAAAAATAGTTTCAGAATAAAAATTGGAGAAGCAGTATCACTTGATTTCCTAACCGATTTTTTAGCCGAAATTCATTTCGAGCGCGTTGATTTTGTGATCGAACCTGGCCAGTTTGCTTTGCGTGGCGGCATTGTGGATGTTTTTTCATTTGCCGACGAACATCCCTATCGCATTGAGTTTTTTGGTGATGAGGTGGATTCAATCCGAAGTTTTGATCCTGTGTCGCAACGTTCGCTGCAAAAGCTCGAAAAAGTGGTGTTATTATCTAATATGCACGAACGCATGCTTTTGGAGGAACGTGAAACATTACTCAATCATCTGCCCAACAATCTTTTGGTTTGGATTGATGAGCCTCAGGCTCTTGCCGAAAGGATAGATTTAGCCTGGGAAAAAGCCCTCGAAGCCTACGCAAAACTTCAACATGATGATAAACAAAGAACACCCTATCAGGCGTTTTCGCAATCGAAAGAAATTCTGGATCAACTTACGCAACGAAAAACAATTGAATGGGGAAACAGCGGTATTCTGGCAAAACTAACAAGTTTACAATTTCACACCAATCCGCAACCTGTCTTTAATAAGAACTTTGATCTCTTTTTATCATATCTTAAAGAAAAAAAAGCTGCCGGATTTCAAACCTTTATCTTTTCCGAAAGCAGCAAACAACTCGAACGACTGCAAACTATTCTAACTGATTTGCAACACGATACACCTGAGGAGGAGCAAGCTGGTTTTATTCCTGTTTATCATAGTTTGCATGCTGGTTTCATCAATCAGGACGAGAAAATTTGTCTTTTTACTGACCATCAGATCTTTGAACGCTATCACCGGTTTCGGCTTCGGGAAGCCTTTGCAACGAAAGAAGCCATCACCATTAAAGAGTTGAACGAGCTCAAGCCGGGTGATTTTGTAACCCATATTGATCATGGTATAGGTCGCTTCGACGGGCTGGAAATAATTGATAATAACGGGAAACGTCAGGAAGCTGTGAGGCTTATCTATCAAAATAACGACCTTTTATATGTAAGCATCCATTCGTTGCATCGTATTGCAAAATACAGCGGAAAGGATGGTGCAGAACCAAGTTTGAGCAAACTTGGCTCCAACGCTTGGAATAAACTCAAAAACAAAACAAAAACTCGTGTAAAGGACATTGCACGCGAACTGATTAAGCTTTATGCAGAACGCAAAAACAGTCCGGGATTTCAATTTATGCCCGACACTTATTTACAGGCCGAACTGGAGGCGTCCTTTATTTACGAAGATACTCCCGACCAGCTAAAAGCTACGATGGACGTAAAAAAAGATATGGAAGCAGAAGCACCAATGGATCGTTTGGTGTGCGGAGATGTTGGTTTTGGAAAAACAGAAATCGCCATTCGGGCAGCTTTTAAAGCCGTAACAGATTCAAAACAGGTAGCTATTCTCGTGCCAACAACTATCCTGGCACTTCAGCATTACAAAACCTTTACGGATCGCCTAAATGGATTTCCAGCAGAGATCGATTACATCAATCGTTTCAAATCGGCTAAACAGCAAAAAGAAACGCTGGAAAAACTCAAAAAAGGCAAAATTGATATTTTGATCGGAACCCATCGGCTGATCAGCAAAGACGTAACTTTTAAAGACCTTGGGCTACTTATTATTGATGAAGAGCAGAAATTTGGTGTGGCAGCAAAGGAAAAACTAAAACAAATCAAAGCCAATGTTGATACTTTAACGCTTACTGCCACGCCCATTCCCCGAACCCTTCAATTCTCGATGATGGGAGCCCGCGACCTGAGTATCATTAACACCCCTCCACCTAATCGCTTTCCGGTTCATACTGAAATCAGATCGTTCAACGAAACGCTTATACGCGATGCTATCCAATACGAGATTTCGCGCAACGGGCAAGTGTTTTTTGTGCATAATCGCGTGCAAAATATCATGGATGTTCATGATATGATAGTGCGATTTGTTCCGGGCGTTAGGGTTGCCGTAGCTCATGGCCAAATGGATGGCGCCAAACTCGAAAAAACCATGCTGGCTTTTATTAATGGGGAGTACGATGTATTGCTGGCCACAACAATTATTGAATCGGGATTGGACATTTCAAATGCTAACACCATTATAATAAATGAAGCGCATCATTATGGTTTAAGTGATTTGCATCAGTTACGTGGAAGAGTCGGGCGTTCGAATAAAAAAGCCTTTTGTTATCTGCTTGCGCCGCCAATGGCAGCTTTGAGCAGTGAAGCACAAAAACGTTTAAGGGCTTTGGAAGAATTTGCCGATCTGGGAAGCGGGTTTAATATCGCGCTGCGCGATTTAGATATCCGGGGAGCCGGAAATTTACTGGGTGGCGAACAGAGCGGTTTCATCAATGACATTGGTTTTGAAACTTTCCATAAAATTTTGGATGAAGCCATTCTGGAACTCAAAGAAACAGAGTTTAAAGATCTTTTCACAACCGATAAACCCAGACAATTTGTGCGCGAATGTGTATTTGAATCTGATATGGAAATACTAATCCCAAATGACTATGTTACAACCTCTGCTGAACGCATCAGGCTCTATTCCGAGCTGGATAACCTTTCAGGTGAAGATGGCCTTGCAGCATTTACCGAAGAACTCATCGATCGGTTTGGTCCAATTCCTAAACAAACCAATGCACTTTTCGACACCATACGTTTGCGTTGGCTGGCCCGCGACCTTGGATTTGAAAAACTCGTTCTGAAAAACAAAATGCTTACTGCTTATTTTGTAAGTGACCAACAATCAGCCTACTATCAATCTCCTACTTTTACAGCTATTCTCAAATTTGTTCAGGCTAATCCTGATCTATGTCGGATGAAAGAAACGCATGAAAAGCTGTTGCTTCACATCAAAGGTGTTCATACAGTGCTCAAAGCATTAGAATTGATGCGACAGATTGAAGCAAGTCTTAGTTAAGACAGTTTTTTTGGGGGAAGTCTAATCTCAATGAAATTCCTAAACTTTGTTTAATCTTTATAATATATTGTTAAACAATTAGACTTCTTTCGTGTTTAATGAATCGAAATACCCCAATTATGAAAGTTAACAGAAAACACGAAGACCTTGCGACTAATACCTTGAACGGAAACGGCAATGGCAAACACCATTCGAATGGCATTGACAAACTAAATGGCAAATCACTCTTTTATGAAGAAGCTGAGCAAATGGGCGATGAGCACGCCTTCAACAGTATCGAAACACCCATGCGTGCTGATGCTTTTTTGCAGTCGGATGAGGCAAAAATAGCGACCATCGAAAAACACTTTGAGCAAATAATGGAAACCATGGGGCTGGATCTGACCGATGACAGCCTCCGCGGAACACCACACAGGGTAGCAAAGATGTTTGTGAAGGAAATTTTTCACGGCCTCAATCCTGAAAACAAACCTAAAGTGTCTGTTTTCGAGAATAAATTTCGTTACGGACAAATGCTGGTCGAAAAAAATATCACGCTCAAAAGCACCTGCGAACATCACTTTTTGCCTATCATGGGAAAAGCTCATGTGGCCTATATTTCTAGTGGTACGGTAATCGGTCTCTCAAAAATCAACCGAATTGTTGACTATTTCGCTCGTCGGCCTCAGGTTCAGGAACGACTTACTGTTCAAATTGTTGAAGAGCTCAAAAAGGTGCTCAAAACAGATGATGTTGCACTTGTTATCGAAGCTCATCACATGTGCGTGGCCTCGCGTGGCATACAAGACGAAGGCAGTACAACTGTGACGACTAATTACAGCGGTGCTTTTAAAAACGAAAAAACACTGAAAGAATTCCTTACCTATATTGGGATAAAACTCTGACGAAGCCGGGCTCAAGACTAATGCCAACAAGCTAAAACGACTAAATTCCCTGTGAAATCGAAAGATTTTTCGCATTTTTTGGATGTAATAATCCAACATACAGATTCTTGTCTGTTAATAATTTTTTTCATTACGCAGGCGATAAATTTGAAACCTGAGGTTACAATAAATCAAATGTCAGGTATTTAAAAATGAATTTGTATATTGTTTTTGTTGTATTCCCAACTTTACGCATGCCCCATGTTAATCAAGTCTTAACTTAAAAATAATTGTCCAATCCTATATTTTTATTATAACTTTGCGGTAAAATTGCAACTTACAGATTTTGTAAAAATTAACTAGGCTTATGAAAAATCTTTTACTTTCAGTTTCACTTGTCGCCTTGAGTCTGACGGCTTTTGCACAGGCTCCGACTGATTTATTTTTCTCCGAATATGTTGAAGGAAGTGGAAACAACAAAGGAGTTGAAATTTACAATCCCACAAATCAAGTCATTGACCTAAGCAGCTATTACGTTGTGCGTTTTAGTAACGGCAGCAGTGTTTTTACAGAAGGTGGTGTAACTCAGTTAACCGGAACCATTGAACCTTATAAGACCCATGTGCTTGTGAACGGTCAAACAACCAGTACTCCTTCTTCACCGGCTTGCAGCCCCGAAATGCAGGCATTAGCCAATCAGCTTGACCATGATTATCCGGCTCCAATGTACATGAACGGAAATGATGCCATCGCCCTCATCAAAACACCCAATGGTGAAGATCCAAATGCTGACTTGTCAAACGTAACTTCTGTTGACCTTATTGGTCAAATTGGATTGGGCAACCTGATTTCTGCTGAAACCGGCTGGTCATACGTGCAGGATTCTACACTTACCTACAACGATTCAAACGGAAATCCCGTAACAGGAAAAGTGATCAACTACATTGTACAGAAAAATGCAACCGATGGAATTACCTATGGTCCTTTCTGGATGTCGTGGACTTCAGACCATTCGCTCATCAGAAAGCCAAATGTGGTCAAAGGTGTTGTGATCAATCCAAACCCGTTTGTGGTGAAGATGGAATGGGACACTGTTCCCGCCAAACTTGATCCTGAAACCGGATACTATTCCTACAAAGATATTTGGGACAACCTGGGAACTCACGCCTGCGTGGCCGACCCAAACTATACCTCAGTGAACGAAAATAGCACATCTGGCAGTTTGAATATTTATCCTAACCCAATTGTAAACCAAAACTTTACTTTACGAGCCAACAAACAGATGAAATCTGTTCAGATTTTAGGTATCACAGGAAAAGTAGTGTTTTCAGCTGATTTCGAAGTGGCATCTAAAACAGAAAACGTTCAATTTGGTGCCTTGCAAACAGGACTGTACCTCGTAAAAGTTGTGTTTACCAATAACAGCTCAATTACACAAAAGATTATTATTGAATAGTTTTTTTACTATGTACTGAAATCATCACAAAAGGCAGCCTGATCATCACTTTGACTCAAGGCGTGCCTTTTGTTTTTAAACAATCAAGAGAAAAGATTTCATGAAACACAAGCTACTCACAATCATTCTTTTCGTGGTCGGAACCTTGGTTGTTCAGGCACAAAAGCAGCAGGTCAGTGGAGTCGTAAAAGATAAGTTTCTGGGCGAAACCATCATTGGAGCCAATGTGCTCATCAAAGGTACACTTCAGGGAGCGCCAACCGATATCGATGGAAAATTCAGCATGATGCTCAACCCGGGTAAATACACACTTGAAGTATCTTATGTTGGTTACAACACTGTTAGTCAGGATATTATTGTGGATAATTCGCCTGTAAACCTCGTTTTTAATCTGGAAAACATTGTTCTTGACGAGGTTTCTGTGGTGAGCGATGTGGCACGTTCGCGCGAAACACCTGTGGCTTTTACTACTATTTTGCCCGGAAAGATTGAAGAACGTTTGGCCGGACAAGACATTCCCATGCTGCTTAACAAGACCCCTGGCGTTTACGCTACACAGCAGGGTGGTGGCGACGGCGATGCCCGTATCACCATCAGAGGATTCAGCCAGCGAAACGTAGCCGTGATGCTCGATGGGATTCCTGTAAACGATATGGAAAATGGCTGGGTTTATTGGTCTAACTGGTTCGGTTTGGATGCCGTTACCAGAAGCATTCAAGTGCAGCGTGGGCTGGGAGCCTCCAAACTGGCATTACCATCAGTGGGAGGTACCATGAATATCATCACTAAAGGCATCGAAAGCAAGCGCTCAATGAGTCTGGAACAATTTATCGACCAGCAGGGGAAGAGTACAACCAGCTTTGGTTTTACCTCCGGAAAGCTAAAAAATGGCTGGGGCGTAACCTTGGCCGGCGCCTACAAGCAAGGCAATGGCTGGGTGGAACAAACCAATGTGAATGCTTGGTTTTTTTATACTAAAATCGACAAACGATGGGGCAACCACATCACTAGTCTCACCGGTTTTGGTGCTCCGCAAACACATAAACAACGCAGCTATAAAAGGTCAATTGCCAATTACGATACCACCTATGCCAAAGAACAAGGTGTTTCGTCAGCTGATTTTCCACTTATCAACAATATGGGGCTCGACTATAGCCAACATTGGGGCTACATCACAAGAGATGCTGAGCAGTGGAGTGCTGATTTTTCTACCCGCATCATCAATCCTGACGCCAAACGCGAAGTGCAAAACGAAATGGTGAATACCTATTTCAAACCTCAGTTTAGCTTGCGCGATGTTTGGACACTGAACGATAAAATGTTGATCACCAACACACTTTACCTTTCTATTGGAACTGGTGGTGGAACACAGCCCCGCAACAGCTTGAAAAATACCAACCTGATCACTTCAGCCGATGTAGCCAACAATCCAGACCGTTTCCGTCCTGACGAGATTGGCCAGATCAATTGGCAAAGTATTTACAACCAAAATTCCAAACCTACCAACTCAGGATTTGGATTGGTATATCCGATCAATCCGACCTACAGCGATAAATTGTATTATTCCAATAACTATCTGGTGCAGAATAACAACAACCACCACTGGTATGGCTTGCTTTCATCATTCAGTTATCAGTTAAATGAGGAGATTAACCTGTCGGGTGGCATTGATTTGCGTTCGTACAAGGCAGAACATTATAGCGAAATCGTTGATTTGCTTGGTGGCGACTATGCCATCGACCGCTTTGATACCCGCAACAACTATGAAGCCAACCCACAATTGGCTGTAAAAAAAGTTGGTGATAAGGTGTACTATTACGACGATGGCCTTGTGAGATGGGCTGGTGTTTTCGCACAGTTGGAGTATAAAGTTGGTAAAATCAGCACTTTTGTCAACCTCACCACTTCAGCCAGCGGATACAAGAAAAAAGATTATTTTGGCAACCTCGAATCGGACTGGAAATACAAACAAGGCTTTACCTTTAAAACCGGAGCCAATTACAACCTCGACGAACATAGCAATATATTTGTAAACTTGGGTTATTTGTCGAAAACCCGTGACTTCAAATACTATTTCAAAGGATTTACAGCCAATTTCCTGCCTGATTCCATCACCAAAAACGAGAAGGTAAAAGCACTTGAACTTGGCTATACCTATTCGAGCAGTCTGTTCACCGCCAATCTGAATGCTTATTTTACACAGTGGCAGAACAAGCCTACTAATCAGGTGCGCAGCAAGTATGAAGACCCTGTTTCCGGAAACGAAGGCTATACCTACGGCGATATTCCTGGTATGGATGCCCTGCATACTGGTGTTGAGCTTGATTTCATCTATAAGATCAGACGCAATCTGGAGTTACAAGGTCTGTTTAGTTTGGGGAACTGGGTGTGGGACAAAAAGATTAATAACCTACAGATGTATTTTACCGATAACAATTTGCCAGCCAATGTAATCAGCTTCGATGCCACCGGTATCCATGTAGGCGACGCCGCGCAAACCCAATTGGGAGCCAGTTTGCGCTATGAACCCATCAGAGGATTGTATGTTGAGGGTGGTGTTACCTTTTTTGATCGGTACTACGCTGATTTCAACCCTGAAGAATCAACTGATGAATTTGGCAACCCTGTTGATTCCTGGAAAATACCCTCTTATAGCTTGTTCGATCTGCATGCCGGTTACCGTTTCAAAATTTCAGGTCTCGACAAATTTGGCTTTACTTTCCGATTGAATGTACTGAATTTATTAAATACCACCTACATTTCCGATGCCAGAAATAACGACACCTATATCCAGCGTCCTTTCAACACTTTCGATGCACGTTCGGCCAGTGTGTTTATGGGCATGCCACGACAAATAAATGCTTCTTTAAAAATCACAATTAATTAAAATACAATGAAAAAAGCCTTTTTTGCTGTATTGACCTTGATGGCCACAGCAATAATCACCAACGCACAAAACACGATTCTCGAAGCCCGTCAAATGCCTGTTGGATCAGTTGTTACCGTAAAAGGTATCGCTACCAATGGTTCCGAAATGGGCATTATTCGCTATTTCGAAGACGGAACCGCTGGTATAGCAGCATATGGGTCACTAACCAATCCTGTGAACCGTGGCGATTCAATTACGGTAACTGGTACTTTGAAAATTTATAACCAGTTGCTTGAACTCGATCCGCTCACCAGCGTTGTTGTTCGTTCAACCGGAAATCCGCTACCAGAGCCTTTGCTGCTAACGGTTAATCAAATCGAAGAAGCTTATGAAGGCAGACTGGTTCAAATCCATGATGTATTGTTTTACGATGCCGGACAAACCTTCACGGGAAACAAAAAATATACCTTCTCTTCAAATGGTGAGATTGGCTATGTGTACATCAAAAACGGACAGGATTTTGTGGGCACTACTGTTCCAAGCGGCCCGGTGCATTTGACAGCTATCTGTTCGCAATTCGATTATAACGATCCGAATGCCGGTTATCAGTTGCTGCCACGCGACCTGAACGATATCTTCATTCCCAGTTCAATCTATCTTACCGGATCGCTCGATAATCCTGACTTTACACAAACCACGCTCGATTTTAGCTGGGAAACCAATATTGCTGGCACAACCGAAATGTTTTACGGTGGAACAGAAGCCGGCGTTTTTGACAACCATATCTCCGTTCCGGGCACTTCAACCACACATAATGTGGAACTAACGGGACTCAATCCCGGTGAGATTGTATGGGTAAAAGCCTTCTCTGTCAGCAACAGCGACACGGCTTTTTCTTCAGAAATCCCTTTCGCTACCATTTCCAATTCATCAGGCGACATCAAAGTTTATTTTAATACTCCTGTCGATCACGACTATTCAAACGGTGTGGATGCCATTTACCTGTACGATCTGGTTGACGACACGCTCATTAATTACATCAACCGCGCAAAATACACTATCGATTTCACGATGTACAATTTCAACAATAACGGCATCAGCAATATCAGCAATGCCTTGAAATCCGCTGCCAACAGAGGAGTACGTGTACGCGTGATCGGTTGTGGAACTACTGCAAACATGGGTATTGATGAACTGGCCGGTTCAGCAGTTCATGTATTGGTTGGCCCTAATTCAACGCAGCGTCAGGGCATCATGCACAATAAATTTATCATTTTTGATGCCGAATCAGCAAATGCCAATGACCCGATTGTTTGGACAGGATCAACCAATCTCACCGATGATCAGGTAAATCTTGACGCTAACAATGTTATCATTGTGCAGGATCAAAGTCTGGCGCGTACCTATCAGATTGAGTTTGAAGAAATGTGGGGTTCTCACAGCGATACTCCTAATGAAGCCAATGCCAAATTTGGCGCTGAAAAGAAAAACAACACCCCACATGCTTTCCGCATCAATGGAAAATTTGTGGAGGCGTATTTCAGCCCAACCGACGGAGTAAACGCTAAGATCGTTGAAACCATCAACTCAGCCAATCACGACCTGAGTGTTGCCACCATGCTCATCACCCGTATCGAAATGGGTGATGCCATTGTCTCCCGTGCCGGAGCAGGCATTGCAGCTAATGTCATCACAAATAGCCAAGGGGGAAACAACACCACGGTTAATGCAATTCTTACGGAAGCGCTTTCGACACACTTTACTTTCGATAATGTATCAAGCGGAATCCTCCACCACAAATACATGATTGTCGATCAGGGCGCACCTGCTTCTGACCCAATCCTGTGGACAGGCTCGCACAACTGGAGTGCTGCTGCCGATAATGAAAACGATGAGAATACTCTTGTGATACACGATGCAACCATTGCCAATATTTATTACCAGGAATTCGTAAAACGTTTTGTGGATAACCAGGGTGTTTTGTCCGACCTGAATACCCCTCCGGTTGCAGTTGCAGACAATGCCATTGGCGTGATCGACGAGCTTTTAACAGTGGCTGTATTGAATAATGATGAAATTCAGGCTCCCGTAACTCTTAGCATCGAAAATAGCGCCACACATGGCTTGGCTTACATCCCGTTTGCCAACCCCAATGTCATCAGCTACCAGCCTGAAACAGGCTTTTATGGCGAAGACTCAATCGTTTATAAAATTGCTTATCAGGCCGATGCAACACTTTACAGCACCGCCAAAGCTTATTTCACAATTGTGAACAACAGTGGAGTAAATGAACTTTCTTCAATTGGCACGTTGAAAGTGATGCCAAATCCGGCAACTGCTACGGTTCACATTCCGCTAATAATGAACAACAGAGGGCAGGCCACCCTGACCATTACTGATATGCAGGGCAAAACAGTTTACTCGGCAAGACTTTCAGGCAATGAAAAAGATGTATACCTCAATCTGGATGGACTCCGAATCCAGTCAGGCATTTACCTGGTTGTGCTGAAAGATCAACAAGGTATTTCGGCCAATAGACTGGTTGTTTATTAAGCGAATGCAGCGGTAAGTTAACTGGGTGGCTGTGACTATCTGAAAATGTTTTTGCTCACATACAAAAGTGGCAGATTTTGTCTTTTTCATTACAG
>JACCQN010000014.1:24976-67500 GCA_015709215.1 Bacteroidales bacterium
CTTTGTCGAAGAAATTAGTTTCACATCAATTTATATCGGGTTTGCCTTATGTCTGACAGCCTCGTGATTATACCTACATACAACGAGAAAGAAAATATCGAAAAGATTATTCGGACGGTTTTTTCTCTCGAAAAGGATTTTCATATCCTGATTATTGAAGATAATAGCCCGGATGGAACTGCACAGATTGTAAAATCGCTGATACCGGAGTTCCAGGGAAGATTATTTATCGAGGAGCGTAAAGGGAAGCTAGGTCTTGGCACAGCCTATATCCATGGCTTCCAATGGGCACTAGCCCGTAATTACGGCTATATTTTTGAAATGGACGCTGATTTCTCTCATAATCCTGCGGATTTGGAAAGGCTGTATCATGCCTGTGCTTTTGAAGGTGCCGATTTGGCTGTCGGTTCACGCTATATCACAGGTGTTAATGTTGTCAATTGGCCGATGGGCCGTGTGCTGATGTCGTATTATGCCTCAGCTTACGTAAGATTTATTACTCGTCTCAAGGTGCGCGACACTACTGCTGGTTTTGTCTGTTACACCCGAAAAGTACTGGAAACTATTGATCTAAACAGAATAAAATTTGTTGGCTATGCATTTCAGATCGAAATGAAATATACAGCCTGCAAACTCGGGTTCAATCTGAAAGAAGTTCCGATAATCTTTACAGATCGCACCGAAGGCACTTCAAAAATGAATAAGCGTATCTTTAAAGAAGCTATTTTTGGAGTAATTAATCTCAGATTAAGAGGAATAACAGGAAAAATAAAAGCAAGAAAAGCCTAAAATTATGCCTGCAACATTAATCCGTAATGCTACTTTGATCAACGAAGGCAAACGGTTTGTTGCCGACCTGCTTATCCGTGATGCATTTATTGAAAAAATTGCTGAGCCGGGCTCAATCCACACAGAAAATGACTTCCGGATTATTGACGCCAAAGGTCTCCTGCTTGTTCCGGGTGTGATTGATGATCAGGTTCATTTTAGGGAACCAGGATTGACTTATAAAGCGGATATCCAAAGCGAAAGCCGAGCTGCTATTGCTGGTGGAATTACCAGCTTTATGGAAATGCCCAATACCATTCCCAATGTGCTTACACAGGAATTGCTTGAAGAAAAATACCAGTTGGCAGCACAAAAATCAATGGCCAACTATTCGTTTTACATGGGAGCTTCAAACGATAATGTAGCCGAAATTGTAAAAACTGATCCCAAAAATGTTTGTGGCATCAAAGTTTTTATGGGTTCCAGCACAGGGAATATGCTGGTAGATGATGAAGAAAGCCTTTCAAAGATATTTGCCAACGCTCCTACCTTGGTTGCAGTGCATTGCGAGGACGAAACTACCATCAGGCAAAATCTGGCTGCCTTTCGGGAAAAATATCCAAACGGTGCGCATGCTGAGGTTCATCCACAAATCAGAAATGCGGAAGCTTGTTATTTGTCTTCTTCAAAAGCCGTTGCCTTAGCAAAAAAATGTAACACCCGACTACATATTTTGCACCTGAGCACAGCTATAGAAACTGCACTTTTTACTAATGAGATTCCGCTTGAAGAAAAACTAATCACAGCTGAAGTTTGTCTGCATCACCTCTGGTTTAGCGATAAGGATTACGCTCAAAAAGGAAATTTTATCAAATGGAATCCTGCTGTGAAATCGGAAGAAGACCGGCAAGCATTATGGGAGGCGTTGCGTAACGGGAAAATTGATGTGGTGGCTACTGATCATGCGCCGCATACTTTTGAAGAAAAATCGCGACCTTATTTTGAAGCACCTTCTGGTGGCCCTATGGTTCAGCATTTGCTTCCAGCCATGCTCGATCTGGCTCAAAATGGTTATCTTACAACCGAAATGGCCATCGAAAAACTGTGTCACAATCCTGCAAAATTATTTAATATTCAAAAACGCGGTTTTATCCGGGAAGGATATTATGCTGATTTAGTGCTTGTTGATCCAAAACAATCACAAACAGTCTCATCAGAAAATATACAGTATAAATGCGGCTGGTCGCCTCTGGAAGGAACCAGCCTGAATCATCAGGTTAAATACACCTTTGTAAATGGAGAAATGGCTTATGAGAACGAAAAATTCCATGAAGAAGTCCGCGGACAAAGGCTTTTATTTGATCGCTAGTGGGGCTATCCTTTTTTTTCTGGTTAGTTTTTTATCTGCCTGTCAGCAAAAACCAGAGCAGGAAGAAGATTTGACTTCAGAAATCATTGATACCTGGGATAATGGCAAACCAAAGATTATCCGTTTTTTTCGTGAAGACGAGAGCGGTCAAAAAATTCTGGTACATGAAAAACAATATTATCCTGAAGGTGCTTTAAGTATGCAAGGCGATTACCAGAATAACAAACGAACAGGTATTTGGAAATCTTGGTATGAAGACGGCAGCTTATGGAGTGAAGGTCGTTTCGTAAATGGAAAACGCGACGGCCTGGGAACTGTGTATCATCCTAATGGCAAAAAACATATTGAAGGCGCTTATACAAACGGGAAACGCACAGGCGTATGGCGTTCGTGGAATGAAAACGGTAAACTGATCAGCGAACAAACGCTACCTTAATCCACATTCAGGTATAAAACCACTGGTAAGTGGTCGCTAAAACCACCAAAATAACGACCGCCCGACGACATTCTGTTAGGCCGTGCTTCACCTTCCTTTGGCTGATACAGCATCCAGGGATGTTTTACTACTTGAAAAGCTCTTACAGATGGCTTTTCAGGGTTTAGCAATGTGCGAGAAACAATCACCTGATCAAAAAAGTCCCAGCTACGGTAGTAAAGTGTACCCTTTCCTGCTTCAAAAAGCGGAAGGCTAAGGTTGAACAAGCTGTTTGTTGCATCCAAATCTTTCGGACTAACAGCTTGCAAATGAGATGTGATGCTAAGGTCAGTAGGATTATCATTCAAATCGCCCATAATCACAATATGCGCCATAGGATCGATTGCCAGCAGGGAATCTGACAATTGTCTCAGAAAATCACCATAATGTGCTCTTCTTGGAGCCGTTTCATCTTTGCCACCATAGCGTGAAGTCCAGTGATTTACAAAAATATGCAAGGTATCTCCTCCCGAAATCAAACCTTTCACATACAATACATGCCGCATGCTTTCAGGCGCTTCCAAATTCGGTTCAAGCGCCTTCGTAGCCAGTATTTTAAAATAATCTTTACGATAGATTGCGGCAACTTCAATCCCACGATTGTCATTATCGCTGATATGAATAATGCTGTAATCTGCTTCGTCAAGTGCCGGTGCTTTCACCAAATCATCAAGCACTTCCCGGTTTTCTATTTCTGCCAAACCAACAAAATGGGGGAAATCCAAACTATCAAGGGCAGCTATTACACGTGCTTTTTGGGTCAGCGAATTTTGATATTTTTCGGTATTCCAATCCAGTTTTGATCCTGGGAGAAACTCCTCATCATTGATGGTTGGATCATCAATTGTATCATAAAGATTCTCTATATTATAAAAAGCTGCCATCCAGGCGTCATTTGGCTTTTTAACGGATTGTTTTGACAGATTGCAGCTCGTAAGAAAAAACGTAAAGCCAAGCAGCAACAAAATTGAATTTTTAATAAAACGCATTATTCGTCTGTTTTGAGTTTGTCAATTAATCTTCTTTCTTTTTTGGTTGGCCGTCCCAATCCTCGGCTCCTATACTCAGTTTTGGTAGCTTTAACCAGTTCATAACGTTCATATTCTTCCACAGGCGTATGATCAATCAGCAGGTTTTCGACCAGTTTGGCGGCTACTCTGTTTTTAGCAGGTTCTTTCACTTCCACTTTTCGATGCAGTTGTCCGATCTGTACTTCGATCAGGTCGCCTGCTTTCACCTCACGGGAAGCCTTTACTGCCATTCCGTCCATTTTTACCTTTCCGCCTTTGCAAGCCTCGGCAGCCTGCGTACGGGTTTTAAAAAGTCGAACAGCCCACATCCATTTGTCTATCCTAACCGATTCGCTCATTTTTGCCTGAAATACAATTGAATAGGAACTCCTTTAAAATTGAATTGTTCGCGCAACTTGTTTTCAAGAAAGCGTCTGTAGGATTCTTTTACATCTTTTGGGAAATTACAGAAAAACACAAATTGTGGTGTTTGCGTTTTCAACTGCGTAATATATTTGATTTTCACATATTTGCCACGCGTTGTCGCTGGTGGCGGAGAAGCCTGAATAATAGGCAACAACAATTCGTTTAGCTGTGAAGTTGCAATACGGCGATTACGGTTTTCGTAAACCTCATGTGCTGCTTCAAGTACCTTGAAAATCCTTTGTTTATTAATTACGGAAGTAAAAACAATCGGAAGATCAGTAAAAGGTGCAGTTCGCTCTTTAATAGCTTTTTCATGTTCCAGATGGGTGTTGTTTTCCTTTTCAATCAAATCCCATTTATTGGCCACAATCACAACGCCTTTGCGGTTTTTCTCGGCCAGTTTGAGAATATTCAGATCCTGAGCTTCAATACCCGATTGAGCATCAATCAAAAGAATCACCACATCACTTTCCTCAATCGAACGAATAGCACGCATTACAGAGTAAAACTCAATATTTTCGTACACCTTTCCTTTTTTTCGCAAGCCGGCAGTATCTACCAGGATAAAATTCATTCCAAAAGCATTGTATTCGGTATGAATGCTATCGCGTGTTGTGCCGGCTATGGATGTAACAATATTGCGCTCTATTCCTAGAAAAGCATTGATAATAGACGATTTCCCAACATTGGGACGCCCCACCACAGCAAACTTAGGCAGGTCACTTTCGATGGTAGTCATTTCCTCTGGCAAAAGTTTTACCATTTCATCCAGCAGCTCGCCGGTGCCACTGCCATTAATAGCCGAAATAGGGAATGGCTCACCTAAACCCAAGGAATAAAACTCCTGTGCATCGGCAATACGATCGGGGTTATCCACTTTGTTGGCAACAAGCAACACCTTTTTCTTTGATTGACGCAACATGTTTGCCGCCTCCTTATCTAATATATGAACCCCTTCGCGAGCATCTACAACAAAAAATATCACATCGGCCTCATCAATTGCGATGGCCACCTGCTTACGGATTTCCTCTTCAAAAATATCATCAGAGCCAACCACATAACCACCCGTATCAATCAGCGAAAAAGTTTTGCCGTTCCAGTCGCTACGACCATAATGACGATCGCGGGTAACGCCGCTGGTTTCCTCTACAATTGCCTGTCGCGCCTGCACTAATCTGTTAAAAAACGTAGACTTTCCTACATTGGGTCTGCCCACAATTGCCGCAATATTTGTCATTTAAATAGTATTTATTTTCAGGCTTCATAGCCAAAGCGGCGTAGCATTTGCTCGTCGTCGCGCCAGTTTTTATTCACTTTCACACTCAGTTCCAGAAACACTTTTTTGCCTACAAACTCCTCAATATCAGCTCTTGCCTGTGTTCCTGTTTTTTTAATAGCGCTGCCCTGCTTGCCAATCAAAATGGCTTTTTGCGAGTCGCGTGCAGCAAAAATGATGGCCTGTATCCTGATCAGCTTTTCAGTTTCTTCGTAAGCATCTACCGCTACTTCAACAGAGTAAGGAATTTCCTGTTTATAATTCAGCAGTATTTTTTCGCGGATAATTTCAGCAATAAAAAAACGCATGGATTTATCAGTCAGCTCATCTTTTGGAAAATACGGCGGTGATTCAGGAATTTTTCCAAGAATCTGTTGAAAAAGATAAGCCACATTATGCCCGGGTAAAGCTGCCAGCGGGAATACCGTAGCACCCGGCAAAGCCTCGTTCCAGAAGGCAACAGCTTGCTCAACCCTTGGTTGATCAGAAAGATCGATTTTGTTGATGAGCACAAAAACAGGAACCTTACTGTGTTGCAACTTCTCGATCGTTGAAGTATGATGCTGAGCCGGATCGCTGACGTCAACCATAAACAAAATCAAATCAGCATCAATAAAAGCCGTTTCCACAAACTGATTCATCACATGATGCATTTTGTAGGCCGGTTGGTGGATTATGCCCGGTGTGTCGGAAAAAACAATCTGAAAATTGTCGCCATTTACGATTCCCAAGATGCGATGGCGGGTTGTTTGTGCTTTTGAAGTGATGATCGAAAGCTTTTCGCCAACCAGTGCATTCATCAGTGTTGACTTGCCAACATTGGGGTTTCCGACAATATTAACATATCCGGCTTTATGTGTCATTTAAAAATATTTGCTGAAAAATTTGCTTTGCAAAGTAACAAAATATATCTTTGCACTCCCATTTCGGAAACGGATTTAGTTTCACATCGAAATGCCGCACATTGCGGGGTGGAGCAGAGGCAGCTCGTTGGGCTCATAACCCAAAGGTCAGAGGTTCGAATCCTCTCCCCGCTACAAAAACCCTTTTAGCTTTAATAGTTGAAAGGGTTTATTTTTTTTAGAACGATTCAACAGGCCCATCAGTTTAATTTCGAACCAACAATACTCTAAAGGCTAGTATTGTACCAATAATTTTCACTAAAAAAATTGATAACCAAAGAATATATCCAGGGTGGGTTATCAGAAATGATTAATGATATTCTCATGAAATATAACTTCAAACCGAATGCGTTATAAATAATCACTGTTGTCCGGTAAAATAATAATGTCGGCCCTACGGGGCTTTTTCTTAACCTGTAATGCACTGGCTACCCATATTTTGTCCCTGGCGGGACTGCCCCGCCAGGGACAAAATGTGGGAGCATAAAAGCTTACCCCTGATTATCCCAAGTCCCGTAGGGACGGCATTAATACAGCGATTGAGCGTTTTTATTTAAATTACACCGGATAACAATGATAAATAATCACTAAGGGTATAAATTATTTCCAGAATTGTTACATTTAGTAACTAATTCCCTCAAATTTAAACAGTTCGTGTTCTACAAACGAATCAAGTGCATTACCTGCATAAGTCTCTTTATTCACGATCGAGAGTTTTTTCACGGGATTACCTTCTGTGAAATCAACTTGTTTCAAATCAACCCAGAAAATGTTGGGTGTGAGTGTAGTTTCGAAGTAGTAAACCAGATTTTTATGATCAGAAACACAACGCCAGCGTGTGGAGGAAATATTGGGTTGTCCGGGCGTAGAAATGCCATAAGGTACCGAAACATTTCTGATTACGCTGAAAACACTGGCTACTGCAACCCTGTAATCGTCTGTTTTGGGAATAGCATCGATATAAAAACTTGCTCTGGCATACCGATCAGCAGCGCGATTGGTACCCGGAAGCATGGTAGTGCCTCCTATTTCTTTCCAGTATTCATCGAGGGCAAGCTGCTTTTCGAAAATGGGAGAGTTAGTCATGACTGTATAATCAGGGCTGTGATGAATAGTTAGTTTACCATCCACATATTCAAAGATTGCATTGTCGCCACTTGCATCTGAAATAGATAGGTGAAGTGTTGTGAGGCGGCTGGTTCCGGGTATTTCAGCCGTAACTACCACAAATTCTTCTTTTTGCAATTCGTTTACTGCTTCTTCCACTGTGGCAAATTGATCAAGTACATATTGAGCCCATAAAGCGATCGACATGCCTTGCTTTTTGCCGTCCCATTTTTCATATTCCGATTCTGCTAACCATAGCACATTGGCCACTAATCCGGCTTCATTCATGCCATCAGAAGTGGCAACATCAAAACCGGAAGCAATGATACTACCGTATTTGGATTTCCAGGTGAATGAGTTTTTACCAACTTCACCATTTCTTTCCATCCCGCGTGGCAAAAGCCAGAGGTTTGTTCCAATATCGGTACTCCAGTCCATTGAACGAGCAGTAAGTATAAGACCATCATTGCCTTTGTAAACCGCTCTTGTGCAAGCATTTGATGTTAGGTTAATTAGAGTAAGGCTGAAAATTAGAAAGAACCCAAAAAAAGAGATTAATTGTTTCTTCATGAGAATAAAGTTTTAGTTAAAAAAATATTGTGTAATGCCATCAAGGACACTTTTTACGGCCATCGAAGCAAGTAAAAGTCCCATCACACGACTGATAATGCTGGCTCCTCCATTGCCGATCAATTTGAAAATAAAATGTGAACCAAGCATAAGGAATAATACAATTAACAGTACGATCAATAAAATTATCGCTGTAATGAATTGATCCCAAAAACCATAAATACTGTTTTCGGTGAGCAAAACAGCTGCCATCATAGCCCCAGGACTGGCGATGGAAGGAATGGCAAGGGGAAAAACAGAAGGGTCGTTATTTTTTTTGATTGATTTTATTTCATCATCGGGTTTGCTTTCGCCAAAGATCATCATGAGCGCAAAAACAAATAAAACTATCCCACCAGCAATCTGAAAGGCAGCTAGTGGAATATCCATGGCATCTAACAACAATTCGCCGGCTAGTATAAAAAACAACAGTACTAAAGCCGATAGTCCAACAGCTTTTAAAGCAATACGTTTTTTTTCTGATCGGGAATAAGCCGCAGTGCTGGCCATAAAAACTGGGAGGGTTCCAATTGGATCAATTACTGCAAAAAGTAGTATAAATTGCGTGAGTAGTTCGTTCATAGACGATTGTTTTCAACAAAGGTAATAAACACCTTTAAAACAAACTTTAAACTGTCATCATGCTTATTAGGCAAAACATGATAGCCGCTGGGATCGGTGTATATGAGAGGGGTGTTCATTTGGGTTTTCATATTCTGTTCACAAAGGTAGGAGTTTTAATAGAACACCCCAAATGTTATGTCTAACTTTTGGGGTGTATTTCAGAAATAGCAAGGCTTTAAGCTATACAATATTAAAACAAATCAATTATTATTTAAAATTGTTATAACAATTCCTGTAATGATTTGCGAAAAAAAAGATAGGATAAAAAACACAATCCCTATTAATCTCAAAACCCATTTGGTGGAGCCTTCATACTTCTTTAGATTTTTTTTTAATCTTCCTTGATTTAAAAAGTACCATCGAAAAGATATAAAAAGAACACCAAAAGTGATAAAAACGGAATATATATTCAATAGTCTTATTTTCATGTAATATTCAATCCAAAGCGAAACTGACCCAAAGATAAAGAAGAAGGAAACAGCCAGTAAAGTAACCGCAACTTGGCTGCGACCTAAAACTGCCTTTCTTGGGACAAAACTGAATATTATAATATAAAGGTAATTCATATCACAATCATTTAAGGTCTAAATCCAAAATTTTCATTTATCCACGCATCAGTAGCATCGCCAGCAGCAAGTCGATATACACCATATCCAATACCACCTATTGCTAAAACAGTTAATCCAACAGGATTTGATATCAATACTCCTGTTAACAGCATTCCACCTGAGACACCCCAATCGACATAATCTGCAGTATTTATTGTTCCGTTTTGAATTTTAACCCAATTATTATATGAAGTAGCTGCAAAACCTAATCCACCTAAAGTATTTCCTCCTACTTTAAAATATATCATTCCCTTTGATGTAGCAGATACTCCATTTGCAACTTCATCTGCATAAGTCATGGTAGCAGCACCACCCCAAAGAGAACCAAACAAACCAATTCCACGTTCAGTTCCTGCATCCAATGGTACAAACCCAATTCTATTATGACTTACATCAATAGATATTTCACCCCCACCAACTGTCCCTTCCTTATCCCCAACTCTACCTGTCGCAGCATTAGCATTGCCATATAGTGGAACACTGCCTCCAAAACCATGAGCTGTAAAAGGGCTTGCTTTTACCCAGGCACCAGTGTAGTAAATGTTAACATAGCCTTCACCGGATTCTCTATATACTTCATTGCCTGCCTTTGAGTTCCACTCATATCGGGTGTTATCGCCTGTATAATTGCCTGCATAGGTCATATAAGCACCGGCTCCATTCCTTTGATCGAAGTAAGCTTGATTTCCGAACATAAATTGTTCATGCAGACTCATGTATTGATCAGACCAATGATTTCCACTGCCCGGACCGATGGGACCACTACCGATAGTATGAGGCCAGGGTAGCTGATAAAATCCATCGCGCCAATCTGGCCGGTTAGGTTTATGGTTATATCCTGAAGGATCGGTGTATTTGAGGGGGTTGTTCAGGGCATAGGTATAGCGGTTGTAGTTTTGTGTAGCAGAGGGGTCTTGTACAAAAGGATCGGGGCTAAGAAAACGAGCCAGCACAGGATCGTAAATGCGTCCGTTCATATTGATCAAATTAAACTGATCCAAATGTTCGTGCCCTGTATATCCCCTGTCGAGCATAGGCTGAGGCACCTGATAGTCGGCCCAGTTGTAGGGATTGCGCCGTCTGCCCCAGGCATCATAGCTCATACGTTCTATGGTGTTGCCTGATTCATCAGTAATAGTGGTATAGGAGCCTAGATGGTCTTTGTGCAGGTAGTACATTTGCTGTTTGCCATCGCGTGGTTGAATCATCACTCCAAACACACCATCCCCACCAATCAGATAATGAAAATGCTTCATTTGACCCTGCGGATTAATCTCCACTTCGTAATGATCGCTGTAGTGTTTTATTTCCTCCTGATTGGGTTTTTCGGGTGTGGTTTTAATAGCCATTGTGCGCTGGTCAAACACACCATAGCTAAGGTTAATGCTTCCTTGTGTGTAGCCGTTTATAGTACTTGCTTTGTCAAAAGCGGTGTAGGTAAGGTCAATTATTTCAAAACTCGCTGCATAGGCATCGGTAGGCAGTGTAATCGAGCTAACGGCATTGATGCGTGAATTCTCGTAGTTGTAGCTGCCACTTAAGCGCGTTACATCGCTTTTGTTATGTATATTGCCGTTATCTTGATATTGTATGTCAACAATAGCCTGGTGGGGTCCGGCAGCAGTGAGTCTGTTACGCAACAAATAATCATAATCGAACTCTTCGTTTTGCCCGGTCAATAGGTCTTTGCGGTAAAACAGGTTTCCTGTTGAAGTTTCGAAATGATATTGCTGGTTTTGTATTTCAACAGGTATGTCCTTCCACATGCTTATAGCCTGGTTTTGCCTTAGCATGCCAAAATCATCAAAGCTTTTAAACTCGTGCACTCCATTGCCCAGATGGAATGAAGTAAGTTGCATGCGTTCATTCTCGGTATCGGCTTTCCAAAGCAATCGCTTGTCTGAACCCCTTATTACCTCAATAACTTTACCGTTAAGCGCATAATTGTATATCAATTTGAATCCGGTAGGATAGGTTAATGTCTCGAGCATGCCATTTTCTTTGTTATAGCTGTAGGCAAAGTTAAAAAATTTTGCCGGAGAAGATTCTCTTTTGGCAATAATTCTGCCCAGTTGGTCGTAAGTGTAGCGCAAATGTTCTCCATTACTTCTGGTAATTGTAGCCACCTGGCCAAAACCATACTGACTGCTGCTTTGATAATAGGTATAATTGATTTCGTCAAAAGTGCCTGTTATTTCCTTACGCTTGGTTAATCTGCCAAATTCATCATAGAAAAGCTTGTAAGTATTATTTTTTTGGTCTTTTTGTTCAATTAATTCACCAAAAGCATTGTGAATGAATGTTTTAGTTCCGGTATTTGGCTCTGATATTGACATCCTGTTACCGGCCACATCATAGTCAATTACGGTTATGTTGCCTAAAGCATCGATTGCAATTGGCTGGCCGTTGGCATTGTATCTGTAATTTATGCTGCCGATGCGATCGGTTACGGTTTTTGGCTGTCCGATAATGTTGTACTGTGTTTGTTTATAAACGGATGTTGCGTTGTTTGTAGTTTTTACGGTATTGCCATTATATTCTGTTTCAATTTCTGTGCCATCAGGGTTTATTTGCGCAATCGTCCGCCCTATAATGTCATACTTATAATAGGTATATAAGGAGGGTTTACCGGTGATGGCGAAGTAGGGTTCGGACACACTTTCAAGCCTGCCATCTTCATTGTAATATTGATCGATAAACACTTTTTGTCCTTGCAAATTGTACATCACTGCTCGTAATGATTTGCCCTCGTTGTTATAATAAACAGTTTCTTTATTGTAGGCGTTTGCACCACCCTGCAGTAAGGTAGTTATTGCATAAATTGCGTGAATTGGGGCATCAGCATCGTTTTCGACCCATTTGTTTTCAACTATCCCAAATGTTTCGTCCGGATTGAATGATGCCATTAATTTACCAAAGGCAGTGTATTTAAAAGAAGTGCTTATCCCTGCACTATTTGTGGATTGCAGCAGCCATCTGTAATTAGGGTCGTATGTAAATTGTTCGGTAATATCATCGCCTGTTTGAGCCTTACTGATGGTTTTGAGTAAGAATCGCTTATCCGCTGTGTATTCATAGGCAGTGCTTCTGCTTAGGGTAGCAGCATCGTTTGGTGCACTTAGTTTTGACAGGATCAGATAGCCATGTGCATCATATTGGTGTTCGGTGAGTTTGACCAATGGGCTGCCATATGCATCATTAGGAACGTATCTTTGAAAAAGTACAAGACCGTTTTCGTCTCTGGTAAGAATTGTCCTGTGTTGTTTCCATACTTCATCACCCTTAATTTTTGTTTTCGTTAGTTCGTTTTCTTTAAAGTTTATCCAGTTTGCGACTGTAGGAGTTTTATAGGTGCTAAAGACTTGTTTTTCGTGGGTCCAGTTGTAAAAATCAGGACTTTGAGCAGTTTCACTTTTTTTGATTTTGTATAAAAGCGAATTACCAAAGTTATCCACTTGATTCAATTGCTGTTCATGCAATTCCAATCCGATATATGCGCCATTCAGATCGAAGGATTTGGTATAGGCCTGAGTAATAACTGGTGTATAAACAAGAGGATTGTCAGCAAAGGTTTGTTTCGCTGCCATAGTGTTTTCAGTAAATGACAGTAGTTGTTTTGTAGTCTCATGCACTGTTTCTGTTTGTTTTGTATAAGGCATAAAATAGAGGCTGTTGTTCTTAGTGCCTGAAACTGTAAGTAGTTTGTTGTGAGCTGTTGTTTTTATATCTGTAAGTTTGTTGTAGGTAATAATTTTCTGAAAGCCCAGCACTCCTTTTCCTTCCGCATGAAGCATCATGCCTTTAAACTGATAGGTGGTGGCCGGATAGTAGTTTACTCCATCAGGCATTCCGTTCTCTACAGCTTTTACAACAGTGTATTTTTTTCTTAGTCCAAGTACAGGATAATCATTGTTTTTATCATACGAAAGAGGGTCGTATGTTGTATATGTAATCCTTTGTTTTCGTTCTAATCCATCAGTAATTTCCTGGATATAAGTGCCATTAGATGATGTGTTATTAATAAATAATCCTCTGTAAGCTGCGTGTCGATCCCTATGCCCTGCTCTGAATTTCAATTGCTGTAAAGCAAATATGCTATTTTTCCCTGTTCCATAAAAATCGCCTAAAAGTAAATGAGCTTTCGGAAACTCAGGCGTTTCTGTTTCGCCATCAAAATGAAAAATAGCTTGTCCGTCAAAGCTTTTAAATCCCTCATCAACACTGGCAAGTTTAAAATACGCTTTATAATAAGCAACAAAAGTATTGTTTGCTATTGAATAGCCATGCAATGTAAATATATCGGATCGACCATCATTATTGATATCGCCAACCATGAAATATCCATTATACCATGCAGTATCAGCACTAGGATTAATGTTTGTTTGATATTTCTTTGTAAATGAATTTCCATTGCTAAAAAAGATAGCAATACTTCTTGCACTTCCATTAGTTTTTGATGTTACCAACAAATCATCTTTATTGTCTCCATTAAAATCAGATATATCAATCGTTAGTAACTCAGTATCTGCTAATAGGTTTGAATTTTGGTTCACTATCTCCATATTGTAAGTTGCTCCGTCTTTAACTATCTTGAATAATTTCGCATACGTATTACCGTCAGCTTTATAATAACTAATGAAAGAAGATGATCCATTACCAGAAAAGTTACCGGTCTTGTAATCATCTTCAAGTAAATCAAACCCGTTTATCAAATAGGCATTATTGGATGTTAGAACCTCATTAATGTTGTGAGGTACTCCCGGATAAAAACTATAGGCACTTGATGGGTTTTTTATAATCACATCCATGACCATATCACCATTAAAATCACCAATTGTTTCAATGTTATCAACTTGCGAACTGGCTACCTCGATGATTTGAAGTGATTCAGCAGTTGAGATAAATTTGAAAAGCTTATACCCATTATCCTGTGCGATAAATAATTCGTCGGAACCATCTCCATCAAAATCGCCGATGTAATGCTTCCCGACTTCCTGACAAATATACTGCTGTGATTGGAGTGTACCATCGTTAATGCGTATATAGGTGCCTTTTGTGCAATCAAAGGATCCTTGTGTTTTACTTTCTATAATATCAGTGATTCCATCTCCATTAAAATCTCCAGAATTTAGTAATGAATTAGACATAAAACAATCATCGTATTGCAGTACATTTTTTTGATTTACTGTGAAGTTATTATTGCTCCAATCAAACTTTGTGGATGGGTAGTAATAGTATTCACGTACATCAACCATCACTTCTTTCACTACTTCTTCTTCTAATAAGCCATTTTTCTCATAAATTATTGTATAGGAAGTTAAAACTTCCTGTTGATTATTGAGCAGGTTTATACCAATCAATCTTTTTCTGATATCAAACCGATATTCTTGGTTTTGATATGCGTAAAAATTTGAAGAGATATGATTATGAGCAAGATCTTCATACAAAAAAGCCACTTTATAGTAGGCGTTATCAGGATTGTTGTAGTCAAAATCATAGTGGATTTCTTTGATGTAAAGTTCTCCATTGTCAGGATTCCTGTCGTAATAGTATTTAATTTTGTTACCAAAACGATCCTCAACAACATCAAGATGCCAGCGGATGGGTATATTTGCATTGTTGCCATAATATTGTCTCGATTTCGCCAACTCATTTGAGCCATAGTATTTTGTAATACCACTTGTGTGTTCAGCAGTAAAATAGGAGCTTTTTCCATCTTTTTCTTGCCCATAATTGGTTGAAGTAATGCGGGCAAAATTGTCAGCTTCTGTTCTGTAGTAATTATCACCCTTTATGAGTCTGTTACCATCAAGCATAAGCCCATCTGTACTATTAAAATCCATTATACCAAGCTGACCATCGTGATATTTGGTTTCGGCAACCCTTTCTACATACGACCACCCACTGAGACCCCATCCTTTCCCCAATATCCCGTGTCCGGAAAGACTGTTATAATTTAGTGCTATGCTTGGCGTCATGTTCCCTCTGCCTTGTGGCAATTCAATTGGTATTGTGTAAGTAGCTGCCCCATTGGGAGCTACACCAATAGAACCCGGCAATGTTCCTACCTCAGTGGATGATTTGGAATAGGTTTGAAATACTGAAGAAACGAAAGTTATCGTCAATAAAATGCGCTTAATATTATTCATGTTTTTAGTTTTTGGTTTACATAGCAATTTTAATCCTTTTATTTTAAATCAAGTATTTGGAGCCTGTATTGCTACTATTGTGTTTATTTTATCTCAGTTTTGTTAGTTTTAAGTTTTTTATTGGACTCAATAAGGGTCTTTAGTTTTTTATAATACTCTTTAATACAGTTGTTTCTGGGGAAGTTATTTCTATGAAGTATGTACCTGCTTTTATACCATCTAGTGTAACCTTGGTTTGTTTCAAAACATTATGACTTGTTTTAAATAGAATTTTCCCGTTTTCATCAATTAGCTTAATAGCTACATTGTTTAATTCACGATTCGTTTTAATATAAACGTATGATATGGTGGGATTTGGGAATACCTGATAACTGATAAGTTCATCAATATTTAGTTCTGGCTCTGTTAACGATAATTGTTTCTGATCAACTTCAAAATTGAATTCTTTTTCTTGTTGATTGGATTTAACGGAGTCGATCTCTTTTACTATTATTGATCTGCCTGTCATGTTTCCATTGAGGTCATAAGCAAAGTAAAAGGTTTGACTGATTGCGATTTGTGTAAAAAGTAATGCGTAAATGGTTACTATTGCTTTCATTTTTTGTTTTTTATGTTATTATTGATTAAATGAATTACTACGAAGGCGATTTGGTTATGTTGCCTTGCATGAAACTATATGTTATGAATTCATGCTTTTAGTAGCAGAATTTCAATTGACAAATTTTATAGTGATTGCTTGTTTTTTCCTATGCAGTAAGGTTATAATTTATGTGAATAACTCATAATTTATGTTACATTTGCATAAGTCAAAAAATTAATAATGTTATGGAAATAGGAGTTAAGGTTAAGAGAATAAGGGAATTAAGGAATTACTCTCAGGAGTATATGGCCGAGAAGCTTGGTATTTCTCAGGAAGCATACAGCAGACTTGAAACCGGTAAAACGAAACTGGATTTGCAGCGGATGAATAACATTGCTTCAATTCTTGAAATAGACCCGATTATCCTATTATCTTTTGACGAAGGTGTTGTTTTTAATAATTGTGTCCAAAGTGGGACTAATGTAAATAACTACAATGGATTCAACGAGGAAAAACAAGTTGCAATGGAAGCTCGTTTGAATAAACTTGAAGAATTAATTTACAAATTAGCTATGCGGCAATAACAATCACGTTTTGTTTTCGTTTTCAGTTCTATTGACTAAAACAATATTACTATGCGTGTATTTATTTTTTTTGCAATTGGCTTTTTCCTCTCTTCCTGCTCCAGCGTGCCTGTCACCGGTCGCAAGCAGCTTAACCTGATTCCGGCTTCACAGATGATGAGTATGAGCTACCAGCAGTACGACGATTTTTTGAAGAGCAACAAACTTTCGACCAATGCACAGCAAACACAACTGGTTAAATCCGTTGGTAATAAGATCAAAAACGCTGTGGAAACTTATTTTCAACAACAGGGAAATTCTTCACACCTGGAAGGATACAACTGGGATTTTAATCTGGTCGAAAGCCCCGAAGCCAATGCCTGGTGCATGCCAGGGGGTAAAGTGGTGTTTTATACCGGCATTTTACCCATCACAAAGGACGAAACCGGATTGGCAGTTGTGATGGGGCACGAAATTGCACACGCCATTGCCGAGCATGGAAACGAGCGCATGAGTCAGGCTTTGCTTACAGAAATGGGAGGTGTGGCATTAGCCGTTGCTTTAAAGGAAAAGCCTGAACAAACCCAACAGCTTTGGATGACAGCTTATGGCGTTGGTAGTCAGGTGGGGGTGATGTTGCCTTTTAGTCGCCTGCACGAAAGCGAAGCCGATCGTTTGGGTTTGATTTTTATGGCCATGGCCGGATACGATCCTAATAAGGCAGTAGATTTCTGGCAGCGAATGGCCGATATGAAAGGGGGACAGGCTCCGCCGGAATTTCTGAGTACGCACCCTTCTGATAATACCCGCATCCGCCAAATCCGTGAACGGCTGCCCGAAGCGATGAAGTATTATAAACCTTGATACAGTTTTGATGAAAACGGGCTGGAAAACTGAATTACTGCTTGTTCTGATTTTTTTTCTCAGAATTTTTCAACTTTATGCACAACCCAATGATCGCTGGCACGCTGGCAGTGCCAAAGATTTAAATGGAGAAGTGTTAACGCTTTATGTGTTTCTCGAAACAACTGCGAATCCCTGGACGGAAGAAGAAAAACAAGTAAAGCTGAATGAGCTCAGTATCGCCCAGCAATGGCTGATTACGCAGGCAAATAGTTGGGATGTTCCTTTGGAATTTTCCACAAAACCCTTGGGAAAAGCAGCACCCCTTCAGCTTGAAAATATTCCAACAGGCACGGGAAGCGGCTCGGAGCGCACGGACTGGGCAATGGAGATATTAAAAAAATCTGGTTATAGAAACGCACGGAAGGCATACAGGAAGATTTCCAGGCAAACAGGTTTTGACAATATTCAACTGATAATTTTTACCAAAGCTGGTGGTATTTCTTATGCCATGCGTTATGCCAAAAACTTTAGAAAGCGAAAGTTTTTCATGGAATCGGTTTTGCTGTACCAGCGTTACGATAATGATGCTCCGATGCCTGTTTCGGCAATTTTAGCGCATGAAATACTTCATCTTTATGGTGCCTGGGATTTATATACCACCTATGCCCAAACCGCTGACCGGCATCAAAAAGCGCAGGAGCTGTTTCCGGATGATATCATGCTGCGAGTAGGATATGAACTTAACCACCTCAAAGTGGGTGATTTAACTGCCTGGCTGGTAGGGTGGAACAATTCAGAGCAACCCATTTTTGAGTGGTTCAGACCAGCTGATTATAGACAATAAAAATGTATGATAAGTTTAGTAACATCAAAAAGCTGCCCTGAAAACGAGGCAGCTTTTTTACCCAAAACGATGATCAGGTAATATTAAAATGGCTTGGATTTATACTAATCCCTGAGCGAGCATGGCATCAGCAACTTTAACAAAGCCACCAATATTAGCTCCCGTCATATAGTTGATGTAGCCATCTTCTTCTCTGCCATATTTTTCGCAGGTGCTGTGAATATCTTTCATAATCTGGTGCAAACGGGCATCCACTTCTTCGCGTGTCCAGGAAAGGCGCAGAGAGTTTTGACTCATTTCGAGACCCGAAACGGCAACGCCACCTGCATTGGCAGCTTTGCCAGGACCGTAAAGGATTTTAGCATTCAGGTACACCTCAATGGCTTCTGGTGTTGAAGGCATATTGGCTCCTTCCGAAACAACATAGCAGCCATTTTTAACCAGCATTTTGGCTTCTTCTTCGTTCACTTCATTTTGCGTGGCGCAGGGCATGGCAACATCGCATTTTACACTCCAAGGGCGTTCGCCTTCCACGTATGTTGCTCCAAATTTTTCGGCATATTCCGAAATACGCCCGCGACGCACATTTTTGAGGTTCATTACCCAGGCCAGTTTTTCGGCATCTATGCCTTTGGGATCGTGGATAAAGCCGTTAGAATCAGAAAGGGTAACGACTTTGCCCCCCATTTGTGTTACTTTTTCAGTTGCAAACTGTGCTACATTACCAGAGCCGGAGATGGCTACAACTTTACCTTCCAGGCTTTCGCCGCGGGTTTTAAGCATTTCTTCTGCAAAATAGGTAGCGCCATAACCAGTTGCTTCAGGACGAATCAACGAACCACCCCACTCAATACCTTTTCCGGTGAGTACGCCTGTAAATTCGTTTCTGAGTCTTTTATACTGTCCGAAAAGGAAACCTATTTCGCGTCCGCCAACACCGATATCACCTGCCGGCACGTCGGTATTTGGGCCAATATGTCGATAGAGTTCGGTCATAAAACTTTGGCAAAAACGCATCACTTCATTGTCGGATTTTCCCTTTGGATCAAAGTCGGAACCGCCTTTTCCACCACCCATCGGAAGGGTTGTGAGGGCATTTTTAAATACTTGCTCAAAAGCCAGAAACTTCAAAATGCCAAGATTTACCGTAGGGTGAAAACGCAATCCGCCTTTGTAAGGCCCTATGGCACTGTTCATCTCAATTCGGAAGCCTTTATTGATCTGCACTTCACCTTTATCATCAGCCCACGGAATACGGAATAAAATTACCCTTTCAGGTTCTACCATACGCTCCAGAATTTTGGCTTCGCTGTAATGCGGGTGCTCTTCAACGAAAGGAATCAACGTGCTAACCACTTCATGCACTGCCTGATGGAATTCAACTTCACTGGGATTTTTTGCGATGACTTTTGCCATAAAGTCATTCAGCTTTTTTTCAAAAATGTTTGCCATTTGTTTAAATTTTTTGGTGAGGATTATTTTACCTCAAACTTAAGTAGTATTTGGTTTGCTTTTACACTGCATGCCGCATGATTGGTGGTATTGCGGACGAAATTGCGTGATTCACGCAGAGAAATGTCAACAATCCTGGTTAGAGAGGAAATTATAAGTCAACAAGATTATTTCGAATGGCAAATTTCACCATGTCCACCATGGTTTTCAGGTTGAGTTTTTGCATGATATTATTTTTATGCGACTCAACTGTTCGCACACTAATAAAGAGTTTGTCCGCAATTTCTTTATTGGTATGGCTTTCAGCAAAAAGTTTTAATACTTCAAGCTCACGGGTAGATAGTTTTTGTTCGCGTTCGCGCTTGTTTTCCAGCTTGTTTTCGGCTTCTTCAAGGTAATTGCGCAAAATGAGATTAGTGATGGTTTTGGCGTAAAAATCATAGCCGTTTCTTAAGGTAAAGATAGCTTCAACCATTTCGTCACGATCTGTATCGCTGGTAAGATGCCCTTTGGCGCCGGCGCGAATCATCTTCAGAATAAAATTCTCCATCTTATACATGCTCATTACCAGTACATTAACCATTTGATGCTTGCTACAGAGGTGTTTTACCATCACCACATCATTCGGATCTGGAGTATAAAATACTGTCATTACGATATGCACTGGATTATGATAGAGCAAAGGGATAAGTTCATTGATTGTGTTGGTACTATGGATAATTTCCAGCTCCGGAGTATCTGAAAGCAGGCAACGGATTCCGTCGCGCATAATGGGATGAGCATCCACCAGAGCCAGTTTGATTTTATCCATACTGTATTAAGAAGTGCTATTGCGACCACAAATTTAAGAAATTGTGCTGAGGTTGGCCTTTTACAATAAAAAATCTGTTGTAGCTGACGCTTTTTTTGATGCATGTTTTATTGAAAACGCTTACTTCGGATTGTGAGAAATATTTGTGGAGTGTATTTTGTATATTTGTTCAACTATCACCAAAATTCTGATTGAATGACTTCACACAATGATATCGGCCGTCGCTACGAGCAGCTAAGAGCTGAAAACCTTGAACGGATGAAGGAGTTAGCCACCCTGAATAGAACAACTCAGGTTTTGCGCGAAAACAAGTCTCCCGAAGAAACCCTCAAACATATCTGCATGATATTACCTGACGGATGGCAATATCCTTCTTTTACGGGAGCCAGAATAATGTATAACGATCAAATATACCTCTCGCCTAATTTTACTTTATCGGAGTGGCGGCAAAAGCAGGAATTTGAGACTATCGACGGGAAAAAGGGATACATTGAAATCAGCTATTCCAAAGCATTTCCGGTTTGTGACGAAGGCCCGTTTTTGGAAGAAGAACGCGACCTGTTATTAAACCTGGCTAATCTTATCAGCGGTTATCTTAATAGCTTGAAAGGCAAACAGGTTATTGAGCCTGTTTCGAAACAACCGGAAGATGCAAAACAAAAAACCGGAGAACCTGCCTATAGCCGTCAGCTTTTACAGAAATTTTTGAATAAGAACAATTCAGATCGGGATATTTACCATGATTTGATGACTTTTAAGGTGAAGGAAATTTTGCTGATCTCAAACTTGTATGATGCCTATTCTATTGAACGTGAAGGGCGATTTTCAGAACATGTGCTAGGTCATTATCACGAGCTTAATCTTACATCAGTACCCAGAATTACGGGTGTGACAACAAATACCGAAGCTTTTGAAGCGCTGAGATCCAGACATTTCGACCTGATAATTTTTATGGTTAGCGTGGATAAAAAAACTCCTGTGGCGCTTAGTCAACGAATAAAAAAGGAGTTTCCTTATATTCCTATTTTTTTCCTGCTCAACAGCAATGCAGAGATAGCGCATTTTAACCAGGAAATTAAGAATGCTATTTTTATTGATCGCATTTTTAGCTGGAACGGCGATTCTAATGTGTTCTTCTCGATGATTAAAATGGTTGAAGATCGTATCAATGTGGAGAATGACACCCACATCGGCATGGTAAGAGTGATTTTATTGGTAGAAGATTCTCCAAAATATTACTCGCGGTATCTTCCAATTCTTTATAAAATTGTAATGGAACAAACACGTCGAATTATTGATGACGTGAGTACCGACGAGCTTTATAAAGTATTACGTATGCGGGCCCGGCCAAAAATTTTACTGGCGAGCACTTATGAGGAAGCTACTCGAATTCTTACTCAATTCAGGGAATACATGCTTTGTTTGATTACCGATATGAAGTTTGATCGAAATGGTTTGCACGATGACAGTGCAGGCATCAAACTGGTTGAGTTTGCTAAAAATCTGGTTCCCGATTTGCCAATTATCATCCAATCATCAGATCCCGAGAATGCTAAAGTAGCTTTTCGATACAAATCAACTTTTATCGATAAAAACAGCGAAACCCTTTCGCAGGATTTTCAGAGCTTTATCACGCATTATTTGGGCTTTGGAAACTTTATTTATCGTAATCGCTTTGGCAAGCAGATTGCACAGGCACGCACCCTTAAAGAGTTTGAATCGCAGCTTCGAACCATACCTGCCGAATCATTGCTGTATCATGCCCGTCGTAACCATTTTTCGCTTTGGTTGATGGCAAGGGGAGAAATCCGCGTGGCAAAAATTATTAATCCAAAACGTGTGTCTGATTATGCGGATGCCGAAGAACTTCGTCATGATTTGATCACAATGATTCAGCAGTTCAGGAATGAGCAAAATGTTGGTAAGATTATTCCTTTTGAAGAAAACGCCATCCTCGATGAAAAAAATATTGTAAGCCTTTCCGAAGGGTCATTGGGAGGAAAGGGAAGGGGATTGGCTTTTATCAATACTTTGATACATAATTACGACTTTGCACAGCATGTGCCTGACATTAAAATCCGTACACCTAAAACATCGGTAATTGGCACAGAAGAGTTTCAGTTGTTTATGGAGCGTAACAACTTGCATGAATTTGCCTTGCACGAGAAAGATTTTGGGCGTATCAAACAGGCTTTTATCGCCGGAAAACTAACCCCTACACTAATCAAAAGACTTGGAATTTTATTGGATAAAATTACGAAGCCGTTGGCTATCAGGTCTTCGGGATTATTTGAAGATAGTTTGGCTCAGCCTTTTGCTGGTATTTTTGAAACCTATGTATTGCCCAATAATCATCCTGATATTGATGTGAGACTACAACAATTGACAACAGCAATCAAACTGGTTTTTGCTTCTGTTTATTCAGATGTGGCTCGCGGCTACGTTAATGCTATTCATTACAAAATTGAAGAAGAAAAGATGGCTGTTGTCATTCAGGAACTCGTGGGACGACAGTACGAAGATTATTATTATCCGCATGTGAGCGGCGTTGCTCAGTCGTATAATTATTATCCATTTGCACATATGAAACCTGAGGAAGGTTTTGCTGTTGCTGCGCTGGGGCTTGGAAAGTACGTTGTAGAGGGTAACAAGGCCTATCGCTTTTCGCCAAAATATCCGGGTCTGGAAATTAATTCCCCAAAAGACCAGTTTAAAAATTCTCAAATTAATTTTTTGGCGGTTGATCTCAAAAATACCACACCAGATTTGTTGCAGGGTGATATGGCCGGCCTGGCTACGCTGGATATTGTTGAAGCCGAGAAACATGGTACTTTACGGCATTGCGCTTCTGTTTATAATGCAGACAACAACACCATTTATCCCGGTATAAGTAAGCCGGGGCCACGCATTCTTAATTTTGCCAATATTTTAAAGTATAATTACACGCCATTGGCTAAAACAATCGAGGTTGTGTTGGATGTTGTGAAAGAAGCATTGGGAACAGCAGTTGAGATGGAATTTGCATTGGATTTGAATCGGGATAAAGAAGGACACTGTTCATTTTATTTGCTGCAAATCAAGCCATTACTTGGAAGCGCCGATGATTATGTGGTAGATATGGATAGTATTCCAAAAGAAGATATTGTGTTGTTTTCGGAGAAGGGTATGGGCAACGGGCTTATCCGGAATGTGAATGATGTGATTTTTATCAACAAAGATACGTTTGACAAGCGATATACCGAGGAAATGGCGGCTGAGATTACAAAGCTGAATGAAGAAATGGTTGCTGCACAAAGGCAGTATATTCTGATTGGCCCGGGCCGATGGGGAACACGCGACAAATGGATTGGAATTCCGGTTAACTGGCCGCAGATCAGTCAGGCAAAGGTAATTGTTGAAACCAGCTTTGAAGATTTCCCGCTGGATGCTTCTTCCGGATCGCATTTTTTTCATAATGTAACCTCCATGAACGTTGGTTATTTCACGGTTCAGCCTGAGCTTTCGGATAGTTTTATCAATTGGGAAATATTAAATAGTCAGCAGCTTCTAAAAGAAACAAAATTTTTCAAGCATGTACGCTTCGCTAAACCACTTGAAGTTAGGATGGATGGGAAAAAACGTATTTCGGTGATTAGTCTTGCCCAACAACCTTCTCCCAGCACCTAATCAAGGTTTTTGTTGCATGAAGATCCACCTGAGTAATTCGGGTTCAGCAAAGGCATTATCCCAAGCGTTATGACCGGTTTCAGGGTAAATGCTATGACGAACCTCCATGTTATGCTCACGCATTTTGTTTACCATTTGCTGGCTATATGTAGGTTTTACCACCCTATCCTTTGCGCCATGAAAAACCCAGATCGCTGTTTCATGATTAAAGTTTTCAACCGCATCAGGATTGCCGCCTCCGCAAATAGGAAAAGCAGCCGCAAACAGTTCAGGCCGTCTGCTCAATAATTCAAAAGTACCCATGCCACCCATCGACAGGCCTCCAATGTAAATGCGGTTTTTATCCACATTGGGCAATTGGCTAAGCGAATCCAGAAGGCCTAAAAGGAGACTCATGGCTGGCGTTGCTGTGCTGTCAGGAAAAAAAGTAAAAGTAAGCGAATCATTATCATAAACATCCCGCTGAACGCGCGCCCAATAATCCTCTTTGGGACATTGCGGAAAAACCACCATCCCTTCAATTTCCTTGTTTTGAATGGCATCCAGAAACAAATCTCCTCCATGAATCAGTTGAAGCATATTGTCGTTGCCACGCTCGCCTGAGCCATGGAGGAAAATTAGAAGTGGAAGCTTTTCATCAGCATGTTGCGGTTCTGATTGGACAAACCGGAAAGGTAAACTGTCATTTTCAGAAACATAATAAGCAGCTTGCCAAGATTGTCCAAAGCTGAATGACATTAAAGAAATTGACAGAATGAAGCTTATTAATAGCTTGATCATGAGAATTTTACTTAAGCTCAAAAATTGTTTCCAGGCTTGCATTAGAATTTCCACCTACAAAAATGCTGAATTTTCCCGGTTCGGTTACATATTCATTTTCTGAAAGATAAAAACCAATTTGATTGGGATGCAGACTAAAATAAACTTTTGTAGTAGCTCCTGGCTCCAACCAAACGCGTTTAAAAGCCTTAAGTTCCCTTACAGGACGCGTCATTGAGGCTACATGATCTTTCACATACAGCTGTGCGATTTCTTCCCCGGCTACTTTTCCGATATTGCTGATTTCTACGCTAACCTTGATAGAATCGTTCAAAGCATATGTTGGTTTTGATACGCTTAAATTGTTGTAACTAAAAGTAGTGTAGCTCAGGCCAAATCCAAACGGATAAAGCGGTTCATTTGGAACGTCAAGGTATTTGGAGGTGTATTTGCTATTGGCATCAAAGGGACGTCCGGTATTTTTCATGCTGTAATAAATCGGGATTTGCCCAACATTTCGCGGAAAAGTAACCGGAAGTTTAGCCGATGGGTTGTAATCGCCCGAAATAATATCGGCAAGTGCATGTCCGGATTGCGTGCCTAAAAACCAGGCTTGTAAAATTGCAGGACTATTTTCGGATAACCAATTGATTGTAAGTGGCCTTCCGCTCATGATTATAGTGGCTACAGGTTTTCCCGTTTTTATAATCATTTCTGCAAGTTCGTGTTGCACGCCGGGAAGCGAAAGCTCAGAGCGACTTGCAGCTTCTCCCGACATCCAGTATGCTTCACCAAGGGCAAGGATTACAAAGTCAGCTTTTTTTGCTGCATTTTCAGCATTTTTAAAGCCTGATTTGTCGTTACCTTCAATGGCACAGCCTTCTTCAACTAAAAGTTTCGCGTCAGGGAATCTTTCTTCAAGACCTTTTACCAGACTTACTGCTTTTGTCCAGTCACCTGCCGCTGACCAGCTGCCAATCAAATCGCGTTGGTTGCTTCCCATCGGGCCTATCACAGCGATGGTTTTTACACCCTTATCGATGGGTAAAGTATTTTCTTGGTTTCGGAGCAGCACAACCGATTTTCGGGCCATATCGCGCGCAGCTTCCAGCTGATCAGGACGCATGATGTTATTTTTTTGGCGCTCTTTATTGCTGTATCGGTATGGATCGTCAAAAAGGCCTAAATCAAATTTTACCTTTAGAATTCTGCTTACCGCCTGATTAATCAAGTCTTCGGAGATACGTTTTTCGGCTACCAACTGAGCCAGTGATTGCTGAAAGAAACCCGACTGCATATCCATATCTACGCCAGCCACCAGCGACTGTGCGGCAGCATCTGCTGTATCGGCTGCCACACCATGATAAAGCAGTTCCATGATGGAGGTATAATCCGTGACCACAAAACCATCAAATCCCCATTCATCACGAAGCAGCTCGGTAAGTAAAAAACGATTGGATGTGGCAGGCACGCCATTGAGGTCGTTGAATGATGTCATAGCTGTTGCAACACCAGCATCAACAGCAGCTTTGTAAGGAGGCAAATAGACTTCACGCAGCATAATTCCGGACATATCCACGGAATGATAATCGCGGCCGGCCTGAGCAGCTCCATAGGCTGCAAAATGCTTGATACAAGCTGCTACCGTATTCAAATCTTTAAGATCATTACCCTGAAAGCCTTTCACCCGTGCTGCGGCAATCACCGAACCCAAAAACGGATCTTCACCAGCGCCTTCTACCATACGACCCCATCTGGGATCTCTTGCTATATCTGCCATTGGGGCAAATGTCCAGTGTAAGCCTTCGGCAGCGGCTTCTTCGGCAGCTATGCTGGCCGCATTTTCTATTGCTTCGAGGTTCCAGCTCGCCGCTTCTGCCAACGGAACAGGGAAGATAGTCCTGTGACCATGAATAACATCATAACCAAATAGCAACGGAATGCGCAAACGTGTATTGTTTACGGCCATTTCCTGAAGGCGGTGTGTGTAATCAGCACCATAAGCATTAAAAATTGCCCCAACCTTGCCTTGCTTGATATCGCTTTCGTATTCCTTTCGTATAAAAGCTCCGGTTTGATCCATATCGCTGGTATAAAGCGTGAGCTGTCCGATTTTTTCCTCAATGGTCATTAATTCAATTAATGAATCAATTTTCACAGCAATTTCATCATTTTTTACTTGAGTGGGTGTATTACAAGAAGCAAGTATGATAAGTGCAGTAATTACGGGTAGGAAAATCTTAAACGTATTCATTTTAAGCAGGTTACTATTTTAATTGTGTAAAATTTAATTGATTGAGTGCAGTTTGTATTTCAGGGGCCGACATAAATAAATCCCAAATCAATCCACTTCTATGATTTTCGATCATGATGATAATTGGTCCTTGGTCGATGGCGAGATAAGCATCAGACCACCAGCCTTCTTCGGGATTAAAGGCGTCAAAAAAACCGTATTCGCCCCAGCTTTTATCACCGAGGATATAATAGAAATGCTTCATGGCTTCCATTGAATATTCCGGAGTATAAGGCATTGATGATAAGGCTGCCGTTGGGCTGATGGTGCCATTATCTCTGGTAGGTTCGTGCACGCCATATCCGTCTGGTTCATCGCTTGCCGTGAGGCCCCAGCAGTTTGAGCCGTATCCCATATAGCTATTTGGGTTCTCGATACAATGCTGACGGTTTATCAATGTATGGTTCTGATTTTGAATCCAATAATCACCATAGGTATCGCTTAAGCCTCTTGGATCCATTCCCAGAAAAGAATAATGTGCAAAAAATAATGGGCCGCCATAAGCAAAGCCAAGCGGAAGATTAATATTGAAGTAATCATTGCCATTGATAATTGCACCTGATTGCGCCCAGCCCTGATGATAAACTTCTGCATCAATGGGATAGGTGCCGGAGCTTGCAGCCATAATGTAGGTTATCAGCGCTTCATTATATCCGCGTACGGGCATGTTCATTGCCCATCCATTATTGGGCGACCAGTGCCAATAAAGTACATTTTGATTATCGCGTGTGTACCAGCTCCATTCTATCGCATCAAGCAAATCGTTAATGCTGTTAATCAGAGCCAGTTCTGTGTTATTTTCAGGTCTGAGATACTGTCGCACAGCGATTAATCCGGCTGCCATAAAAGAGGTTTCAACCAGATCGCCTCCGTCATCATTGTTACTGAATGGGATAACACGTCCGGTTGTGCCATTCATCCAATGAGGCCATGCGCCATGAAAACGGTCAGCTTCGGCAAGGAAATTTGTGATGGTAATAAGTCGGTCAATGCCTTCCGTTCGGCTGATAAAGCCTCTTTCTATTGCTGTCAGTATAGCCATAATTCCAAATCCGCTTCCGCCGGTCGTAACAGTTTCACCTGAGTTCAGGCGTTCACGGGCCAATCCGCTTACAGGATGGGCATGATCCCAAAAATAGCGAAAGGTTTTCTCCTGTACTAAGTCAAGCAATGCTTCGTCAGAGATAACAGGTTTTTTTATTTCGGGGTTGAGGCCGGTAGTGAAATGCTTGTTGAATCCTTCAAAATCAAAGCCTGTGGCCGAATTGAGTGAAGCTGTAATTACGAAAATATATTGTTGGTAATAATCAAGATCTGTTGTGCTGCTAATTAGAATTTTTGTGTTATTCTCTGCAAATTCAAACTGGAGAGGATGTGGAGGGATGGTTTTGATAATCTCAGCAATATTTTGTGTGTCAACAGCTTCATTAAAGGTTAATTCAATATCAAGACTGTCGTAAGGGATGTTTTTAATTTTTTGTGAATCAAGTAATGATTGGCTGTTAAGCTGAGCAGAAAGCAGGATTAATTTCCCCTTTTCTGTTTTAAATTGCAAACTTATGCCGGGGAATATTTGATTGGAGATGCTTTTGAGTTGATCGCTTATTTGAAGCTTATAATCAGCACTCCATTTAAGCAAGGTATCTGGTTTTATTACTAAAGTTGTTTTATTGTTTTCGAGGATGAAGGAATACGAACAGGAGGAGTTGGTTTCGTTTTCTGTGAGTTTTATAGCATTATCAACTGTAGTGCTGTCGATTGGCAAACCAAATTTCAGGTAAAACACACTGTTTATAGCCACATCTTCATTTGATGATCCAGCACGGATAATTTGATCATTAGCTTTCACTTCAATTAATTGAAAGTGAGCAGGATTATCGGGGTTATCTTTGTTTTTTTTGCAACCAACGAACAAAAGTAAAATCAGAAATGCAGGTAATAACTTTGCCTGAAACAGCATAATTTGGGGTATTTATTAAAAATTGCCGCCTTTGAAGGTGCTTTCTCTTCTGGCCTTCCGCGTAATACCTTCAAAGGCAGCAATCACTCACTAATCAAAAACTATTCTTAGGGTTTTTCTGATTCGTACATCAAGCTAACTTCTGTTGCAGTAACAACTTTATGGAAGATTTTGATATCATCCAGCTGACCTTTAAAATGGTTAGCATCAGGGAAGTCATATCCACCCCATGGCTCACTATCCCACATGGTGCCAGCACGTGAATGGATAAATCCAAATGCGAGTTCGTTTACTACATCAGGTTCCTGTCCGGCATATTTCAGACCAACGGCAGTACGTTTGATGTCTTCTTCTGGCCACAGATTGAAGTCGAAGCTTTTCATTTTCTCGCCGTTGTAGTAGAGCGTACCTTTTTTAGCAGCGGCATCATAAACATAGGTTACATGCAGCCAATTGTCTTTCAGTAGTGCCATCATGTCATCTACCGAAATACTTTTGGCGAAATCCCAGCCTTGCCAACCACCATTGGATGCATCAGTTGCTTCGGCCGGAAACCACATATCTTCTGCTGCTGTGGTGCCATCTCCCATTTCGTACTGAATAGCAAATTTAGCGCCATCATATCCGCCAAAGATTTCAAACTGAAGACCGTAAAAAGCACCCAGTCCCATCACAAAATGCCCATGAGTGATATCAGCAGAATTTGTTTTTACCCAAAAACTAATAGTGAAATCATGGGTATTGATCAGCTGATCACCATTTGGAATTTCGATGATACTTGTTGTGCCATTAAAAGTTGCGGCTTTTCCGGCTTCGGCATTACGACTTGCATTGTAAACGATATCAACCACGCCGCTTGCAGACGGGCTGTAGTTTCCTACTACATCATTGGCATTGTCTTCAAAAGTCCAGTGAGCAACAATTCCTGCAGGTGAGAAAGTACCGGTAGTTGTAAAGGTTCTGTTTACAGCAGCAAGAGGTTTCCCATCAGTTGAAAGGATTCCTGCGGTTAGTTCCAGTTTGTATAAAGTGCCGTTACCCAGTGCATTAACTGGTGTGATCGTAATCTTATTGGCATTTACATTAATGGTAACCGGAATATTTGTATTGTCGTAATCCTGTGTGAGGATGATGTTTGCTGATGTAGCTGAGGCAGCATCTATATCTGCGTTGAAAGTGGCCGTAATGACTGGATTTACCGGTACATTAGACGGAGATGTTGCCCCGTTCAAATCAATATCGCTGGCGGTTATGGCCGTCAGAGCAAGATCGACTGGATCATCATCTTTTTTACAGCCGTTTAATATCATGGCTGCTGATGTTAGTGCCAATAAGAAGAAAATTAGAAATTGCTTTTTCATAAATTAATTGTGTTAAAATTGTTAGTGATTTATTTTATGTGTATAAGAATTACTTAACGTGTTAACTTTCAGGATGTACATACCTTTGCTTAATCCTGACAGGTTAATTTTTGGTTCACTACTCAGGCTGTTTGACTGTAGCATAAGTTTACCGCTCAAATCGAATATCTGAATATCGCGGATAAGTTCATCAAGATGGATAGTTATGACATCTAGGGCCGGATTTGGAAATACTTTCAGGTTTGCTGAAGCATTTAATTCTGAAGTAGAAGTCAACGGATCGTGCATTAGCCGGATGTCGTCAAAATAGATGTCGATGTCTTCGGTAAGTGTAAGGGGATCTTCAAAATCGGGCATAAAGGCGATAACATCCCAGAGGCCTGTCAATTCTGTAAAATCAAACACGATTTCTTCCCAGCCATTGGTTATTTGCTGCGGATTCATACTAAATATTTCGAGGTTTTGCAAAGGACCACCTTCCATTTTAAATTTGATAGGGCTTACTCTGGGTTTCCAAACTTTAACGTAAACATATTTGTTTACAGTAAGGTCTGCCTGTTCTGGTAAGGCTGACCAAAAACCGCCCCATGGCACGCCATTCATGCTGCGATGAAATTGAATAACGTTAGCGCTTCCATTCACATCATCCGGAGCAGGATTTGCAACAACCTCCATGGTGCTGTTGTCGGTATCGCCTCCAAGCATCAGATTGAGCGGTATATGATCAAATTCTTCAATCACATAAACTGCATCGCTGCCGGGAGCGGGATCATTGTTGACCATGATATAATCGAAATAAATTTCGATGTCTTCTGTTAAGGTTAACGGATCTTCAAAATCTGGCATAAAGGCAATCACATTCCATAAACCAGTTTTTTCAGAGAAATCGAATACGATGTCTTCCCATTCATTTACAACTGTTTGTGGGTTCATGCTGGCAATTTCTAGGTTGCCGCTCGGACCGTCTTCAACTTTAAATTTCAAAGGGCTGATGCGTGTTTTCATCACTCTTACATGTACATATTTGTTTTCTGTCAGGTCGAGTGGCTCGGGTAGTGCCGACCAAAAACCGCCCCAGGGCACACCATTCATGCTGCGGTGATATTTAACAACATGCGAGCTTGGGTTTGAAGTGCCTTCGGGTGTTGGCACAATAGTCATTGTACTGTTGTCGTCATCGCCACCAAGCATAAGGTTTAGAGGAATGTGCTCAAAATCCTCGATCATTTGAGCTTGAACATAAGCAGTACTCATAAGCACTGCCAAGATTAAAATGGTAAAATGTTTCATAGTAATATTAATTTAAGGTTAAGTGAATTAAGGCCAATTTGGGTTTTGTGTTAAAACCCCTTGTGAAATATCTATTTCGTTTTGAGGAATTGGCAAAAGTTCATGTTTCCCGCTGATAAAACCGCGAGGACCAAGGAATTGCGGAGCGTAGCCAGTACGCACTAAATCCCAGAAACGATGTCCTTCGAGTGCCAGTTCGTGGCGTCTTTCATTGAGTATGATTTCGCGCAGAGCAGTTTGATTGGTTTCATTAATATCAGGAAGAACATCAGGATTACCTTGGCGGGCTCTGGCTCTTACCCTGTTAAGATGAATGAGTGCTTCGCCTGATTTTCCGTTTTCATTCAATGCTTCTGCTGCCATGAGCAGTACATCGGCAAAGCGTATCAGACGCCGGTTATGACCAAATTGGGTGTCGGTACTGGTGCCCGGAATCCATACTTTCTGGTTATAGCACTCTACTTCTATCAGGTTGCCATCTTCATCATAGGTTTCGTCGGGTGTGGTGCCATCACCCAGTATCAAAATGCCATCAATTTCTTCGCCAAGGTCGATTATGGTAAGGTCGAGCCGAGGATCTCCTGCTTCGAAAGAATATCGTAATTCCAAAGTTGGCCTATTAAAACCCCAGCCCCTGTTAGGAGTTCCCCGAACGCCCTGCGTGTTGGCATATTGATCTCCAAGGGAGGATTCATTTTCCATGGCGCCGATTTCAAAAACCGATTCGATACCGTGTTCGCCGTTTTTGCCATTGGCATCTGCAAAGTTGGGTTCCAGATCGTACTGGCCTGACTGAATGACTTCTAAGGCATATTTTTCGGCGTTCACGAAATCTTTCCTGAAGAGGTACATCTTTGCCAGAAGGGCTTTGGCTGCTCCTGTAGTGGCTCTTCCAAAATCATTTGCGCCATAGCTGCCTTTGGATGGGAGGTTTTCAGCAGCAAAAAGCAGGTCTTCTTCTACCAGGTTATAAACCTCATCTGCCGTGGCTCTTGGTATTTTTAGCTCCGGATTGGTTGTTTTAATGATGGGAACACCACCCCAGGCCCTTACAAGATCAAAATAAAAAAGTCCCCGCAAAAAGCGTGCTTCAGCGATATAGCGTGTTTGCAGCTGTTCGTCCATATTGATTTCGGCCACTTTTTCAATAACCACATTGGCACGTTTGATACCTTGATAAAGTGCTGCCCACCAACGATCCAGCCCATCCTGTGTTGTTGTGATACTGAAGGTGTTGTAGGGCCCAACAGTGTTTAACGCATCATTAGGATTACTTCCTTTGAGGGCATCGTCTGACATAATATCCAAAATAGGGAAGCCGCCGGAATGATAATGCCAGTTGCGAAGAGTAGTGTAAACGGCATTTGTAGCCAATAGTGCATCAGAAGCTGTAGTAGGAAATGCTTCCTGTGTTAGCTCTCCCTGTAGGTTCACATCCAGGAATTTTTCACAGGAACTAAAGCTTAACAGTGTGATGATCAGTATGATTATTAATGAATTGCTTTTCATGAGTCGATCTTTTATAATGAAACATTAATACCAAATGCATAAACAGCCGAAATGGGGTAAATCCCGTTGTCGATGTTATTTGAAAGCACATCTTGACTGCCTATTTCAGGGGAATAACCGGTGTATTTGGTGAGTGTTAGCACATTAGTGGCCTTTACGTATAGTCGAATATTTGAAATGGAAAGTCTTTGCGAAAGCCTGGCAGGAAGAGAATATCCCAGGATAACATTTCTCAGACGGATGAATGAGCCGTCGTATATAAATTTGTCAGAGGGCGTATAATTGTAACCTCCAAATGAAGGCCTGGGCTCTTCGTTGCTGGTTCCGGCGCCCGTCCAGCGATCCCAAACGCGTGCTTCAAAATTATAGGGATCAGGTCGTACTACATCTTTACCGTTGAAGATTTTATTGCCCGTTTGACCCTGGATATCTACCGAAAAATCAAAGTTTTTGTATGATAAGTTAATATTAAACCCAAAAATGAAATCAGGCACAGGCGAACCAATATAGGTTCTGTCGTTGCCATCCAGCCGGCCGTCGTTGTTCACATCCACAAATCTTAAATCGCCCACGCCGGCTTGTGATGTATGCGGATAAGCATCGAGTTCCTCCTGCGTCTGGAAAATTCCGTCGGTTACATAACCATAAAAGGCACCAACGGGTTTTCCTACACTGGTAAGGGTTACAGGAATACCATTGCCCAGATATCCGCTCACAAGCACCGAATCTACTCCGCTATTACCTCCAATATTGAGTACTTCGTTGTGGATTGTAGTTCCCAGAATCCCAATGCTATAACTGAAATCTCCAACTTTTTCGCGCCATTGCAGGTTAAATTCAAAACCGCGGTTTAACACAGAGGCTGCATTGTATCTCACCTTCACGCCCTGGCCGTTGCCCAGATGTCCGGGAGTGGATAATTCAACCAAGATATCATCTGTTTGTCGGTTGTAATAGTCGAACTCACCCGTGAGCCGGTTGTTGAAAAAGCCAACTTCAAGCCCGATATCTGTCTGGGTAGTTGTTTCCCATTTCAAATCAGGATTTCCTGTTTTGATGTAGGTGGCTGCCGGAAATGCCGCATCAGGATTGCCGAAAATGGCAAATAAATCAGATTGTACGCGGGCAAAGCGGTCGTAATAGCTCATTTTGTCATTACCAATCTTTCCCCAGCTTGCACGTACTTTAAGATTAGTAAGTTGCCCCATATCTTGCATGAAATCTTCGTTGATCAAATTCCAGCCCAACGCAAAGGATGGGAAATTACCGTATCGGTTTTCGGTGCTAAACTTGGAAGAACCATCACGCCGGAAGGTTACAGTGGCAATATACCTGTTGTCGTAGGTATAGTTTGCCCGGAAAAGATACGAAATCATATTATAGTATTGATTGGCATCCACACCATTGAAAATACTTTGTAACATATTGATATTGTTACTTTCATCAATTACGTAAGGTGGTTCGATATACCAGAAATCTTCGCTATTGCGAATGATATTTTGTCCGGAAATGCCGAGAGATTCCGAGCGGATTTTTTGCATGGTGTAGCCTGCAACTGCATTGATGGCGTGTTCGTTAAATTGTTTATTGTACGTAAGAGTATTCTCCCAAAGCCAACTGAAATTATCGTCTGAACTTTTTGCTAAATCGTTGTAAAGGTTTTGCTGCTGTGAAGCTGTTCCATCAGGATTATAAATAGTATAAGCCGGTGTGAAACGTTTGGCTTTGTTAAAGGAAGCATCGATACCATAACTGGAGCGGAATAGGAAATCTTTTGCAATCGTTGCTTCTGCAAAAAAATTGCCAACGCCTCTCACCCCTGATCGGTAATCGTTGGAATATGCCAGATCAGCCAACGGATTCCCAACATTGTAAACCACACCAAAACTTCCATCGTCATAATAGGGTTCTAAAACGGGTTGTGCCCTGTAAACCTGATAGGTTACGTTTGGTGCATTGCGCTGTTTAAAAGGTGTTATAGTAAAATTATTCCCAATTTTAACACGATCATTTACATAATAGGCATTGTTGAGTTTGATGCTCAGACGCTGATAATAACTTTGCGGAACGATACCATCCTGATTATAAGCACCCAAGCCAATGTAATAGTTAGATTTTTCGGTTGCGCCTGAAATTGAGAGCTGTAGGCTTTGTATGGGAGCAGTGCGAAATACCAGATCTTGCCAGTCGGTATTTGGCACAGCATCTACATTGTTATAGGAGCCTGGCCTGATTTCATTCGAGATAATTGCAAACTGACGGCCGTCCAGCAGATCAATTTTTTGGGCCAATTGCTGAAAGCCGTATTCCGCATTAAGAGTGATTTGGGTTTTTGCCTGTTTTCTGTCTGCAGTTTTTGTCTGAACCAAAATTACACCATTTGCGCCTCTGGATCCATAAATAGCTGTAGCAGAGGCATCTTTGAGCACTTCCATCGACAAAATATCGGATGAGTTGAGAAATGAGATGTCATCCAGAATCATCCCGTCAACTACATAAATGGGAGAAGAATTATTGATAGTTCCGATACCACGCACCCTTACAGTAACGCCCGATCCGGGAGCTCCAGAGTTGCTGCTTACTTGCACCCCGGTCACTTTTCCTTGCAGGGATTGTTCAGGGTTGATACTAGTAATTTTGCTTATTTCTTCTGATTTGAGAGAACTTACAGCTCCTGTGAGGTCGCTTTTTCTTACGCTTCCGTAACCGATAACCACAATTTCATCGAGTAATTCGCTGATTACTTTTAACTCGACATTGATGACGTTTCTGCCGTTTACTTCTATTTCTGAAGTTTCGTATCCTGTGTAGGAAAATTGAAGTACTTTTTCATCAGCCTGAAGTTCAATAGTATATTTGCCGTCAAGGTCTGTAATTACACCTTTAGTGGTGCCTTTCACAACAATATTAACCCCTGGAAGCGTTTCTTTGGTGTCGCTGCCAGTTACTACACCAGTCACGATTTGTTGCGCAAACAAACTCGTGCCTGCCAATAGCATTCCAATGCTAAGTAGGATTGGTTTTAATGAGCGTAGATATTTATTCATAAAAGTTAGATTATAAGTTGTTATGGTTGTTAATTTCGTCGAGCCATCCGCCATTAAAGCCTGCTTTTTGAAGGCCTTTGATGATGTATGGGTTTTTCTTTAAAATATTCCAGATCAATTCGCTTTGATGGTTTTCAAGTTGAAGCAACAGGGCTCCCTGATCAATTCCGATATAATCAGGAGCAAACCAGCCTTTTTCACTTACACTCAGATTGAAAGCATCGGCAAAGCCATATTCACGGTATATTTCAGATCCGAATCTTTGATACATTTCGTATAGCGCATCTGTTGTTTCCAGCGGTGCGAAGGGAATTGAGCCTCCGGCTGCTGTTGGAGCGATGGTTCCATCATCCTGTCTGTAATTTGCAGCAACTCCTCTGGCATTGTATGATTTGAAATCAACGCTGTCAGCATTCCATTTTTGCCAACCTAAGCCAGGCCCATCGCTGGCCGTAAGTCCCCATATATTTTCACTGTATCCAATAAAATTCAATGGGTTATGAATGCAATAGGCACGATTACTCAAGGTAGCACGACGGCTGTTTTCAAAGTAATCAATATTTTTCTTGCGCATATAATCATCCTGTATCCCTCTGAAATCAATAAATGCGTGTGAATATTGATGCCCGAACAGAGGGCCAAAGTTAACATGCTCATGCCCTTCAAAGTCTTCCCATAAATAAGTTGAAGTCCAAACATCCCACGAATTGTCCGAAATGGGATATGTTGGCGATCCCAAGGCCATGATGAGCAAAATCATGGCTTCATTATAGCCTTTCCAGGAGGCTTCAATAAAACCCGCTTCCGGCTTCCAGCCCATGCTCATAGTTGTTTTCTCATCCATCATCCAGTTCCAGTTTACCCTTCGGAAGAGCTCATCAGCAAGTTTTCTGATTTCTTGTTCTGTAGTTTCATTTTCGTCAAAATAGCTCATCACAGTTAAGATTCCGGCCATTAATAGTCCGGTATCGATGGATGACAATTCAACATCTTTGAAGCGGGTTCCGGTTCCGTAATTTAAAAAATGATAATAAAAACCATGATAGCCACTATCACCATTATTTTCAGCACCTTGAGGAGAATTTATTAACCACTTAAGTGTATTCAGTACTCTTTCGGCTGCAAGGTCTCTGGTGATATAGCCATTCTCAACACCTATTATATAGGAAGGAAGTGCAAAACCTGTGGCGGCAATACTCGTAAAGTGTTTAGCAGGATAGCGATCGTCTGATTGCCAGGTAGTGGAATCAACAACATGCCAGAAATAATTGAAAGTACGTATTTTGAGATCTGCCAGAAAAGCTTCCTTTGTCAATAATTTTTCTACGGTATTACTGTCATTGATCTTAGCTGTCGAATGAGAAGTACAGGAACTAAAAACTACTAAAATCAAAAAGAATAGTGTAAAGTTAACTGCCAGAAGTCTCGAAAATGATTTAGTTTTTTGAGTTGAGTACATCTTTTACTGTAATTCGTTTTTAAACAACTTTAATTTTTTGTTAAAGTTACTATCAACCGCAAACGATTGCGAGAAATTTACATCAACTTGAATACTTCTGTGTGAATTTCTTTGATTTCTCTACCTCCTCATCACCTCATCATAATGTGTAATAAATTTATAAAAAACTGGATTACAAAATAATACGATTATATATTTTATAAAATAAATTTAAAACTTTATAGTGATATTCTGAGTTTATTTTGATCATTAAGCTAAAAAACTCTATGTTTTCAGTTTAAATTCAAGGCTTTTGTAATTTATTTGCTGCAATTTTCTAAAAACTGACAATAAAATCTGATAATCCCTGATCGGATGAAAGCCCTAATCGCTTCCTTATTCTGTAACGTTTTTCTTCCACCCCTCGAACGGAAATATTCAATAATGGCGCAATTTCTTTGCTTGAGAGATTTAACCTTAAGTAGGCGCATAATCTGAGATCGCTGGTTGTAAGATCTGGGAAGCTGGTTTTGAGTCGTTTAAAGAAATTTTCATGCGCCTGATCAAATAGGTGCTCAAACATTTCCCAATCATTTTCGCTGTTTAATCCTTTGTCGATTTGCCTGGCCAGCGAAACATAGTATTTATTGGGTAATCGATAGCCAAGTTCATTTTTTAAGGCATCGAGTTCGTTTTTTATTCCAATCAGTAATTCGTTTTTCTGAATCATTAACATGGTGTTTTTGGCTAACTCCATATTTTTATTGGATATCTCGGATTGCAGTTTTTCATTTGAGAGTTTAATCATTTCAGCTTCAGCATGTTCTTTTTCCTGGATGAGTTTTTGACGTTCTTCTTTTAGCTGTTTTTCCTGAAGTTTCCATTTTCGTCTTCGGTAAGTGATTCGAAGTAAAAGTATTAGACTAAGAATGAGCAAGATGTCCAAACTGATGGCAAAAGTTGATAAAAACCAGGGAGGTTTGATCTCAAAGATTACGGTTGTGGCAGGTGTAGTAATTCCTTTTGAGCTAAGTGTTCTTACTTCAAATCTGTAATATCCTGCTGGAAGTCTGGAATATTGAATTTTACTTTTGTCTGTCCATTCACTCCAGTTTTTATCAAGGCCAATTAGGCGGTATTGGAAATACTTTTTGCGACCAACCGGATCAGAATTAGAGAAGGTTATTTCAAAAGTATTGAGTGAATTTTTGATTTTAAGTGCTTTACCGTCAAGAGTAAAGGATTCAGTTTTATTAGAGATATTTGAGAAAGAGATTGATTTTATAACGGGAGGCGAAAGGTTTTCAGTAAGTCTGTTCAAACGATTGATGTTGAGGATTGCAAAGCCATCTTCGAGGCAAAAAACATGCAGGCTGTCGTTGAGTGGAATGATCTGTTCATAATCTTCGATCAGGTTCAAATCATAAAGATCAGGCAAGATTCTGTAGAGCAGCTTTGAAGTTCCGAAACGAATTTCAAACAGCCCAATTTCAGTATCTTTTATAAGCCAATACTTGTATTGACCGGCATTTAAAATATTTTTGGCTTCGGCAAAACTCCCAAGTTGCTGGTTTAAATCTGTGTAGGCGATAATTTTTTCGTTCATGGCATCCCATTGAAAAATTGAATCACCTGAAGGTATTAAAATACGGTTGTCAACAGGGAATAGCCTGTTTGAAGTAAAGCTTAAACCGTTGTTTTCATTTAGTTGCGAATAGCTGATTACACTATCAAAGCGTTTATTCGGTTTTACCAAATAAAGGCCTTTGATGGTGTGGCCTAAAAGTAAATTCCCCAGATGATCCGAAGCCAAAAAACGTTGTGGTGCATTCACGCCTTTCAAAACATTTCTTTTTGACCAGTAGCCTTTCGTTTTGTCAAATACAACAATTTCATTATAAGTGCTTTGTAGTCTTATTTCATGAAATTGCTGATAGGGTTCCAGGTTATAACCTCCATTAATGTCGCTTACTTCAATGAGTTGGTCATCGCTGATCAAATAAGTTCCTTCGTTTAAGCCACAATAAAGCAGTCCGTCTATTTCACGAATAAACCATACTTGTCCCTGGCTTTTTTGGATGAAGGCAGGATTAATAAAAGTTCCGGATTTGTCCAATTCAAAGGTGTAAATTCCTTGATTTGTGCCGATATACAATTTTGATTTATACAATGCGGCTGCATAAACAGAGCCTATGTCAACATCTGGTTCATGATAATTTTCGAACGGAGAGCCAAACCAAATAAAATCAAAACCTTTATCAAGCCCTGCCCAAAGGTTGTTATCATCATCACTTATCAAAGATAAAATGGTGTTGTTTTGCAAATAGTTAGAACTGTTTAAATGATTTTCGAGTGTCCCATCGATTCTTAGGATATAGATTCCTTGTAATATGGTGCCAAAAATTAATCGGTTGCCAATTTTTATTCCATTGTTTAAGATACTGGTTTTTAAAGCTTCCTGGGCCTCATTTGGGAAGGGCTTAAAATTACTTCCTTCCAAAACGAATAAACCCTTAGAGCTGGTTCCAAAAAGAATTTTCTGTGGTGATAAGGCTATTGCCGATTTCACTTCGGTGGAGCTAAAAGGTTCGCTGTTTTTAATGGGAACGAATTCATTTTGAATGATTTCGTAAAGCAAACCTCCAATTTGCTGAACGAAAAGCCGATCTCCACTATCCAATAAAAACAAAATTGAACCGGGTATTTCCAACTGCCTGAGTTCATTATTTTCGAGGTAAAATAAAGCGCCAAAGCTTTGGAAATATATTTTCCCTTCATGTAGCGTTATTTTCCAAAATTCCTGGTTTTTAAGGGTTTCCTTAGCTATATTTGCACTTAAACTGGAATACAAAAACATTCCTTTGTCATCTTTTTCCCAGTATCCAAATTCCTCAAAGCTGCCTGTATAAACACGTTTATTAAATGAAAATACTGATCTGACAATTGTTTTCGAAGTGGTTTCATATAACTTTGATTCAGTTCCGTCGAGCACTAACAAACCTTTATTATTGGCCAGATAGACAGTTCCTTCCTCGTCAATACTCATGTCCCAGTTTTGATTGCCGGCCTGATATATATCCGGACTAAAATGGTTTACTTTGTAATAACTTTGGGCAATTGAAGAGGAAAAAAAACCTAAACTGAAGAAAATTATCAAAAAAAACACAAGGCCTGAGGTACTCAAATTCAGAATTTCTGCGGGTTTGAGGTAATGAAATAAGACCAACTTTTTCATAAGTTTTTTCCCTTGATATTGGGAGTTGAAAAAGAGAATTTGCATCACAGTTAATAATTTCCTTTCGTGGTGGTAAATTTAAAGTTTTTCGGCTTAAAGTATCACAATTATCTAATATTCCTTGTAACTTGCAGCCGCTAAACCAAATACTTTATTAATTTTATTTTCTTAGAAACACATGAAAACAACCAATGATTATTTTGCCCATGAAACAGCTGTGATCGATGAAGGCTGTGAGATTGGTAAAGGAACTAAGATTTGGCATTTTACACATATTATGACTGGATGCAAGATTGGCGAGAACTGCAATTTCGGACAAAATGTTGTGGTGTCGCCAGGAGTTGTGCTGGGCAACAATGTTAAAGTTCAGAATAATGTTTCCATTTATACCGGAGTGATTTGCGAGGATGATGTTTTTCTTGGTCCTTCGATGGTCTTTACTAATGTGATTAATCCCCGAAGTGCCGTGAATCGCAAAGCAGAGTATGCTAAAACTATCGTGGGTCGCGGAGCTTCAATTGGTGCTAACGCTACTATTGTTTGTGGCAATGATATTGGTGAATTTGCCTTTATCGGGGCTGGAGCTGTGGTGACTAAAGCCGTTCCTGCTTATGCACTGGTAGTTGGCAATCCGGCTCGTCATGTGGGCTGGATGAGCGAATATGGCCACCGCCTGAATTTTGATGAGAATGGCATTGCAATTTGTCCTGAAAGTGGGGATAAATATCAGCTTTCAAACGGAATCGTCCGTAAAATTTCTGAATAAAAACTTTACAAATAACAGAATATGAAGATATTAGTATCGGGAGGAACAGGATATATTGGTTCTCATACAGTTGTGGAATTGCAAAAGGAGGGTTTTGAAGTGGTAATCGTGGATAACCTCTCAAACTCCCAAGAATGGGTAGTAGATGCTATCGCAGAAATTTCAGGGAAAAGACCTCATTTTGAGCAATTTGATCTGGCTGATCAGCAAAAAACCACTGAATTTTTCAGCCGGCATTATGACTTGAAAGGTGTAATTCACTTTGCCGCTTTTAAAGCCGTTGGCGAATCTGTTGAAAAACCTTTGATGTACTACCGAAATAACCTGGTTTCACTGATAAATATCCTCGAAAGCATGATTGCAAGTGGCGTACCTAATCTGGTTTTTTCATCTTCCTGTACGGTTTATGGTCAGCCTGACGAATTGCCTGTTTCAGAAAAAGCGCCGATCAAAAAAGCTGAATCACCTTATGGTAATACCAAACAAATTTCTGAGGAAATTATTCAGGATACCATCAAATCCAATAAGGTAAATGCGATTGCTTTGCGTTATTTTAACCCCATCGGGGCACACGAAACAGCAAAAATTGGTGAGCTTCCGCTTGGCGTACCAAACAATCTGGTGCCATTCATTACGCAAACTGCTATTGGTATTCGTGAGCAGCTGTCGGTATTTGGTGAAGATTATAACACGCCTGACGGAACAGCGATTCGCGATTATATTCACGTGGTGGATTTGGCTCAGGCTCACGTAGTTGCAGTGAAGCGTATGATTGAACAAA
>JACCQN010000094.1 GCA_015709215.1 Bacteroidales bacterium
CCATCCAACTGGAATACAGAATCTTATGATAGTAAGATAACAAGTTGGGTTAAGATCGAAAAAATACTAAAACCTCATCATTATTATGGAACAACATTATCCTTTCATCAAAAGTCTTCTGATTCTGATCACCGTTGGCATTTGGGTGATTGTACTGCAAAATACAGGAATAATTCCACGCCTAAGCCCCCTTGCTATTCATACCGAAGATGCCATAAACGTTAAAGGCGAAGTTGATGTAGTGAACACCGTATTCGTTAAAGGAAGCGTTGATGCTAACCTGGAAAGTATAAATGGTTATAGTAAATTTTACAAAGATCCCCGAACAGGTGAGTTTTACGTAATACCTACTACAGACCCCTATGAATAGTAAGCGATCCTGAACCGGTTTATACTAATCTTATGAAAATTTCAATAAGACAATGAATGGAAAAATTCTGATTGGATTTGTTTTACTATCGCTCAGCTGCAAACTTTCAATAGCTCAGGATCAGCCCTATGTTTCTGATAGTTTGATTGCTCGCCTTGCCTTGCTCGAAGATAACCTGGAAAAGGTTCAAACCTTAAATGCTCTTGCCTTACATTACAGTGAAACAATTCCAGATAAAGCATTGTATTACAGCAAAAAAGCACTTGCTCTTGCCAATCAGATTCAAAATGTAAAAGCCTGTGCCATCTCCAATAGGGTGATGGGGGAACTGTTTGAAATTCAACATAATTACCAGCCAGCCATCAATTATTACCTCATCAGTATCAAGCATTTTCAAAAGCTTGAAGACGAAGCTGAATTAGCGCATCAGTATAATAAACTTGGCTCTATTTACATCACTAACAATTTTGATTACGATCAGAGTCTGTATTACTTCACCAAAGCCCTTGAACACGCAAAAAACAGTAAGGCTGAAAAAGAAAAAGCAAGCGCTCTTAACTCAATTGGAGGCATTTTTTACTATCAGGCCGATTATACTTCGGCACTTCACTATTTTAATGAATCACTAAAAGCCAGGCAAAAACTTGGCAACCCCAAAGACATTGCAGCATCCCTGAATAATATAGGAGAAATATACCGACTTGAACATCAAGAAGATATGGCTTTGGATTACTACAACCAGGCTGTTGAAATAAATGAAAAGCATAATTATCAACAAAACCTTGCAGTCAACCTGAGTAATATTGGACTAATTTATTCAGAAAAAGAAAATAATTCACTGGCTGTCAACTATTTTGAAAGAAGCATTGCCATCAACCGCAAAATTGGTAAAACGGCAGGATTAATCGCCTCTTTACGTGCGTTGGGTGAGACCTGAACAAATCCGGTGAATTCGAGAAAGCCATACTCGCTTTCAATGAAATACTAGAAATTGCGCGCGAAACATCTGATCTCGAAGGGTTGCGCGATGCTACTGCTGGCTTGGCAACGGCCAACGAAAGTAAAGGCAATATCCCTGAAGCGCTAAAATATTACAAGCAACACTCGCATTTTAAAGATTCTTTGTTCAACATCAAAAAATCAGAACAACTGTCTGAAATACAAACACGATTTACACTTGATCTGAAGGAAAAAGAAATAGCATTGAAAGACAATAAGATAGCCCTGCTTCAGCGTGAACAAAAACTAAATGATTCCCGTCAGTTGCTTCTTCTCCTTTCAATTTTGCTTCTTCTCATTTTCGGTTTACTTATTTATGGGAAACTTCAAAGCAGAAACCGAAAAAGCAAACTACTACTTTCCCAGAAAGAAAGCCTGAACAAAGCAAGGGAAGAATTGATGCAAGCTGAATTGAAAAGCAAATCTAATGAATTGACAAATTTTGCACTGCACCTTGGCGAAAAAAATAAGTTTCTGCACGAATTAAAAAACGAACTGAAAAGTTTGCGTAATACTAATGATAACGAGCGTGAAACAAGGATCAAAGAATTGCTCATCAACGTGCAACAAAACCTTCAAATTCAAAAAGACCTGGATGAGTTTCAAAAAACAATCAATCAATCCAACCAGGGCTTTGTAAAAAAACTCAAACAGCATTTCCCTGATCTCACAAAAAATGAGGAAAGGCTGTGTGCTATGCTAAGGTTAAATCTCTCTTCCAAAGAAATTGCTGCACTTAACAATACCTCTATACGGGCCGTAGAGATGGGACGATACCGCTTAAGAAAAAAACTAAAACTGAAACAGGAACAGAGTATTATCGATTATTTGCAAGAAATTTAATAATCCTTAGCTAAGCCAATCCACTCTATCAATTTTTAAGATTTGTTTCCCTTTATTTACTTTTGTAGAGCTATATAACTTTTTATTAGTCTGTTTTTCATGTTTTTATGTTTTATTTTGTAGAAATTTAATTACACAAAATATGTTAATAAATCATTAAATGTAGTGGTTTTGTAGTAGTCAAAAATTCGCCCCCTATTTTATAAGGCTCTACTTTCGCTTATTGTAATTAGTAGCAATCAGAAAATTGGAACAGAAAAAATCAAATTGGCTTAAAGAAAAACAGTTAATAACATTATTGTATATTGCTTTAATCGTAATGTTTATTTTTTTAATGTATAAACACCTTGAAATTGTCTGATGAGCGAACTGCAACTGATACAACAATGCCTTACTAAGGATAACAAAGCTCAAAACGAGCTTTACAATCGGTATGCACCCAAAATGTTTATAGTGTGTCAACGCTATGCCAAATCATCATGTGATGCTGAAGACATTATGCAAGACGGTTTTATTAAAGTATTTCGTTACCTTTCTGATTTTCAATTTAACGGTTCGTTCGAAGGATGGATCAGACGTATTATGATTACCACCGCACTTAATTACTATAAGCGTAAACGGATTTACCAAAACGAAGCAGAACTCACTTATCAGCCAGAAGCTATTGTGAGTGAGCAACATGTAATTTCAAACATAGTACAAGAAGAACTGCTAACCTTAGTAAAAAAACTACCCAAAGGATATCAAACAGTTTTCAGTCTCAATTCGATTGACGGATATACCCATAAGGAAATAAGCGAAATATTGCATATTTCTATCAATACCTCCAAATCGCAACTTAATCGTGCCAGGCAATCTTTGCAAAAGCAATTATTTTATATCGATCAATTTGCTGATAACCCTAAACATTTGCAATCTGCATAATAATTCAATTAATCAATCACTAAAACTAAAAAGCCCATGAAAAAATTGTTTACTTTATTTACAGCCCTTTTCTTAGTGCAACTGAGTTTTGCTCAGATGTTTCTGAACGAAGATTTTTCAAGTTCAACCTTTCCTCCGAACGGTTTTACTATTGCTGGTTTGCCAAATCAATGGTCGCGCAGCAACACAGCCACAGCCGGTGGTGAAGCACCTGAAGCCAAATTTACTTACACAAGTGTCAACACAACTTCGAGACTTATTTCTCCAAATATTGATTTAACTGGCAATGATGCAGTTACTTTGAATTTCAGGCACTTCTATGATTGGTATGCAAACGGCGTTTCTATTGGCGTTGCAACGCGTATAAATGGTAGTGAATGGGAAGTTGTATGGCAAACCACACCAACTGGCGACGTAGGACCGGTACTTCAAACTGTTGAGCTTACAGATGTTGGACAAGACAACTTCCAATTCTCAATTTTTATCAGCGGTAACCTCTATAATATGGACTACTGGTTTATCGACAATATCAAACTTTTTGTCCGTCAGGAACTGGATGCCGGCGTGCAAAGTCTTGATCTACCAGCATATTTTACAGGCGACCAGGATGTTACAGGTAAAATAATCAATGAAGGACTAACAGAGATTAATTCTTTCGACGTCAACTGGACTTTGGATGAGGGAGAAATAAATACTACTTCATACTCAGGGTTAAGCTTGAACACCAATCAAACCTATAATTTCACAGCCGACCAAATACTGGTTGCTGATCCAGGAATATATGATTTTAAAATCTGGGTATCAAATGTCAATAGCGGTGAAGACCTAAACCCTGAAAATGATACGATTAACAGGACAATTAGTGTTGCTACCCAAACTGTTCAGCGCAGACCGCTCTTTGAGGAATTCACCAGCTCTACCTGTGGTCCATGTGCCAGTTTCAACAATGGAGTTTTTAATCCATTTATTGAACAAAATGGAGATGATATTGCACTGGTCAAGTATCAAATGAACTGGCCGGGAAATGGCGATCCTTATTACACAGCCGAAGGCGGTGTGCGCAAAACCTATTATGGAGTTGGTGGAGTACCGATGCTTTTTGTTGAAGGAACCAATGTTGCAACCAGTTCAGGTGCAGTTAATAACGCCTTTAATAATGGTATGGCAAATCCGGCATTTATGTCTATTGAAGCTATTCATAATATTGATGGTAATGTAATTAGTGTTGATGCTCAAATTATGCCCTATGTTGAACTCTTTGATGTTACAGTTCATATGGTTGTAATTGAAAAACTTACCACTGGTAATGTTGCCAGCAATGGCGAAACAGAATTCCATCATGTGATGATGAAAATGTTGCCCGATGCGAGTGGTACTACTATAGATCTTACTGCAGGCGAAACAACTACACTTTCTTACAGTCATGATATGTCTACCACTTTTGTTGAAGAAATGGACGATTTGATGGTTGTTGTTTTTGTTCAGGACAACAGCACTAAAGGAATTTTCCAAGCCGCCTATTCAGAAGAATCAGCGGGATTCCCTGCTACTGTTAACTTTGATCCTGCCCCAGGTTCTACTGGAATTGAAACTTTTGCTGACATCACAATTAATCTTTCTGAACCCGTTCATATGGTTGGTGGTGAAGAAATTACTAACGAAAACGTGGCTACATTAGTTACACTGGAAGAAACTGAAGGTGATGCTTTCCCGTTTACAGCAACAATTAATGATGAGAAAACACAAATCGTTGTTTCACCCGAAGGTTTGCTTGACAGCTACACCTGGTACACTTTGACGCTTGCACCTGTTGAAAATGAAGCTGGTGTTGCTACTGAACCTTTGTCAACTTATTTTGAAACCGGCATGCATGTGGGAATAGCAGAAAATCAAACTAAAGGAAGTTTGCGAATATCACCTAATCCGGTTCAAAACGAAACCACCATTCGTTTCAATCTGACTGAAAAAGAAATGGTTAGCATTAAGCTTTATGATCTTAGAGGCCAGGTGATTGCAACAGTTTCTGAACGTGAGTTTAATGCCGGAGATAATACCATTCGCTGGTCTCCGAAGAGCACGATTCCTGCAGGATTGTATATGCTAAACCTGCAAACAAAAAATCAAACTTACACTACCAAAATTGTGTTAAATCGCTAATTCACAGGATATAATGTAGGTTTAATTATTAATTTGATTAATACCTTAAATCCGCAACCTTTTATTAACAAAATTAATCAAAACACTGTGTATAA
>JACCQN010000015.1 GCA_015709215.1 Bacteroidales bacterium
GTGTTTAAAGTGTCAGATTTAGAAAATCCAGCAGATTGTAATGTTGAATTCCTCGATAAGTATTACCCTTAAAATCGTCCATTGAGACAACAATTTTTGGATAATTATCTGAGATTTTCTCGAGATTTCCAAATTCTCTTGCAATTGTTTTTTCGTCCTGGAGGAGATAACAAACCTGAATATAAAGTAGTTCGCCGCGTTTGCTGGCTACAAAGTCAATTTCGTTGTTGCCGGTTTGGCCTACCTTTAAGTCGTATTCATTAAATTGAAGATGATGATATACAACATTTTCCATTATTTTGCCAATATCAGCTAACTTAAAGCTGGTTAACGCATTTCGGATGCCTATATCTTCGAAGTAAAACTTTTCGCCAATTTCGAAAAGTCGTTTCCCTGAAATATCAAAGCGAGGAACTCGGTGTATCAAAAAAGCATTTGACAGGTGAGCGATGTATTGAATTACTTGAGAAGCTGCAATAGCAGTACGCTGTGATTTTAAGTAAGCGCTTATTTTATTAGCTGAAAACTGTTGCCCGATATTATCAGCTAAAAATAGCGTTAAATTTTCCAGAAATGGAGAGTTCCTGATATCGAAACGCATAATCACATCCCGAAATAAAACTGTATTGTAGATGCCTTTGAGATAATTGTAAACAATTTCATCCTCAAGCTGCAGGTGTTTCAGATAAGGTAACCCTCCAAATCTGATGTATTGCATCATGGATTCTCTTGTGTTTGTTAGCTCGTTAAATGTTATAAATTCATTGAATGACAAGCTGTTAATTGGGAATTCAATATACCTTCCACTAAGGTGTGTAGCTAGTTCGCCAGAAAGGATATTGGCATTACTGCCGGTACAATAGATGTCGAATATTGGATTTAACAGCAAACTTCTAAGTGCATTTTCAAAACTCTTAATCTCTTGTATTTCATCGATATAAACCCGGTTTAGAACTCCTTCTTTACTTTTTTTCTGAACGTAATCATTAAGGTCTTCTGCTGTTTTAATTTTGTCAAAACGCATATCTTCCTTATTGATGTAGATGATATTTGAGGTGGGACTAATTGCTTCTGCGTCTTGCATCAACTGCCTCAAAATGTAACTTTTACCCACACGTCGTTGTCCGGTTAACACTTTTATCAATTGCTTACCGACAAAAGGTTCTATGCGGTTCATGTATTGAGGGCGTGGAATAATGGTATTTTCCATTTTTTATTTTATGTATGCTAAAAATCTATTCAAAAGTAATAAAGTTTAGTTTATACGCAATAAAAATAGAATTTTTTTTAAATTTATAGTATATATCCAAATACTTTCACGGATTAGAAGAAAATATAAATCAGATTAAGATACTTTATCAGTGCTTTCGAAAATCTTATCAGCCGATTTGGCGATAAAACCTGAATAAAGCTTTCCGCTCTGGTCGGGATATCGACGGGCAAATTCGTAGTAACAGCCCGGGATTTCTTTTTTGCCTTCTGTAAAATCCACTTCAATCATTTCGGCGCGGATGCTGGATTGTTCTAGCAGTTCAGCTGGGTTGCCCTTGATTTCTCCGCCCGAATCATTGATGCGGAAGCCGTTATCTTTGAGCAATTGGTTCACTTTTTCCAGGCTGTTGAATTTTCCCAGTCCGTTCACACTCACTGTGAAGTGGTTTGCACAAAATCCGTTCACATAAAGCCATGCAGCATATTCTGATTCTTCACGAAGCTTTTCGTAAATATCGTAGGAAGGTGTTCCCCAGCTGCTTCCACTGTAAATCAAATCATCTGATTTCAGCAAAGATTCAGGGATTTGGTCAACAAGTTTTTTTACTGTTTCCTGCAAAAATGGACTGAAGTCAGCTGTTTTTAGTTGAGAAATAAATACCCTTGGCTGACCTTCCATTTCAAAATGCTTGGCATAAAGGTGTTTAGTTTCAAAATGGTAATCGCCTTTATAAGTGTAACCGGCTTCCAAAAAAACGCGCGAAAGCACTTCGATATTGATGCGGGGATCATCAAAAGTACGAAAGGCAATATGATCGTTTTCAACCTTTTCGCCTTCTTTCACAAAAAGCTCATACACCTTTTGTACCGAAGGGTTCTGCATGGTGTAATCAGCCCAGAGGCGATCAAAAATCTGATTAACTTTATTCATGTTTTTATTTTTAAAAGAGTTGATATAAAATTGATTTGCTAAGTTTTAGATCTGAATTAAAGTCAGAAGCCAATTCATTTGCGATTTTAAGCATGGCTTCGGGATGGTGTGGAAGACCCAGCAGTTTTTGCCGGATTTTTTCTGCCAAAACTGTGTCGTTCGAATTTTCGAAAACAACAGTTGAGATCATGCCTTTGTTTACTTCGATCGTTAGCTGAGCTTTAAAATGGTTCATTTCAAACAGTCGGGTTAACTGATAAGAGGGCGAATAGCCATAGTTCCAGGCAGCTGTTTTGTATTTTTGATCAGCGAGATTTTGAATTTCACACATTTGATCTTCAGTGAGTTTTATCGCTTCTGTAATTGAAAATTTTTCGAAAATGAAAGCTTTCAATTCTTGCTGAAAATTTTCGAAAGAAATGGGTTGAACAAACAGCGGTTTAAGGTTTATGACCACGGCCCTGATTGACTGTATCGCTTTAGTTTGAATGGAGTGGGTTTCTTTTTTGAGGCAACGATCAACAGCTTTCAGGTCGGCATCAAAAAGCAGCGTGCCATGATGGAGACTTCGGTTTTTGAACACATGCGCTGCATTGCCCGAAAACTTGAGTCCGTTGACAGTAAGATTGCTTTTGCCGGTCATTTCGGCCGGAATACCATTGCTGTTCAAATAATCCAATATGGGTTTTGTGAACCGTTGAAAATTGATTTTATCCTCTTGATCCGAGCTGGTGGTAATGAATGAAAAATTCAGGTTTCCCGGCCCGTGAAACACTGTTCCGCCTCCAGAAATACGACGGATTACCGGTATTTTATTTTCGACCAAACAGGCTGTATTTATTTCGATTACAGGATTTTGATGCTTTCCTAATATCAAACTGGGAGCGTTTTGCCACAGCATAAAAATATCATGCTTAGTCTGTCGGAGTAAGTATTCCTCAACAGCTAAATTAAACCACGGATCACGTGAAGGTTTTTCAAGGAAAAACATCAGCTAAAACGGTTGCAATGTGATAGTGCGCAAAATTAATGCTTTTTGTAAGTAGGCTAAAGATTAATGACCTAATTTTGCAGCACTTTTCAAATTCAAAATAGCAAACCCTTACATGCAGAATATCAGAAACATTGCCATAATTGCTCACGTTGATCATGGCAAAACCACCCTTGTTGACCGAATGCTCCATCAGGTAAAACTCTTCAGGGATAATCAGGAAACAGGAGATCTTATCTTAGATAACAACGATCTGGAGCGTGAACGCGGCATTACGATTTTATCAAAAAACGTTTCGGTTCGGTATAAAGACGTTAAAATTAATATTATTGACACGCCTGGTCACGCCGATTTTGGTGGTGAGGTGGAGCGCGTGCTCAATATGGCGGATGGGGTTTTACTTTTGGTAGATGCTTTTGAAGGCCCGATGCCGCAAACGCGTTTTGTGCTGCAAAAAGCTATCGAGCTTGGGTTGAAGCCTATTGTTGTAGTTAACAAAGTGGACAAACCCAATTGTCGTCCTGATGAAGTGCAGGAAGCCGTTTTCGATTTGATGTTTAACCTTGGCGCTACGGAGGATCAGTTGAATTTCCCCACTGTTTTTGGCTCATCAAAAAATGGCTGGATGTCGGATCACTGGAATAATGTTACGCAGGATGTCTCCTACCTGCTGGATGTGATTATCGAAACCATTCCCAAAGCGCAGTATGTAGAAGGAACACCTCAGATGTTGATCACCTCACTGGATTACAGCTCTTATGTTGGCCGTATTGCCGTAGGTCGCTTGTCGCGCGGACAGTTGCAGGCTGGTATGACCGTGAGCCTGGTGAAACGTGACGGAGGAATCAGCAAATCAGTGATTAAGGAGCTTTACACTTTTGAAGGGCTGGGTAAAGAGCGCACAAAGATGATGGTGCATGCCGGTGATCTTATCGCCCTGATGGGGATTGATGATTTTGAAATCGGCGATACCGTAGCAGATTTTGAAAATCCGGAACCTTTGCCACCCATCAGGATTGATGAGCCAACAATGAGTATGCTGTTCACAATTAACAATTCGCCTTTTTATGGTAAGGAAGGAAAATATGTTACATCGAGACATTTACGCGACAGATTGATTAAGGAAACTGAAAAAAACCTGGCACTTAGGGTTGAAGATACCGATTCGCCTGATGCGTTATTGGTTTATGGCCGTGGTATTTTGCACCTTAGTATCCTTATCGAAACCATGCGCCGCGAAGGTTACGAGTTTCAGCTTGGCCAGCCCCGTGTTATCATAAAAACTATCGACGGAGTAAAACATGAACCTATCGAAAGCCTTACTGTTCAGGTTCCTGAGGATTTTTCGGGCAGGGTTATCGAGCAGGTAACCATGCGTAAAGGTGAGCTAACGGAGATGACACCGAAAGGCGATCGCATGCATTTGGAGTTTTTGATTCCATCGCGGGGTATTATTGGTTTGCGCAATAATTTGCTTACTGCAACAGAAGGGGAGGCCATCATCGCTCACCGTTTCAAAAGTTTTGAACCCTGGAAAGGCGAGCTCAATGCAAAAGTCAATGGAGCCTTGATTTCGATGGACACAGGAACTGCTATTCCATACGCCATATGGAAGCTGCAGGACAGGGGACGGTTTTTTGTTAATCCCGGCGAGGATGTGTATATGGGTCAGGTGATTGGCGAAAACAACAGAGCAGGTGATATGGTTATCAATATCAATAAAACCAAAAAACTTAGTAATGTCAGAGCATCCGGTTCGGACGAAAAAGTGATGATAATCCCGGCTATCAGGTTCTCGTTGGAAGAATATATGGAGTATATCCGTGATGATGAATATCTGGAGGTCACTCCTAGAAGCCTCAGATTGCGTAAGATATTACTCGATGAGAATGAGCGCAAGCGAGCCGGAAAATCTAATTAAAACAAAGATTATGAAGATATTAAAGTCTGTTTCAGTTGTATTTTTTATGCTAATCGCTATCACCTCCTGTGAAGTGTTAGACCAAATGAGCCAGATGCAACAGCTTGCTTTGTGCGGGTTCAAAGTTACAGGGGTCAACAGGGTGCATATTGCTGGAATTCAAATGGATGAAAACACGCGTAAAAGTGATTTAGGAGCAGCTCAGATAATGCAATTGACGGCTGCCCTATTTAAACGGGAACTTCCGGTTGATTTTGATTTGCAGCTCAATATCGATAATCCTAATGATAAAACGGCGGCTATGAATCGGATGGATTATGAATTATTCATAGATAATAAGCAAATCCTCGCCGGACAGATGAATAAGACAGTGAGCGTTTTGCCGAAATCCAATTCCAATGTCTCAATGCCCATAGCAATTGATTTGTTTAAAGTTTTGAATAATGAAACACAGGATGCACTCGTTAATTTGGCTTTTAAACTTACCGGCGATCAAAGTAATCCGGCAGATATCCTGCTCAAGGTGAAGCCTTATATTCAGGTTGGAGGAAAAACACTGGCATATCCGGGTTTTTTGGATTTGAAGTACACGCTAAAGTAAGCAATCAGGCAATTTTCAAGCGTTTTAAAGGAATAGGAAGTTTAGTGTAATTCTTATAATTTCCGGTTTTTCGCAATTCTTCATAAAGAGCGAGCACTTTTTCGATCAAATAAGGGGTATTATCCGAATAGGATAATTGCATCTGTTGGTCAGAATCAATCCAATGCTGAATCTTGTTGAGGTTTTTTTCTTTGAGGTTTTTTATCACAGGAAAACTCAATAATTCTAATGCTTTGGCATTGCAGAGTTGTTCAAACTGATTTTTCATTGGCATAACCATAAGTTTTTTACCCAGATAAATGGCCTCAGCAGGTGTTTCAAAGCCTGCGCCACATAACACTCCGGAGCTTTCATTCAAACTTTTCATAAAGCGTTTATTTGAAACAGGAAATATTGTTATGTGATCATTGTATTGTGTGTAAAGGTGGCTTTTCGAAAAGATATGCCATTTAACTCCTTTCACCTGATTCAGCTTTCCGGCCAGTTCAAGAGCGTCCCAGGCAGGGAGGTAAACGGTATAATGACCTTTGACGGTTGGTCTTGCTTTTCTGATTTCAGATCGTATAATAGGAGTGAGGATATTGGCACTATATGCCTGAAAGTGAAATCCTATTCTTTTATGGGCGGGGGCATAATTACGCAACACAAATTTACCAAAAGGATCTGTTTCGTTAGGTATTGGTACGCCTGGTTCCAATAGCGCTGCCTGATGGCTTAATGATACACAGGGGATGTTTTTTAGCAGGCCAGCCCAGGCAGATATGGGCTCAAAGTCGTTGATAATCAAATCGTAGTTTTCAACAGGAAGGGATTCGTATTCCTTGAACAGCCTCAAAATACTGGCTTCGTTATAGGTATTCCAGATATCCACGCCGCCATTTTTTCCAAAAGTAAAACTCAATCCTTTAAGGCGATATTTAATTGGATGGTTCAGCTGTATTTCGGCTTGTGTGCCGCTTAAAAGGATGTCTGTTTGCCCAATCTTATAAAGATGTGGCAGGATTTCATGTGCCCTGCTCAAATGCCCGTTACCGGTGGCTTGTATAGCATAAAGGATTCGCATAGGGTAGGTGATTTTAAGATTCAAACTCTTTCAGCATCATTTTGAATACCTCTTTGTGTTTAAGGTCTTCCAGTGCATCCATATCTTTCATTTTACCAGCTTTCTCATTTAATTTAGGTTTAGGATGGAAATAGAGCTGCCATTTCTCATCATTGTATTCCAGAGCTGAAAGGTTTTCGATCCAGTCGCCTGAGTTCAGGTATTTAATTTGGCCAAAGTCTGTTGTGATTTGGCGGATCTCAGGCTGATGGATATGGCCGCAAACAATAGCGTCGTATCCTTTTCGGGATGCCAGTAAAGCAGCTGTTTCTTCAAAATTATTGATATATTTCACAGCTGACTTAACGTTTTCTTTAATTTTTTTTGACAAAGAAACATTTCCTTTACCAAATAATCTGCTTATGGAGTTGATAGCAACATTCAAAGCAATGAGAGTATCGTATCCTATTGCGCCGGCTTTGGCGAGCCATTTGGAATGTTGCATAATTACATCAAAAACATCACCATGAAAAAACCACACTTTCTTGCCTGAAAGTTCGAGTACCAAATGATTTACGATATGAAGATTGCCAACACGTGAATCGGCAAATTTTCTGAGGACTTCATCGTGGTTTCCGGTGATGTAGTAAACTTTGGTTTTTTTTGATGCCATGCTGAGAATTTCCTTGATCACCTTCATATGGGCAGCCGGCCAATAGCGTTTTTTGAATTGCCAAATGTCAATGATATCACCGTTCAGGATTAAAATCCTTGGACGAATACTTTTGAGGTAATTTAGCAAGGCTTTTGCCTCACAGCCCCTTGTGCCCAAATGGACATCAGATAAAACCACCAATCGAACATTTCTTTGTTGTGTTTTCATCAGCCCAATCTAAACTATTGAGCAAAGAAAGTTCAAATACCGCTCCTTGGTTTTAGGTGAATATAAATTCTTTGATAAGGTAAGGTTAAGTCCGAAAGAGCGATTAATTCAAATAAAAAACTTATAATCAGATTTAAGCAGCGTGTGTTTTTACAACAGATTTTGTTTTCCAACGTCCAGTACGGTAATAAATATAGGAAAAAACTGCCCCAATTCCCCAAGCTACCGGAATGCCCCACCAAATTCCTTTGACACCAAAATGCTGCGATAAAAACCACGAAGCCGGAATCCGGATTACCCACAAGGCAAAAATGGAGATAAACATCGGTATTAAAGTATCACCTGCACCTCTCAAAACACCATTGATTACAAACATGGCCGAGAACAGGATATAGAAAGCACTCACAATGTACAAATAATCTTTTCCGGCTTCAACCACAGCCTGGTCAGAGGTAAATATAAACATAATTTGTTCTGCAAAAATCCAGGCAATAATTGTTACTCCCAGGGTGATCAGCGTAGTTATGCGCAAAGTTGCCAGCAAACCGTTACGAACTCTTTCGGGCTTATTAGCTCCGATATTTTGCCCTACGAAAGAAGAGAGTGCTGCACTAAAATTCATCGCCGGAAGGGATGCAAAAGAATCAATGCGCATCGCTACGGCATATGCTGCAATTACAGTGGTACCAAACATATTCACCACTTTGTACAGCGTTAGCATTCCCACGGCTACAAATGTCTGCTGAAAACCTGTTGGTAATCCGATTTTCAAACTTTTCACAAAAATTTCCCTATTAAAACGAAGCCGTAAAAGATTAAAATGTATTGTTTTATGAAAATTATTCAAGTAAATAATGATCGAGATAAAAGCTCCTGCCTGTGAAATAATAGTAGCGTAAGCCACACCTGAAATGCCCCACTTAAAAACAATCACAAAGAGCAGGTCGAGCAAAATATTCATAACAGTTGCAATGACCAAAAAATAAAGTGGTGTTTTGGAATCTCCCAATCCGCGAAGAATAGCGCTTGTGCCTTGAAAACCGAAGAAGAAAATAAAACCGTAAGCATATACATTAAAATATTCAACTGCTTGTGGGATAACGGATTCAGGTAAGTCAATCAACCTAAAAATAAAAGAGCTGCCCAGATTTCCGACAATGCTTAGCAAAACAGAACCTCCAAAAATGAAAAGATACATCGTTTCGATGGCTTGTTGTATCTTAGTAATATTGCGGGCGCCATAGTATTGTGCAATGATTATTGTGGTTCCTGTTGTAATACCAATGATTAATGAAATCAAGGTAAAAATCAAAGGAAAACTTGCTCCCACTGCTGCCAAAGCTTCATTGCCCAAATAGCGTCCTATAATAATGCTGTCGATGATATTATATAGCTGATGGAAAACATTGCCTATCAGCATTGGGACAGTAAACATGAGTATTACCTTGCCTTCTTTGCCTGTTGTCAGGTCGCGCATATGCCGTAGTTTTCAAAAAGTGGATGCAAAAGTAAACAATATTGAACAGCAGCAGGATTTGCATGCACTGAACAATGCAAGCATGAGCCTGATTTTGTTGTAATTTTGCTGAGGTAAATCCGGGTAGTCGCTGCATGCAAATGCGGAGGAAAGTCGGGACAGCACAGGGCGCCATACTTCCTAACGGGAAGGGCTTGAAGCAGAAATGCATCAGGTACAGCAAGTGCCACAGAAAACAAACCGCCCTGCCTCAGGGCAGGGTAAGGGTGAAAACGTGAGGTAAGAGCTCACGCCTTGTCCGGGCGACCGGGCAGGTGGGTAAACCTTATGGGCTGCAAGGCCAAATATACCGGCAATTCGGTTCACCGATCAAGGGCTGCCCGTCCGGTGCCGGTGGGTAGGCCGCTGGAGGCTGGTAGCAATGCCAGTCCAAGATAAATGACTGCCGGATCAGAAAAATGAGCATCTTCTGATTGCACAGAATCCCGCTTACAGGATTTACAAAGCTCAAGGCTGCAATGCACACATTGCAGCCTTTTTGCAATATTTGCCAAACTAAGGCGTTTGCCACAATAAGTGTTACACTTGAAGTGATTAACAAAATTCAAGCCTTCAGATATGAATTCTCATCACTCTTTTTTCGTCGAAATCGTATCTTCGCAAACGAAAAAATACCTCAATATGCTGTATCGATTTTTTCTGCTCATTTTTGCAGTAATATTCCTTTTGCCAATGCATGCTCATGCTCAAAAATCCTTGGCAGACTGGAATCCTCAACAGTCCTTTCAAGAGGGAAAAGAGTTTTTTAAGAACAAACAATTTGGGGCAGCCCAAAAACTTTTTGCACAGTTGATTGGAGATTTGGATGATCCTAATAGCCAGCTCTTTATCAGCTCGCGTTTTTACGAAGCTGCCAGTTCTTATTACCTTGGCGAAGATGATGCTGCGGTTTTGATTACACGATTTACGGATGATTATCCCGGAAGTAGCTGGATGTCGGTTGTGAGTTTTTTTAAAGGTAGTTTACTTTTTGACGACAGGAAATATGAAGAGGCAATTATAGCTTTTGAAAATACCGATCATCATAGGCTTACTCCAGATCAGCAGCATGAAATGAACTACAAAATGGCATATGCTTTGCTTCAGAATGAAGAAATCGATAAGGCTTTGGTTTTGTTCGAAAAAGTTTATGACGAAAATGGCCGATATTCCAATGATGCTGCATACTACAAAGCGCATATTCATTACCTGCGCAATGAGGACGAACAAGCCTTGAAATTATTTAACAGCATTGCGAATGATCGAACCTATCGCAAACAGATTCCGCTTTATGTTTTGCAGATTCGTTACCGGAATGGCGAGCTTGATGAAGTGTTGAAGCTGGGTGAGGAAGCATACAAGGAAGCTGATTATCGGCGCAAACCCGAAATAGCTAAAATGCTTGCAGACGCCTGGTATGCCGAAGGAGATTACGAGAAAGCACTTCAGTATTATGAAGTTTATGAGCGTCAAAACAGGCGGAAACTTGGCCGTGAAGATCATTATCAGATTGGTGTGAGCAAAATGAACGCTGGCCAAATGCAGGCTGCTATTCGTAACTTCGAACAGGTTGGGCCGCCCGACGATAGCCTGCAACAATATGCTTCTTACAATTTAGCAGCTTGTTATGTGGAAACAGGGCAAACAAAATTTGCCAAGAATGCCTTTTTGGCGGCCTATAAGGCTGGTTATGACAATCAAATCAGCGAAGATGCCTTGTTTAACTATGCCAAGCTAAGTTTGGCGGCAGGTGCAGATCCTTTCAGTGAAGCAGCAAAACTGCTTCAGGAGTTTATTGCCTTGCATCCTGATTCGGAGCGTATTGAAGAAGCCGAGCGTTTGGTGATACACTTATACCTGGCAGCAAAAGACTATGATAAAGCACTTGCAAGGCTCGAAAAGCTGGGTTCGCGCGATCCGGAGATGCTCGAGATTTACGATCAGCTGAGTTATTCACTGGCTATTCAATTGTTTAACCAGGGTGAGATTCAACAAGCAGCAGAATATTTTAGCAGGATAGCTCAACAGAGTACGCAACCGCTTCGCCGTGCCGAAGCAACATATTGGCTTGCAGAAACCTTTTATTACCAAAAAAACTATTGGGGAGCCGAAAAATATTTCAAAGAATTTTTAGGTATGAGCCAAGCCCGAAAACTGGATATTTTCCCTATGGCTTCTTATAATCTGGGTTATAATTACTTCAGCAAAAAGGACTATCAGGCTGCTTTGCCTTCTTTCAGACAATTTGTTGCATCGCCATATCTTGCTAAGCCTGATCTGCAATATGATGCCATGCTTCGGATTGGCGATTGTCATTTTATGCTCAAGCAATATCAGGCTGCCATTGACGCTTACGAAAAGGTGGATCAGGCCTCAAAGCCGGGTGGCGATTATGCTCTTTATCAGGCTGGTTTGGCTTATGGTGCAATGGGACAGTCCAATCAAAAAATCGCGCGGCTCGAGAAGCTCATTCAGCGCTATCCACAATCGTCATCCTACGATCTGGCTTTATATGAAATTGGCTCTACGCATCTTGTTTCGGGTGATAGCAGATCTGCAATTAATAGTTTCGACAGACTTGTACGCGAAAAACCAAGATCAAATTTTGCCCGACAGGCACTGATGAAAACAGGGATGATTTATTATAATAACAATCAGAATGAACAGGCGCTTACGAGTTTAAAACAGGTTGTGAATCGCTATTCGGGTACAAATGAATCGCGCGAAGCGCTCAGTCTTCTCAGGAGTATTTACATGGAAATGAATAATCTACAGGCATATTTTAAATTTACTGAAGAGATGGGTGTAGGGCAGGTTAGCAGCTCGCAGCAGGATTCGCTGGCTTTTGTTACGGCAGAGCAATTTTATCAGCAGCAGCGGTGTGATCAGGCTGCACAGGCACTCGATAATTATTTTCGTCAGTTTCCGGAGGGAGCATTCCTTTTGCAGGCTCACCATTATGCAGCTCAATGTGCTATAAGAAGCGGTAATCAGCAGCAGGCACTTAATCATTTGGTTTTTATTATTGAGTTTGCTGATAATCCCTATACCGATGAATCTCTTTTGGCTGCTGCACGAATTGAATATGACCGAACAGGATATGAAAATGCTGCCAGTTATTACAGCCGCCTGATTGAACTTACGGATAAAAGTGCTATAAAAAGAGAAGCACTTGAAGGAGGCATGAAAAGTAATTATTTCAATAATAACTATCAGGCGGCTGTGCGACTTGCTCAGTTGTTGCAGCAATCTGCCGATATTCTGCCACAGCAGCGACTGGAGGCAGATTATATTCTTGGTAAATCTTTTATGGCGATGCAGCAACCAGACAAAGCCATCGCACCTTTACAATTGGTCATCGAAGCCGATCAGGGTAGTTACGGGGCTGAAGCGGCCTACCTGTTGGCTGAAGCGCATTTCTTAATGGGGCAATATGGTCTTGCCGAAGAACGCATTTTTGCCAATGCAGATCGCTATCCATCGTTTGAGTTTTGGCTGGCAAAAGGTTATATTTTGCTGGCGGATATCTATGCTACTCATGATAATGTTTTCCAGGCCAGGGAAACACTCAAAAGTATCATTGATAATTACAGTGGTGAGGATTTGAAAGCAGTTGCGCGTGAAAAATTGGAAGCCCTTGAAAAGGTGGGGGATTAGGTAATGAAAGTAAAAATGATTAAACATATGCGATTAGCAACACTCATTGGTGCGTTTTTTTTCGGAATTCTTGCTATGCTTAGCGCACAAACGCATCAGGAAAGGGTAACTATCGAAGGAGCATTCCAGCCTTCTATCAGAGACTTTGAAAAACAGTTTGTAATGCCTCAAACACCTGAAAATACTTTTCCGCCGCCTGATACTACAATCAGCAGGCTGGAACGGGTTATTGGTCATCGCGCTGAGCTTGAATTACTAAGCCCGCTGGCTTTCAGGTCGGGGCGTAAAGCTGAAGGTTATTCCAACTTCCTGATGGCAGGGTTGGGAAGTCGTCTTTCTCCGCTTTTTCTTTATGGCCATAGCTCTGCACTGTCTCGGGATACAAGGTTTGGACTCACCCTTGCACATCAGTCAACATGGACCGAACTGACTGATTACGCACCTTCTGACTATATGAATAACGACTTTGGTATATCGCTTGATCATAATTTTTCTGATCATCAGCTTAGCACAAATCTAACTTATCAGATGGATGCTTACCGTTATTATGGTTTTAAGCCGGTTGATTACCCAAACACATTTTTCGACAAACAGGATTTGAAACAGACCTATCAAAACATCGGCTTTACAGCAGATTTGATAAGTACCAGGCAACGTCTTGGCTATTTGAATCACATTATTGAAGTGGATTACCATTATTTTTTCAATAATGATCAAACCAAGGAACATCAGATTAAGCTTGATGGTGATTTTTCGATGCAGTTCGACTGGTTCGATTTTGAAGGAGAACAGGTAATCGGGATTGAAGCCGGAGGAGATTTTTATCACAACAATGATTCCTTGCAGTCAGGATCGCATATTTTAGCTTCTGCATTGCCCTATTTGCGTCTTAAAGGTAGTTTTTACCAGCTCAAGCTTGGGTTACGAATAAATTATCAGCCTGATCTGAATACAGCTTTTTGGTGGTACCCTGTTATTCGTGGGAATCTTTACCTGCTTGATAAAAAACTGGAATTTTATGCCGGGACAGATGGTGGCATCAAACGCATCAATTACCTTGATCTTACCGAAAATAATCCATGGATCAATCCAATTGTACCATTGGGTTGGGAAAATCAGCGATTTAGCTTTGATGCGGGAGTGCGGGCAGCTTTGTCATCCAGCCTCGATTTGCATGCCGGCGTTCGTTTTGAAGAAACTTCCAATAGCCCGTTTTACGTCATTGATACCCTCATGCCTTTTCAAAACAGCTTTACACTTGTTTATGATGGCATGAATCACTTCAGTTTTTTGGCAGAAGCAGCCTGGAAACCTACCGAAAAATGGCAGCTAGAAGCATCTTTAACCTGGAATCAATACACTACCGATTCGCTGCCCGAAGCATGGCACAAGCCAGCTTTTATATTTAACCTGGATGCCTATTGGACTGCCTGGAAAAATTTGACACTAAACGGCGGAATGCTGCTCAGGGGAAGCCAGCAGGTGCCCGTTTACACTAATGGAGTTGAATCGGCGACAACGCTTGATGGCATTACAGACATTTATCTGGGAGCAGATTATTTCTTTTCGCCGGCATTAACGGCATATGCAAAATTCGATAACCTGCTTAATCAAAAGTATTTACTTTATCAAAATTATCCTGCTTACGGCCTTGAATTCAGAGCCGGTATCAAAGTTCGTTTTTAAATGAAAAGGCCTAAATCTTTTCTTGTCGATTACGATCTCAGGCAGTAAAAAACACCCGAAATTGTTAATAACTTAGCTGGATTTGAGCATATTACTCGGGCTTTTGTAAGCTTAAAAATTGTAACTTTGCACGTTTGATAAACCTAGCAATAATATACTGAAAATGACAGCAGAAGAAAAAAGAGACCTAACAAATAGCCAATATAACGCCTCAAATATTCAGGTGCTCGAAGGTTTGGAAGCCGTTCGAAAAAGACCTGCCATGTATATTGGCGATGTAAATGTAAGAGGGTTACACCACCTTGTTTATGAGGTAGTTGATAATTCTATCGATGAAGCAATGGGTGGCTATTGCGACCGAATTGAAATTACAATTCATAAAGATAATTCAATCAGTGTTTTGGATAATGGTCGTGGTATCCCAACCGGGCTGCACGAGAAGGAGAATCGTTCTGCCCTCGAAGTTGTAATGACTGTTTTGCATGCTGGTGGAAAATTTGATAAAGGTTCCTACAAAGTTTCGGGTGGGTTGCATGGTGTGGGTGTGAGTTGTGTAAATGCACTTTCTGTTAACCTCAAAGCAACGGTATATAGGGAAGGAAAAGAATTTGTTCAGGAGTACTCTTGCGGAAAACCCCTCTATGATGTAAAAACGGTTGGTGACTCTGATATTAACGGTACAAAAATCACTTTTAAGCCAGATGATAGTATTTTCATCACCACCAACTACGATTATGATATTTTGGCTTCACGTATGCGTGAGCTGGCTTTTCTAAACCGTGGAATTACGATTATTCTCACGGATGAGCGCGACGAATTGTATGATGGTGAGATCAAATCTGAAACATTTTTCTCCGAAAATGGCTTACCTGATTTTATTGCTTACCTCGATGAAAATCGAGACAAATTAATCCCCAATCCCATCGCAATCGAAGGCGAACGAAATGATGTGCCTGTGGAGATTGCTATGCAATACAATACCTCATTTGCTGAAAATCTGCATTCTTATGTCAATAATATCAGTACGCATGAAGGTGGAACACATCTTGCTGGTTTCCGAAGGGGGCTTACACGTACCTTGAAGGCTTATGCGGAGAAGTCGGGGATGCTGGCTAAGTTAAAATTTGATATCAGTGGCGACGACTTCCGTGAAGGACTTACAGCAATAATTTCTGTGAAAGTTCCTGAACCACAGTTCGAAGGCCAAACAAAAACCAAACTTGGAAACAACGAGGTAATGGGGATTGTAGATCAGATTGTGAGCGAACATCTGGCGTACTACCTGGAAGAAAATCCCAAAGAAGCCAAAACAATCGTGAATAAGGTAATTTTGGCTGCTACTGCTCGTCATGCTGCCCGCAAAGCACGTGAACTGGTTCAACGGAAAAGTGTGCTTTCAGGCTCCGGATTGCCCGGCAAGCTAAGTGATTGCAGCGAACGTGATGCAGCTAAAGCGGAGATTTATCTCGTTGAGGGTGACTCTGCCGGAGGAACAGCCAAACAAGGACGCGACAGACGCTTCCAGGCAATTTTGCCGCTTCGTGGAAAGATTCTGAACGTTGAAAAAGCCATGCCACATAAGATATTTGAGAGCGAAGAAATTAAAAATATTTTTACGGCTCTGGGCGTAACAATTGGCACCGAAGAGGATAGCAAAGCCCTTAATATTGAAAAACTCCGCTACCACAAAATCATTATCATGACCGATGCTGATATTGATGGAAGCCATATTGCTACCTTGATTCTTACATTCTTTTTCCGCTATATGCACGATCTGATCGAAAATGGCTATGTATATATTGCTACACCTCCCTTGTATCTGCTTCGAAAGGGATCCAAAGAGCTTTATGCCTGGTCAGAAGAAGAAAGGGAACGTATCACACGCGAATGGTCTATCGATGGAACTGAGCGTGGCCTTCATATCCAGCGCTATAAAGGCCTTGGAGAGATGAATGCCGAACAACTTTGGATTACTACGATGGCGCCTGAAACCAGAACACTCAGACAGGTAACGATTGAAAATGCCCTTGAGGCTGATCATGTTTTTTCTATGCTAATGGGCGATGAAGTTGCACCTCGACGTGAGTTTATTGAGGCGAATGCCAAATACGCGAAAATCGATGTTTAATAGTTGCTTTTTATAGCATTAAATGATCCCTGCCGGTTTTCTGGTGGGGATTTTTTCTTTTTTTAAGAACAAAATAATTTTCGTATTTTTGACCGATAGTAATTGAAAATCAATCGTATATGTTTAGGTAAGAAGTCAGCATTTTAAAATCGTCAGCATATGAAGTTTTTTTAGTGCGATTCTATTTGTTCACGGATTGATTCACTTAATAGGTTTTTTGAAAGGATTTTTCCCTGACCTCGTTGCAAAACAGCATTCGAGCGTGTTTTATGATAGGGGTTGTTTTATGGTTGACTACAGCTTTGATTTTAATTGCTGCAGGGATTTTGTCCTTAGAGCGAAAGTCTGTTCGGTTTCGCTTGGAAATGGTACAGGGTAGAAAATAAATGAGGGTACTTTGCAAAGATTTTTGGGCGAGATAGTTTGGTTTGCCAATGCAGCGCTTAGTAATTATATCCTTTGAAAATCTATTAGTTATAGCTCAGCCGAAGCAGTTATGGAGTATAATGGAACGAGGGCTCGTGGGGTGTTTTATTTTGATAAGAAGGTGAAGTTTACACGTTATGAAGCCATACGTTATATGGGTAATAAACCTGATGCAAAAAAATATCTTTGGGACATAAAGGCTACACAACACAGTGTTTTTATGGAATTAATGTTCCTTCGAAGTGCGAAACCATCTGGATGAAGGTGAATGGAATTGGTGTAAAATTTTGGTAACCCAACTAAATTTCTTTGATGAAGTCAGTCATAATTATTAGTTTATAAGTAGTTTAAAATCAAGTTAGTAAATATATTTTATGTGCTGGTATTCAAGAAAACATACAATACTGTTTTTATTACCGTTATAAAATAACATTACAAATACATGGAAAATCTCACACATCTTGATGAACAAGGAAATGCGCGAATGGTTGATGTTGGTGGCAAAGCCAGCACTTTACGCACAGCGATTGCCGAAGGTTATATAAGGCTTGAAACAGAAACCCGAAAACTGATTCAGGATAAGCTGATGAAAAAGGGCGATGTACTTACCATAGCTGAAATTGCAGGCGTTCAGGCTGCCAAGCAAACGGCGCAACTGATTCCGCTCTGTCATCCTTTATTGTTGGATAAAATAAAGGTTGTGGCGCAAATGGATGATCAGGGTATTTATGTGAATTCAGAGGTGAGATGTGTGGGACGTACAGGTGTTGAAATGGAAGCACTTACGGCTGTAAATGTGGCACTGCTAACCGTTTACGATATGTGTAAAGCTGTGGATAAAAAGATGGTAATGCATGGCATACGTTTGCTTGAAAAAACAAAGGAGCCAATTTAATCATTCGAAAAATCGTGAGTAAATTAAAATTTGCAATATTTGGTATTTTGCTGATTTGCAGCACGTCAGGGATTACTCAAGTCAACTACAGGCATTTTGTTTTAGCTGGACGGATCGATCTTTCGGAAGATCGTTTTTTGGATGCGATTCGAAACTTCAATACTGCATTACGTTATAAATCAGATCATTTCGAAGCTTATTTCCTGAGGGGAGTTGCTAAGTTTAGTTTGAGTGACTATCAGGGGGCTTATGAAGATTTCTCTAAAACACTGGAGATTCATCCTCTTTATGTAAGAGCCTGGCATTATCGTGGGATCACCAACGACCGATTGAGCAATTACTATGATGCTAAATCGGATTTTGCCCGTGCCCTTGAAATTGATCCTTACAACGCTGATTTGCATTTGGCGAACGGAGCAACCAGCATGCATCTGAATGATTTTGAAGATGCAATCAAGTCGTATGACAGGGCTTTGCTCATCGATCCAACCATGTCTAATGCCTATCTGAGCCGCGGAATAGCCAATCGTTTTCTGGATCAGCTTGATGAGGCTTTAGAAGATATGGACAAAGCCGTTTACCATGACTACTTTAATACGGAAGCCTGGATGAGGCGCGGAATGATACAACTCGAACTGGAAGCGCCGGAAAAAGCGATGAAGGATTTTAATGAAGCGCTTCGGCTCGACGAACAAAACCCTTTGATATACTTCCAGCGCGCCATTGCCTTTTTATCGTTGGGAGATACCGCAGCTGCTTTGCGTGATTATGAAATGGTGAACCGATTGGATGAAAGAAATGCCCTGACGTATTATAACAGGGCACTTTTACATAGTATTCAAAAGGATTTCGATAAAGCTTTACCGCTCTATGAAGTGGTCACAAAAATTAATCCACAGAATGTTTATGCCTGGTTTAACAAGGGCATCACACATTTTCAGTTGGAGGAGTTTGAAGATGCCGCCGATGATTTTTCTCGTGCAATTGATCTTTTTCCTGATTTTGCCGGTGCCTGGATTAATCGCTCTATAGCACGCAAAAAAGCAGGAGATCAAAGCGGAAGCCGAAAAGATTATGACCAGGCAATGGCGATTATTAAAGCACTTAACAATGAAGGCGGCAATCCGGATTCCTTGTATGCCCGCTATGCCGATTCCACTTATTTCGACCAGATTTTTGCTTTGGAATCTGATTTTGTGAGTGGCGAGGCCAGGCAGAGTAGGGTGCAGTTCCGGCAAATTGACATCTTACCTTTTGGATTATTCAGTGTTTTACCAGTTGCTCAGCTTCCTCCCGGAAAAAAACAAACTCACGGAGCTTATGTCGATCTTGGCCTTAGCCAGAAAAATGCTGAAATTAAAACTGGTTTTCGTCTGGCTTTCACAGTAACGGAACATGCTTATTTCAAGCTTATTGATGATACACTCACTGTATCTGGCAATCTTTTACCAAACGATCTTGTTTTGGGCATCAGGTATCAGGAACAAGGAAATTTCAGCAAGGCAATTAATGCCTATACCCGTCTTAGCGGTCAGCAGGAGTGGGAATTGTATGCATTGACGAATTTGGTGAATGTGATGGTTGAAAAAGCCGAGCTGGTGCTTGCCGAAGAGCGTTTTGATCATGCCATGATGATCACCCGGCAAAAGACTATTCCTTCGAAAGAAACAAAAGCTGTTGTTCCGGATTATGCAGAATCGCGGCAGCTGATGCAACAAATCCTGAACAGTTATCCTGAATTTGCTTTTGGCTGGTATAATTTGGGAAATATCCATTTGCAAAACCGTGATTTTCATCCGGCCATTGATGCCTACAGCGAAGCAATCCGTTACGAGCCCAATCTGGCCGAAGCCTATTACAACAGGGCATTAACGCTGCTTTATCTGGGTGAGCAGGAGCTTGCCTGCAACGACCTGAGCAAAGCCGGTGAGCTGGGGCTTGCAGAGGCTTATGCAGTTATTAAGCGCTATTGCATGTAGCAGCTAAGAATGGCATGGGATGTCATAATTTTTTGGTTCAAACCCTGTATTATATGAAACCCTGACTTTGAGCAGGATAATATTTAGCTTTGCCGAAAAAATTGTTTGTTATGTTTAAGAAGGCAGTTTGTAACAATAAGTATTGTTCCCTGTTTTTTTTGGCGTTTTTGGCTGTTTATTTGGTTGTGCTTGGGCAAATTCTGACAAGTTTTTTGCATCCACAGGGAATACATTTCATTCGACAAACCGACAGCCTCTCGTTTGCATCCAATTATTTTAGGTTTGAAAATAGGTTCTTTAATCCACAGGTGTATAACCTTAGTAGTGATAGCGGGAATGCTGCCAATGAGTTTCCTCTTTTATATTATATCGTTTCTTTGTTTTACAAATTGTTTGGAGAGCATGACTTTGTGTTAAGAATACTGAATCTTTCGATTAGTGTTGCTGGTTTTTATGCTTTATACAAAATTATCGGGAGAATTGTTAGGGATTGTTTTTATACCTTATTTATTACTTTCATTTTGCTGGGTTCAACAGTGCTCATGTACTATTCTAATAACTACTTGCCTGATCCGGCAGCATTGAGTTTTGCTATAATTGGTTGGTGGGTAATCTTTGAAGGTATTCATTCGAAGAGTCATACAATTAAATGGCCTCTGGCATTTTTGTTTTTTACACTGTCGTCTTTGATCAAAGTTACCTATTTGATCAATCCTGTTGCTGCTGTTTTGTCTTATACGATATTTGTGTCTTATAATAAGCATGAGCATAATAGTGCAATTAAGCATGTTAATTTATGGCTGGCTTTTGCGGTCAATTTATTGCTTGTTGCTTTGTGGTGGTTTGTTTTTGTTAAGGCATATAATAGTTCAAACAATGAGCTCTATTTTTTAACCACAATCCGGCCAATATGGGATATGAGCTCGAATGAAATGAATGTTGTGATTGATGCCATAAGAAGCTGGCGAAACGATTATTTTTATTTTAACACCTATTATTTGTTTGGCCTTTTGCTGGCAGGTTTATTTTTCTTGAAGCGTGAGGATTATTTTTTAATAGCCGTAGCGAGTATCTTGTTGTTGGGTTCTGTTTTCTTTGTATTGATGTTTTTTGCTCAGTTTCGGGATCATGACTATTATTTTCTTGTTTTGTTCATCCCTTTAGTTTTTACGTTTGTTCTGTTATTTAAGAGTCTTTTTCGAAGGTTTCGGAGATTTTTTGAATCAGTATATTTTAAGGTTTTCTTGTGTCTCTTTTGTTTATTAGCCTTATTTGATACTACTGAGCGGGTAAAAAGCAGATATGATAATGCGAAGGATAAATTTTCGGAAGTAGGGTTTTTATTGGATGGATATGATAAGGTATTGGATAGTTTGGGGATTTCCAGGTATGCAAATGTTATTGTGTACCCTGATATGACCAGAAATGGCAGTCTTTATTTCATTAAGCGTAAAGGTTGGACTGTTAGTAATCAGACAGATGATAAAAATAGGGAGATTAATCAGCTTACAGAAAAGGGGGCTGATTATTTAATAACACTTAGCCCTGTAAACAGCTTAGATCTGGATACAGTATATTTTGACAACAAAGTCACAGTTTATAGCACAAAAAAACCGCCCCAAGATGAGGCGGTTCAGCGTTAACAAAACCAGGTTTAAATACTTTTTTCCTGATCGATGATAGCTTCTGCTTTTTCAGCAATATTTGGTAATTCGAGACCATAGCCTTTGCGTTTATCCTCTGCTTTAAGCAGAAGAGCCACAATAATAGCCAATATTCCTGTGCATGCAAATACGATCATCGGTATAGTGTAATCATAAATTGGTTTTCCGACGGCATTGGTGCCTACAATACTGTATTTATCCAATATCCAGCCAATAAGTAATGGCATGCCCATTAGGCCCCAGTTTTGTACCCAAAAAATGAGAGCATAAGCAGTTCCCAATTGTTTTTCAGGTATTATCTTCGGCACGGAAGGCCACATGGCAGAAGGAACCAATGAAAAGGTTACGCCAAGGAAAAGGATAAGTGCAATAGCAACGAAATAGTGATTGAAACCGGGGATAGCAAAAAAAGTATGAACCACCAACAGGAAGATCGACCCAAGGAGCATAATGGTAGCGCCATGACCTTTTCGATCGTATAGGTTGCCAAAAATCGGTGTTAATAAAATTGTTCCTAGAGGAAGCAAGCTTGGAATGGCTCCTGCAAAAGCCGGATCTACTCCGTATTTATTGATCATCAAGTCGGTAGCGTAATAAAGAAATGGAAAAACACCCGAATAGAACAATACACAAAGCAGTGCGATCAACCAGAATCCTTTGTTTTTGATAATGAAAAGAATGTCCCTAACTTTAAATTCTTCTTCCGGATCAGTTTCGTCTTTTATGCCTTCTGATTTTTCGAGCTTGCGATCCATAAAGGTGTACCAGATGAATGCAACAAAACCGGCCACGAGCAGGCCAAGACCCAGCATAACAGGAGCAGATATTGCCGGCATCTCATTTGTTCCAAACCAAACAGTAGCCATCGGGATTGGGAGAGAAAGTGCCAGTGCAGTGCCCATACGCGCAGTGGCCATCTCAAGTCCCATGGCTAAAGCCATCTCCTTTCCTTTAAACCATTTCACAATCACTTTCGAAACGGTAATACCTGCTACTTCAACCCCTACACCAAAAATACCGAAGCCAAGCGCCCCAATGGCTATCTGGGCTTTCAGGCCAAAAATATAAGCATCTGAAGGAATCAGATTTTCGATAGCAGCATATTGGAGTGTTGTTCCTATTATCATGGTAAGGCTGGCACCCAGACCTGTAAAACGAACACCCATTTTGTCGAGTATGAGTCCACCAAAAATTAGCATCAGGAAGAAAACATTAAACCAGCCATAAGCTGAGTTCCAAATGCCAAAATCGCGGCTTGTCCATTCGAGATGTAACTCTAGCAAGGGTTTAAGTGGTGAGATAACATAGTTTATGTAATAACCAGTAAGCATGGTAAACGATACCACGGCCAGCGCTCCCCAGCGTGCGGCTTTGTTTTCTCTTAACGATTGGGTTAATCTTTCTGTCATAATGTGTGATTTTAATTAAGGATGGCTAAATTAAAGAAAAATCAATTCTATACAAATCACCTGATCGGAACAAGATGTAGAAGTTTTTTGGTTTCAAAAAATTCTCCCTTAAAATCAGGAGCTAACGAAAAAATACGGTATCTATAGTATTTACTGATTGCTTTAAGTTCTTCTTCCAGTTCGCCGCCTTTCAGGTAGAGGATGCCATTGCGCATACTGTTAATTTGTTTTTTGTGTATTTTATTGCGTGTCCATTGCACAAAAGTATCCAAACGTGTAACTGCACGACTGACAATAAAATCAAAGCTTTGACTCAACTGCTCTGCCCTGATTTGCTGCACTTCAACATTTTTCAGGTTGAGGCTTTGGGCGATGGCTTCTACTACTTTTGTTTTTTTGCCAATGCTGTCGATCAGCAAAAAATGAACCTGTGGGAAACGAATTGCCAGCGGTATTCCAGGGAAGCCGCCACCTGTTCCAACATCCAGAATTTGTGTGCCTGGCTTAAAAGAGATAAAGTGTGCAATCGTCATGCTGTGCAGCACATGTCGCTCATAAAATCGATCCATATCCTTTCGCGAAATCACATTTATTTGAGCATTCCATGACGCATAAAGTGGCAGAAGTGCTTCATATTGTTCGCGTTGACGTGAAGAAAGTTTTGGGAAGTATTCAAATAAAACTTCAGCGGTATCCATTTTTTATTATTTCAGTAAGCTGCAAATGTAAGTTTTAGACCTATGTTAATAACAATCTTTTGTGAAAAACTACGTTTTGTAGCCGTTGATCGAACTTTAAGGTAGATTACTTTTGCACAAAACGAAGGCATTGAGGCATTTTACAGTATTTTTTGGCTTATTCCTGGTTGTGTTGTTGTTATCGGTCTCTGAAACCGCTAATGCACAACGGAAATACACTACCGAAGAATACATCAAAACTTACAAGTCTATTGCTATCGAAAAAATGCGGGAATACAAAATTCCTGCTTCAATCACCTTGGCTCAGGGGATTTTGGAATCCGGAAGCGGAAACAGCAATCTTGCGCGCAAAGCCAATAATCATTTCGGAATAAAATGTCATAAAGGCTGGACCGGGCGAACTTATTATTTGGATGATGATGAAAAGAAGGAATGTTTTCGCTCCTATAAAAAAGCAGAAGAATCTTATCATGATCACTCGCTTTTTTTGACACAAAGAAGCCGTTATGCTGATCTGTTTACGCTTAAGATTACTGATTACAAAGGCTGGGCTAAAGGTTTAAGCAAGGCTGGTTATGCCACTAATCCACGCTATCCCGAATTGCTGATCCGTATCATCGAACGCTATGATTTGGCTGCTTATGATAAAGAAGCCTTGTCGGGCACATCATCCCGCCAAAAGAAACCAGCAGAATCCGGAATAAAAGTGACAGAAACACCACCTAAACATAGTGATTTTGTAGTTGTTGATCAGTCTGATCAAGGACGTTTTATCCACGAAAATAATGGTGTGAGATTAATCTTTGCCAAGTCTGATGATAACATAAATTCATTAGCGAAGGAATTACATATGTACAGCTGGCAGTTGTATAAATACAACGACCTGCCCAAGAATGCCAGCCTTAAAGAAGGTCAGCTTGTATATGTGCAAAAGAAAAAGCGTAAATCAAAAACCCATCATTATCACGCACTGCAAAGCGGAGAAACTTTATGGGATGTTTCACAATTGTATGGTATAAAACTCGATCGTATCTACAAAATGAATGATTGGGATGAAACTTACCGACCGGCAATTGGAACAGCAGTTAAGTTGCGTTGATCAGGCATTTCCAGAGGGAAGCGTGATGGAGAAGGTGCTTCCTTTTCCAATTTCACTTTTTACGGAGATACTTCCATAATTGGCTTCGACAAACTCTTTGCATAAAACCAGTCCAAGTCCGGTGCCTTTTTCATTCATTGTGCCAGAACGCTTGAATTGCTCGTCGATTCTAAAAAGCTTCTCAATATTTTTTTGCTCAATGCCAATGCCATTATCTGTGATAGCTAAAGTAATGGTATCCTGATTTTTTACAGCGCTTATTTGAATGGTGCCGCCGGTTTGGGTAAATTTTATAGCGTTTGATATCAGGTTTCTTACTACGGTTGAAATTGTCTGATAATCTGCAAGTACATATGTTTTTTCTGAAAGTTTAGCGTGTATTTGGATTTTTTTTGTTTTGGCTTGTTCAGCTAAAAAGCCTATATTTTCCTGAACCAGTTCGAAGAGATCGAACTCATGTATATTAAGATTGAGCCGGTTTTGCTGACTTCTGGCCCAACTAAGTAAATTTTCGAGAAGCTTATAATTGTCTGTTGCGCTTTTAAACATAGCATCAGCCACTTCCTTCTTTTCCTCCTGACTAAGCTCGTCGAATTCGGTTTTTAATAATTCGGCAAGGCCTAATAAAACGCCAACAGGATTTTTGAGGTCGTGAGCGATGATTGAGAAAAATCTGTCTTTTGTTCGGTTGGCAATTTGTAATTCTTCTTCTGTTTGCTGCCTGATGTCGATCTCCGATTTAAGATTGGAATTCACAACCTGAAGTTCGTGCGTTCTAAGGTTTATTTCTTTTTCCAAGGCCAGCTTATTCTTTTCCAGATTTCTGATTCTAAGGCGATAAAGTATAAAAAGCAAAATTAAAGATACAGCGGCAGAAGTGAATATAAACCATTTGGCAGCCCAAAAAGGAGGGGAAATTGAAATAATCAGCTTTGCCGGATTATCGCTCCAGTAATTGTCGTTATTTGAGGCCTTTACTTCAATCGTAAAAGTTCCAAAGCCCAGATGAATGATTTCGATACTGTTTTTGTTGCCCAACGATTGCCAATCCTGATGGATTTCTTTTATGCGATAAGCATATTGATTTTTGCGGGGTTTGTAAAAATTTAGTGCAGCAAATTCTAATTTAAAAGCCTGATTATCATAATCTAAAATTACTTCTTCTGCTTGAGTGATTGGTGGATCAATGATGGCTTTTTTGTTGTTTATAGTCAAACCGGTAAAGATAACTTTTGGAGCTTTAGTGTTGTCTTTCAGAGATAAAGGATTAAAAATTGTAACACCATTTATTCCGCCAAAATACATCTTGCCGTTTTGATCTACAAATGATGCGCTGCTATTAAATTCATTAGCCTGAAGTCCGTCTTCGCGATCATAATTTCTGAAGGTTTTTTTGATTGGGTCAAAACAGCTCAAGCCTTCATTTGTGCTGATCCATAAACGGCCAAGCAAATCATTTTCGATTCGGTAAACCACATCATTTACCAAACCATTTGAGGTGTTGAAATGAGCGAAGGTTTGTGTGATTTCGTCAAAACGATTCAGGCCGCTTTCAGTTCCGATATAAATATCTCCCGACAGGCTTTCGTGCACGCAATATACATTGTTTGAGCTGATGCTTTTGGGGTCTCTTGGATTATTTTTAAATGTTCTGAAGAGCATGTCGTCGTTTTTCATATACGCCACCCCTCCGCCAAAGCTTGCCAGCCAGGTGCGTCCTTTCGAATCTTTAAAGATATCTCTTACATGGCCTGCAGGGATCGATATTTTGTTTTCAGGATCATGCTGAAAGAGTTGGGCTTTGTATGTTTCTGTGTTAAAAAGATTTAGACCGGTTTCGGTGCCAACCCACAATTCATTTTTACTTTTGGGAAGCAGGCTCAAAACAAAATTGCCTGATATATTATTCTCGATATGTTCCTGATTGTTATCAAAGTTTTGTACGAATAGGCCTTGTTTTTTGTCTATTAAGATCAAGCCACCGTTTTCGCGTCCTACCCATAGCAGGTTTTCGTTTTGCATATCAGGACACGAAACAAAAGCCACATCGAGTTCGGGATTTGTCCAAATTATATTTCCTGCTTTGTCAAATGCATTCATGCCGCCATATCCGCCAACGAAAACATTTTGATTTTTGTCAACATAGATCGTTCGAACGCTCCTGAAATCAAGACCTTTGTTTTGCCCGGGCTGATACATTAGGTGACTAAAGCCTTTACTTACAGGGAAGTAATAATTAAGGCCATAACCATTGCCGCCAATCCAAACGCCATCTTTCGAATCTGCGTAAATGGTTTTTAAACCAGAGGAACTTACACCAAATGGGTCATCAGCATTGTATCGTGTGTTGTAAATTTTTCGACTGTTAAGGTCGAAAACCTGAAATCCGTATTCTGTTGTTGCCCATATGGCCGTATCGCCAACCAGCGCTATTTGACGGGTGTAGGCCAGTTCGTGAAAAATGGGGCCCTGCTCTTCGAAATCAAGTTTTGACAAAAGGTTTTTTTCGCGATCCAGTTTAAGAACAAAATCTCCAAAAGTTGCAACCCAAAGTGTAGAGGTTTTATCCTTAAGAATGTCAAAGATTGTTCCTTTATTTATTGATGCTGTTAAAATTGACCTTTCATGATCGTAACCAATTGGTGTGAATTTTTCTGACCGGCCATCATAATGTATCAGCCCACCGAAATCAGTTCCAATCCAAATGTTTTTGCCTTCAGCGAGCAGGCTGTAAATATTCCCGACACGTATCGAGTCAACCATTAAATATTGCATATCCAAAAAGCGCATTTCTTTTTCATCAAGATCGATAATTAAAATGCCTTTATCGCTTCCTGCAAGTAATTCGTTGGTTTCGTGATTTATATCAATACAGAAGATTTTTTCGCCAATATCAATCTCAGCGTTGTTCCGAACATAATCTTGCCATGTGTAAAAGTTTTCTGTTACAGGATCAAGGTAGCAGAGGTCATTTCCAAATGTGCCTATCCACAGCCGGCCACTTTTGTCTTGATTGATAGCCAGGATATGGTTGTTTGGAATGCTGTGGGGATCTTCAAAATTTCTTCTGAAAACTTTAATTTTGGTACCGTCATAATGATTTAGACCGTCTTTTGTGCCAAACCACATCAAGCCGTTATTGTCTTCGAAGATAGCATTTATTGTACCCTGACTTAAACCATCATTTTTCGAGATATGCTCAAATCGATACTCATGCTGGGCGGGCAACGAAACCGAAATTGTAAGGAAAAGAAGTAAAATCGAATTTTGCCTGAGGTTCTGTATAATATGATGGATGGTTAACATCAATCCTTTTTTTATGAAGGTCAACCTAATTAATTTTGTGAGGTTCTACGAAATTAAGAAAACAATTTGGGTTAAGCGAAAAAAAGAAGTTAACCTATAAATTTTGAGTAGGAAGCTTTTCTTGAAGTTCCATTCTGAGGTATCGTGCAGTATGACTTTCAACGTTTAAGGCAACTTCTTCGGGTGTGCCTTCGCAGATAATTCTTCCGCCAGGCGCTCCACCTTCGGGGCCTAAATCAATAATATGATCAGCCACTTTGATCACTTCCATGTTGTGTTCTATAATTAAGACGGTATTGCCTTTGTCAACCAGTTTATTTAAAACATCAAGCAGCACTTTAACATCTTCAAAATGAAGTCCGGTAGTGGGCTCGTCGAGGATATACAGCGTTTTTCCGGTATCTTTTTTCGACAGTTCAGAAGCCAGTTTAACACGCTGGGCTTCGCCTCCTGAAATAGTTGTAGAGGCTTGTCCCAGGCTAAGATAGCCCAAGCCGACATCTTTAAGCGTTTTAATTTTATGCACCAGAGAAGGAAGGTTTTCAAAAAACTCAACAGCCTGATCAATTGTCATGCTTAATACATCGTTGATCGATTTTCCGCGGTAACGAACCTCAAGGGTTTCGCGGTTGTAGCGTTTGCCCTGACAGGTTTCGCAGGGCACTGAAACATCGGGCAGAAAATTCATTTCAATAATCCTAATACCAGCGCCTTTGCAATCTTCACAGCGGCCGCCTTTTACATTAAATGAAAAGCGTCCTGGTTTATATCCGCGGATTTTTGACTCTGGCAATTCTCCATAAAGCTTTCTGATGTCGTCAAAAACCTTGGTATAAGTAGCTGGATTGCTGCGAGGAGTGCGGCCTATTGGCGACTGGTCAATTTCGATTACTTTGTCGATATGTTCTAGTCCTGAGATAGATTTGTAGGGCAAAGGGGTTTTTACGGATCGGTAAAAATGTTTGCTCAGGATGGGATAAAGCGTTTCATTTATGAGGCTCGATTTTCCGCTTCCGGAAACTCCGGTTACGCAAATCATTTTTCCAAGCGGGAGCTTTAAATCAACATTTTTAAGGTTGTGACCTGTTGCTCCTTTAAGCAGGAGGGCCTTATTTTTATGTCCTTCTCTTCTATTTTGGGGGATTTCAATTCGTTTTTTACCACTCAGATACTGACAGGTGATGCTGCTACAATCCATCAGCTCGCCGGGCTTTCCCTGTCCTACAATTGTTCCGCCATGCACGCCCGCTCCCGGCCCGATGTCCACTACATGATCAGCAGCCAGGATAGTGTCTTTGTCGTGTTCAACAACAATTACGGAGTTGCCGATATCGCGTAATTGTTTCAAAGATTCGATCAATCTGTGGTTATCCCGCTGATGCAATCCTATGCTGGGTTCGTCAAGAATATAGAGTACTCCGGTTAGTTGTGAACCAATTTGTGTTGCCAGTCTGATCCGTTGCGATTCGCCGCCCGAAAGAGTATTGGCCGGTCGATTCAGATCAAGGTATTCAATGCCGACATCCAGCAGAAAAGTGATGCGTTTTTCTATTTCCCTAAGCACCTCTTTGCCGATCAGGAGCTGTTTTTCGCTCAATTTTTGTGGCAGATTTTTTACCCAAGTGGCCAGCTCGCGGATGTCCAAAGCAGCTACTTCTGCTATATTTTTTTCATCAATCTTAAAGTGGCGTGCCTCTTTTTTCAGACGTGTTCCTTCGCATTGCGGGCAGACCACATGATTCATAAAGCTGCCTGCCCATCTTCTTATGCCTGGTGAGGCATTTTCATTATTTTGAGCTTCGATAAAATTAATAATACCTTCAAAATTAAGGGTGTAAGTAGTCAATACACCCAGATATTCCTTTTTAACGTCAAAACTTTGATTTGCGCCATAGAGGATTACATCAATGGCTTCGTCAGGAATTTCAGCGAGTGGAGTATCCAAAGTGAAACCATATTTAATCCCGATGGCCTCGAGTTGGTTGAAAATCCAATTGTTTTTATATTCCCCGATAGGAGCAAGCCCGCCCTTGCGAATGTTTTTTGAATTGTCGGGGATGATTTTTTTCAGATCTATTTCTGCAATCTCCCCGAGCCCGTTGCATTTGGGACAAGCACCATAGGGTGAATTAAAAGAAAAGGTGTTGGGCTCCGGCTCGTCATATGAAAGACCAGTTGTCGGACACATCAACAAACGACTGAAATAGCGCAATTCATTGGTGTCCTGATCCAAAATCTGAAGCAGTCCTTTGCCTTGTTTGAGAGCAGTTTGAATCGTTTGCGCAAGTCGTGTAGTACTTTTGTCGTTTACTTCAATTCTGTCGATAACAATTTCAATATCATGGGTTTTATAACGATCGAGTTGCATGCCGAAACTGATTTCACGCAGTTCGCCATCTACCCGAACACGCAGGTAGCCTGATTGCCGGATTTGCTCGAAAAGTTCGCGATAATGGCCTTTGCGTGCTCTTACAACAGGAGCCAAAACGTTGATTTTTTTCCCGAAGTATTGTTCTAAAATCAGTTTGCTGATTTGCTCTTCGGAATAGCGCACCATTTTTTCGCCTGTATTGTAGGAATATGCGTCTGAGGCACGTGCATACAACAATCTGAAAAAGTCATAAATTTCGGTGATTGTGCCAACAGTGGAGCGCGGATTGCGGTTAACAGATTTTTGTTCGATAGAAATCACCGGACTAAGGCCTTTGATTTTGTCCACATCAGGGCGCTCCATACTGCCAATAAACTGGCGAGCATAAGCCGAGAAGCTTTCCATATAGCGCCGTTGTCCCTCAGCATAAATGGTGTCGAAAGCCAGTGATGACTTGCCGCTGCCACTTAAGCCGGTGATAACAACCAGCTGATTTCGTGGGATTTTAAGGTCAATATTTTTCAGGTTGTGAACCCTGGCGCCGTAAATCTCGAGGTATTTGTCTTCCGAAAAGCTATCCTTCATGTGTTTGTTTCAAAAAAAGCGATGCAAAGTAAGTAATTATTGTTTAAGGTAGCGTTGTTCAAGTTCGTAATGCGTGATATTGAATGGATGGAGTGGCATTTTTATGGTATAAATCTGTCCTTTTTTCACACGAAGTTGATCACTTCTGAGCCATGGATTGAAATATTTAAGCAGTTTATAACTGATTTGATGATCGTGTGCGTAATCAGCCCAGCTATTGATGGATTTGTCAATTGTAACAAGCTCAAAGCTAAGTGGTGGATAAAGTTTTTCGACCTGTGGGAAAAAACCATATTGTTCAGGATTTTCCATAATCATTTTGAGGGCGAGCATTCTGAAGAGATAGCGCTCTGTTTCTTCTGCCATTAGCAAATCAAAATAGGAATCCGCTTTTTGATCCTGCAGAAAATTATCGATTCTTCGTTTTCCGGCATTATAGGAAGCTGCTACCAGCGTCCATTTGCCGTAGTTTTCGTATGACTTGAGCAGGTATCGGCAGGCAGCGGCAGTGGCCAGTTCTACGTGATAACGCATATCAACATCATTACTGATTTCGAGGTCGTAATCCTTTGCCGTGCCTTTTAAAAACTGCCAAAACCCCACAGCTCCGGCAGGAGATTGCACATTGGTGAGGCCGCTTTCGATCATGCTTAAATACTTAAAGTCATCCGGAATGCTATATTGAGCCAGTATAGGTTCAATAACCGGGAGCCAGCGGTTGGCACGTTTGAGCAGCAATAGCGTTGAGCTATGCCAATATGTATTTACTATAAGCTCCCTTTCGAGGCTTTCGCGTGTCATAAAAAGCTCAACAGGAATGCGTTCGTCTGCAAAATAAATTTCTTCGGGGAGATCGAAGCTGACGATACGGTAATTTTGATCACTTTCGAGCACACTATGGCCAGTTTGATTTGTTGGTGGCGCAGCCAGATAAAAGAAAAGCCAACCGGATGTGCCAGCTAAAAGGACAAATAAAAGTGCCAGAAATAAATTACGCAACATGATGCTGGATTTTGTACAATGATAAACGCCTTACAGCTGTTTCTGTTCAAGAGTCCGACAAATCGATTCTAGAAAGGACTGACAAAATCTTTAAAGAGTGGCGATTGTTGATCTTTTTCAGATAAAACCGGATTGCTGATTCCCCAATCGATATTCAAATCAGGGTCGTTCCAGCGGATACTGCCTTCCGACGCTTTGTTGTAAACATTTGTGCATTTGTAAAAGAATACGGTGTTGTCTTCTAATGTTATAAAACCATGCGCAAAACCCGGCGGAACCCAATACATCCATTTGTTTGATTCAGTAAGCTCAATCGATGCCCACTGCCCATAAGTAGGTGAGTTTTTTCGGATGTCGACAGCCACATCCAGCACTGCTCCTTTCATCACCCGAACAAGTTTTCCTTGTGCAAAAGGTGGTGCCTGAAAATGCAAACCACGCAAAACACCTTTCATGGATTTGGACTCATTGTCCTGAACAAAGTTTTGATCGATGCCTTGTTGAATGAATTTTTCCTTGTTGTATGATTCAAAAAAATAGCCTCGCTGATCCTCGAAAACAATGGGTTTTACGATGAGCAGATCAGGGATTTTGGTAGTTATTATTTCCATTTTTTGAGGGTTTAAGGGTTTAAGAGTTCACGGGTTCACGGGTTTACGGGTTTACGGGTTTACGGGTTTACGGGTTTACGGGTTTACGGGTTTAAGGGTTTAAGGGTTTAAGAGTTTACGGGTTTAAGGGTTTAATAGTTAGCGGGTTTAATTGAGTGTTTTCAAGTATTTTATCAGTTTTATTAGTTTTGATCTTATAACTGATAAGGATTCAGTTAGTTGGGTTGATTGCAGATAATTCAATCTTTCGGTAATAATAAGTTGAGTTTCCAGTTCTGAAAGTGACCCTAAAGCGATATTGAGAAACTGAAGGAATTGTTGATTACTGTTTCTTGCAGATCCTTCTGCAATATTCGATGGAATAGAAACAGCTGCACGACGCATCTGACTTATAAGGCCATATTTTTCTTCATCAGGAAAGGTTTTTGTGATGTTGTATATATCAACCACAAAATCTATAGACAACTGCCATATTTCAAGCTCTTTATGTGTAGCCATATTGTTAAGGCCTTAAATATTATTTGTCTTTATGAATGTTCAGTTATTTTCAAGCGAAGATTAAAATTCCCTTGAAAAATTTTGTCTTCAAAACCTGATTTATACATTGTAATCTTAAAAATAAAAATTCAAAAATAAACGTATAATATCCAGATTTACAAACCCTTCAACCCGTAAACTCGTAAACTCTTAAACCCGTAAACTCGTAAACCCGTAAACCCTTCAACCCGTAAACTCGTAAACCCGTAAACTCTTAAACCCGTGAACCCGTAAACCCATGAACCTCCTACAAATGAATCACTTCTCCATAGGCATCAGCAGCTGCTTCCATGATAGCTTCTGACATAGTTGGATGTGGATGAACGGTTTTAATGATTTCGTGGCCTGTGGTTTCCAATTTTCGGGCTGCAACGGCTTCTGCAATCATTTCTGTTACGTTATCGCCGATCATGTGACAGCCCAACCATTCGCCATATTTGGCATCGAAAATTACTTTCACAAAACCATCTTTGTTACCTGCTGCACTAGCTTTTCCTGAGGCCGAAAATGGGAATTTACCTACTTTGATTTCATAACCTGCTTCTTTGGCTTGTTTTTCGGTCATGCCAACTGAGGCAACCTCCGGATTGGTGTAAGTGCAGGATGGGATATTACCATAATCAACAGGATCAGGATTGAGACCTGCAATGGCTTCCACGCAGGTGATGCCTTCGTGAGAGGCTGTATGTGCCAAAGCCGGGCCGTGAACAATATCTCCAATGGCATAAACACCTTCAACATTTGTGCGATAGTACTCATCCACCAAAACTTTTCCTTTTTCAGTTTTCACGCCTGTTTCTTCGAGGCCCAAACCTTCAAGATTTGTAGCGATTCCAACAGCTGAGAGTACGATTTCCGCTTCAACAACTTCTTCGCCTTTTTTTGTTTTGATCGTCACTTTACAAACTTCGCCTGAAGTATCAACCTTTTCGACAGAAGAATTGGTCATCACTTTCATTTTGGCTTTTTTGAAAGAGCGCTCCAGTTGCTTCGAAACTTCTTCATCTTCAATAGGCAGGATATTCGGCATATATTCAACAAGTGTAACATCCACACCCATGCTATTGTAGAAAAAAGCAAACTCAGAGCCAATTGCACCCGAGCCAACAACTACCATAGATTTTGGCATTTTTGGTAAAACCATTGCTTTACGGTAGCCAATAATTTTTTCTCCATCAATCGGCAAATTCGGCAATTCACGTGATCGTGCGCCAGTAGCCAGAATGATATGATCGGCTTCGTATTCTGTGGCTTTGCCATCGACGTCAGTAACGCTTACTTTTTTGCCTTTCAGCAATTTACCAAAGCCGTTGAGCAACTCAATTTTATTTTTTTTGAATAAGTATTGTACGCCTTTACTCATGCCTTCTGCCACACCGCGGCTTCGCTTTACAATGCTTTCAAAATCTGGTTTTGGATCACTTTCAAGCGTAATGCCATAATCGGCTGCATGTTTCATATAATTGAAAACCTGCGCGCTTTTGAGGAGTGCTTTTGTTGGGATACAGCCCCAGTTGAGGCAGATTCCACCAATTTCAGCCTTTTCGACAACGGCTACTTTTTTCCCTAACTGAGAAGCCCTGATAGCAGCTACATAACCTCCCGGGCCGCTGCCTATAACGATCACATCATATTTCATTGTAGTGAGTTTTTGTTATTTAGATTGTTTCTGATTGCAAAATTACAAAAATACTCCGGCATCTTGTTGTTTTATACTGTTGTTGAATAGCTTATTTGATAGCTTTTTTGTGAGTATCTTAACATCTTTAAAGATTAATTTTATTGGGAAATATTTTTTCTCTCAACATTTTTACGACCTTTGTGAATTCCAAAACAATAACAACCTATGAAAAAGACACTTATTATTATTGCTATTGTCCTTGTTGTAATCTTTGTGTTTTACAGCTTTTTTAAAGGAACCTATAACACTATGGTTATGAATAGCGAACAAGTTGATGCTCAATGGGCTCAGGTCGAAAATGTTTATCAGCGGCGTGCCGATCTCATCCCTAATTTGGTGAATACTGTTAAAGGATTTGCGGCGCAGGAGCAGGAAGTACTAACAGGCGTTGTTGAGGCTCGTGCCAAAGCAACTTCCGTAAATGTGAATGCAGAAAATCTTACAGAAGCTAATTTGCAAGCATTTCAAAAGGCACAGGAGGGATTGTCAGGAGCCTTATCACGTTTGATGGTGGTGGTTGAGCGTTATCCTGATCTGAAATCAAATCAGAACTTTCTTGAATTGCAGGCACAGCTCGAAGGAACAGAAAACCGTATCACAGTCGAACGGATGAAGTTTAACGAGACAACGCGTACCTATAATACCTACATAAAATCTTTTCCTCAAACCTTGCTTGCCGGTATGTTCGGCTTCGAAGTAAAACCTTATTTTGAGGCTGCAGCAGGTGCTGATGTAGTGCCGGAAGTGTCGTTTTAATAAAAACTAATTGTCATGCCAAATGCACAAAATTTTTTCACGCAGGAAGATAAAGATCGTATTCGTGCTGCCATTTTGAAAGCAGAATTGGACACTTCGGGTGAGATAAGGGTGCATATCGAGAATCACTGCAAAGGTGAAGTGCTTGATCGTGCTGCATTTTTGTTCGATTACCTTAAAATCAATCAAACCGAACAGCGTAATGGTGTCCTTTTTTATCTGGCCGTTAAAGACCGACGGTTTGCAATTTTAGGTGATAATGGAATTAATAAAGTGGTTGAGGAATATTTTTGGGAAGAAATCAAACAATTGATGTCCGAGCATTTCAAGCTTGGAGATTTTACTACCGGACTTGAGCATGGCATTGAACGTGCAGGTCAGAAACTCAAAAAGCATTTTCCATATCATAGCGATGATATCAATGAGTTAAGCGATGAATTATCTTTTGGTTAAATGAAAAAAGTAACAATTTTCACTGGAGTTTTCCTGTTTGCCGTTTTTAGTCTTTTAAACTTGAGTGGTTTTGGGCAAATTCCTGCCAAGCCCAATCCTCCCAGATTAGTCAATGATTTCACCGGCACTTTATCAGCGCAGGAATTGCAAATGCTTGAGCAAAAACTGGTCAATTATAACGATACCACTTCAACGCAATTTCTTGTTGTCTTGGTAAATGATTTGGGTGGCTATGATCCTGCTGATTTTGCTTTCAGATTGGGCGAGGAGTGGGGCGTTGGGCAGCAACAATACAATAATGGCGCTGTAATTTTAATCAAGCCAAAAACCCAGAAGAGTCGCGGGCAGGCTTTTATTGCTACAGGCTATGGTTTGGAAGCACTCATCCCTGATGCACTTTCCAAAAGAATTGTAGATCAGGAGATGATTCCTGAGTTTAAAAATGAGCGCTATTTTGATGGCATATGGCGTGCTACAGATGTGATGATGGGTTTGGCCTCAGGTGCTTATGCTGCAGACGATTACAATCAGGAACCCTCAGCAGCTTGGTTTGTTCCAATTTTGGTGTTTGCAATCATATTTTTCATGATGAAGGCCAGAGGTTCGGCCAATCATATTGGAGGCAAAAGCAACTTGCCTTTTTGGACTGCATTATTTCTTGCCAGTCAGGCAGGGCGCTCGCATGGAGGCAGTTGGCAGAGCTTTTCTGGTGGCAGAGGTGGTTCGGGTGGCTTTGGCGGCTTTGGTGGCGGAAGTTTTGGCGGTGGCGGAGCTGGAGGAAGTTGGTAAAAGAAGTCTTTTATTTGGCTGATTTAGTTTTGGAGATTAAGCTGTTTCTGTATTCCGAAGGCAGTTTTCCCGAGTATTTCTTAAAGGAAGCAACAAATGATGATCTGCTGTTGAATCCGCAGGTTGAGGATATTCCTTCGATGCTGTAATCATCGTATTCTGGATCATGAAAAAGCTTGATCACCTTGGCGCAGCGATAATCATTCAAGAAAGTATGGAAATTTTTACCAAACCGCTCATTAATTACTTGCGAAAGGTATTTGGTATTGGTGTTCAGCATTTCGGCTATATCATCAATTTTAATTTTGGAATCCGTAAAGGGTTCCTTTTGCTTCATCAAAAATAATAGCGAGGCCAGAAGTTCCTCCTTCAGATTCTCGCACAAACAGGAGGAGCAATATTTTTCTTCCTCCTGATGATGAATATTTGATGATTTAAGTTCTTGTATGTCTTTATCATCTGCTTTCAGAAAATCTGTTTTTACAAATGGAGAGTTGTCAGTTTCGCACTGGCAATTGTAAAGGTGATTATCCTCAAAACGCACCCCAAAATAGGCTAGTCCAATGTTCAGACTTAATAAAGCAGCAATAAATAAGGTACTGCTGAGCTGCTCGCCGGATTCATGAATGAGGGTATGGCCAATTAACAAACCCATCAAAATCAAAAAACTTACCGCAAAAATTTGAATGCCGCTGAGGTAAATTTTAATGTCTTTTGAATTGTTTTCAGGTAATTGGTTGTAGAAAATCTTGTATTGTTTCAGGTTGTAAATCAGATAGATAAGTAGTTGCAAACTTAAAATTGATTTAACAATGAACTCAATCAGCCAGGTTTGCCTGCCAGGAATATTTTTGAGTAAAAACAAACCATAAACCGAATCCAGATACTCTACATGATTTGTTATGATCAAAACCCAAAATGGAGTGATCAAGATAAACATCACAAAGGCAGGAACAAAATGTTTCAGGTCGATGCTTCTCAATTGAAAATCTTTCACCAAAAGTGATTTGTGATGTAGGTAGAATAGAGGAGTGAGTGTGAGTGATATTGAAAAAACCAGCGGGAAAAGGATAAAAAGGGTGGCATTATGCGTGTACAAATGTATATGAGCCAGAAATCCCGTAAGACCCAGATTTAGCATAAAAAATCCAAAAAGCAGTCGCGTAACGCTTTTCTTTTGAAAATGAAGGTAGAGCATATAAAAGAAAAAGCCAACGGATTGATAGCTGAACATAAGCCAAAGCGAATGATTAAGTACTTCCATATCAGGCCCGCTTTCGAATTATTGAACTTAAAAAGTTCATGTTTTTGTGCTAAATAATGATCGCCTTTTTGCTTATTCCTTTTTGCGAACGATCAGCTAACAAATATAGTGATTAATTCTTGTTTTTAAACAACATATCATCAAATAAATATGTTAAGCAACACAATATCAGTGAAATAAAAGTAGAAAATAGGTATTGAAATCCTTGTTTTCTGATATAAATTGGAAGCTAAATCTTGTTCAAAAACAGGGAAAGATGTTTAGATTCCTGTTTTGAAACACCTTTAATTTTTAATCTTTTAAAGTGCGGTTTACTTTTGTTCAGGAAATAACAAAACAAATTGAAAGATTTGCGGATTAATTTCGAACCAAATGAGTAAAAATTCACTTTTTTTAATCAAAAACCAAAATCATGAAGCATTTTTTTAAAGCTTTAACAGTAGCGCTTGTTAGCCTGTTACTGACGTGTGTGGTGATGTCTGATGCCATGGCACAGCAAACACTGGCAGACGTTAAAGAGGAACGTAGGCTTAGTGACGAGGATGTTTTGGCCGCTACCAAAACATTTATGCCTCGCGGAGGGCGCGATGAGTACTTTGCTTTCGTTGGATCGGGTAATTCCGGAACCATGATCGTTTATGGTTTGCCTTCGATGCGCATTTACAAGTATGTGGGTGTGTTTTCACCAGAACCATGGCAAGGCTATGGATTCGATGATGAAAGTACGCTTGTTATCAAAAAGGGATCGCTCGACAACACCTTATTAAAATATGGTGACATGCGATTTCCGGCACTCAGCGAAACAGACGGAAAGTACAATGGGAAATATCTGTTTTATTCAGACGGAGCCAACTCGCGTATTGCGGTGTTGGGTCTCGACGACTTTGAAACCAAACAGGTTTTGATGCACCCGCTCTTTATTAATGCATTTCCTGGCGTTTCGGTTTCACAAAACAACGAATTTGTATTTCAAACCAGCGAATATCCCACTCCCTGGGATCATCGCGAAGCTGATGTGGCCACTGAATTTGAAACCAAATTTAAATCAGGGATCACTTCATGGAAATTTGAAGATACGGATGATGCAGCAGGAACAGGTCATCATATTGGACGTTTGATCAAAGAAACTTCATTCACACTTGAATTGCCGCCACTTACACTAGGATTTTTTGATGCAGGAAGACTCGAAAGTCATGGTTTACTGGTTGGTTTGGCTAGTTATCAGAATCAAAACTTTGTTTATGTGTATGATTACCTCAAAGCCAGCGGCCTTGAAACATCTGAAATCAACGAATTTAATGTTATTCCTTTTGAAAAAGGAAAACAAGCAGGTGCTTTTGCTTTAATCCCAATTGATGAAGCGCCTATGAGCGTGAAAGTTGATCCAACAGGAAAATACTTTATCACCGCCTCGAATAAAGCCTTGGTTTTCGATTTTCAAAAAGTGAAAACCGCACTCAGTCAGCAAGCTTTTTCGGGCGAAATATTGGGAATTCCACAGCTGAATGCCAGTGAACTACTGCAGGGTCAGCTGGATTTGGGTAACAAAGTTGTAGATCTTGCATTCGACTACCGCCCCGAAATGGTTTATGCTTCCGTTTATAACGACAAAAAAATCGTTCGCTGGAATTATGTAACCAGTCAGGTTGATGAAACTTTAGTTTTATCCTTTAAACCTGGCCATTTGATGACACCTCAGGGTAATTCTGTCGAGCCTCATTCCAACTACCTTACCGTTGTAAATAAGGAAGGCTTGTATGAGAATATGATTAACACAGGTCCTACACGTCCGAGCTACAATCATTTGATTGATATTTCTTCTGACAAGATGCGGGATATCTATACCATGACAATTCCGCAGGCCAATATGTACGGCTCGGTAAGTGTTTTGCGCACAACCATTAAGCCGATCATTCGTTATCCGCTTGGCACGAATACACGTACTGGAGAAATTTCAAGGTTTAAAACTGTTGCCGGTCAGGAAAAGATCGAACGCGAAGGAAATCGTGTTCACGTTTTCGGCACACTTATCAGGTCGCATATCACACCAGAAATTGTTGAAATAGAAGAAGGAGATGTGGTTACATTCCACCTTACAAATTTGGAACGCGCTGAAGATGAAACACATGGTTTCACGGTTTCAACTTACGGTGTGCATGGTAGCTTTGAACCCGGAAAAACAGCCTCACTCACCTTTACGGCTGACAGAGCAGGTGTATTTCCTTATTACTGTACAGAGTTCTGTTCGGCGCTTCACCTCGAGATGGAAGGTATTCTTTTGGTAAGACCCAAAGGTTATGTGGCTTCTGGTGATGATAGTGGTGAAATTGAGCTAACTCAGGAACAATTGCTTGAATATAAGAAGAATTATGAAGATAAACTTGTCGTAATCAACGAATTGCAGGATGTTATCAATAGTGTGGTCACTTATCTGAAAGAAAATGATTACCAGAAATATCCTTATGTGGAAGCGCTTGTTGTTGATGCACTCGACCAGCTTGAATTGGCCAAAGTATCAAAAGCCAATTACGAAAGATATGCAGCCGAAGGCAAGTGGAGAGACGCTTTCTTGTGGGCAGAGCAATACTGGCAATATCAGGTTAAAACTGCTGATGTTGGATTAAGAGCCAAAAAGTTGTTGTCTGAACAAATCAGCATGTAATTTAATAATCACCAAGAAATTTTGTGTTATGAAAAAATATAATCCATACACCACTCCTGGTCTTCTGATGACAGTTATGGTCGTTGCTGCAATGGCGTTTTTTACGGCTTGCGACACTCAAGGAGACAAAGCAAAGTCTGGCGTTACAGGAGCGCCATACGGAGACGAGTCATTAAATGACATCGTGAAGCGCCGTGGTTTAAATGCAGACGATGTTTTGTCTGCTGCTAAAACCTATACCCCTGATAACCTGAAAGATGAGTATATTGCCATGAACTCTGGAGGACAAGCCGGAAACATGATTCTTTATACCGTTCCTTCGATGAGAATAGTAAAATATGTACCAACTTCATCCAGACAACCTGTAAATGGATTTGGCTATAGCAAAGAAAGCTCCGAAATTTTGCGTTCGGGCTATATCGACGGACAGGTAATTGATTGGGGTGATACACACCATCCGGGCTTTTCCGAAACAAATGGAAACTATGATGGGAAATGGGCCGTGATAAATGATAAAGCCAATCCACGTGTTTTTGTTATCTCGCTCAAAGATTGGGAACTTAAGCAAACGGTTAACAACCCAATTTTCAGGAGTAATCACGGTGGTTGCTTCTTTACGCCAAACTCTGAATATATTGGCGAGGCCTGTCAGTATCCTGCACCATTAGACAGAAAATACTATCCGCTTACTGAGAAAAACTTCAGGAAATACTGGCGGGGTGGTTTGACATACTGGAAATTTAATAATGACATAGGTCGTATCGAAGAAGATAAATCCTTCACCATCGAGTTTCCTCCTTATACACAGGACTTAACTGATATGGGTAAGAATGCCAGTGATGGCTGGTCTTTTACAAATTCATTCTGTACAGAGATGTATTATGGTGGAATTGAAAGTGGCCGCCCGCCTTTCGAAGCTGGTTGCTCTTCGCGCGATGTTGACTACCTGCATGTAGTAAACTGGAAAAAAGCTGAACAATTGGTGAACCAGGGAAACTATAAAATGGTTAATGGTCATAAGGTTATTCCGATTGAGGTGGCCACTGCCAACAATATTTTCTTCCTGATTCCAGAGCCTAAATCACCTCACGGTGTGGATGTTAGCCCCGATGGAAAATATATTGTTGTAGCTGGTAAACTCGATTCACATGCCTGGGTTTATTCTTGGGATAAGATTACAAAGGCTATCAAAGAGAAAAACTTTGAAGGTACTGACGAATTTGGTGTGCCAATTATTTCACTCGAAACAGCACTTCATGGTAGTGTAGAAGTTGGTTTGGGACCTTTGCATAATCAATATGATGATGAACCAGGCGTTATTTATACTTCAATTTATGTGGATTCTCGCATCACCAAGTGGGACTATATCAACCTGAAAGTGCTTGATTATGTATCTTCACATTACAATGTTGGTCACCTTGTTTCGGCTCATGGCGATGCTGTTAACCCTCATGGTAAATATCTGATTTCACTCAATAAATTGTCTATCGACCGTTTCAATCCGGTAGGTCCTTTGCATCCGCAAAATCACCAGCTGATCGATATCGATGCTGATAAGATGACAATCCTTTACGACTTACCTATTCCAATGGGAGAGCCTCACTATACTGCGCTTATTAGGGATGATAATTTTGAGTCGTTCGAAACCTATGAAACAGGTACTAATATTTATACGATGGAGAAATCGCCTTATTTTACTGACTTAGGTTCAGAACGAGTTGAAACAAAAGGGAATAAGGTGCATGTTTACGCTACTATTAATGATGGAAAGGTGAAACCCGGCAACATTACCATAGATCAGGGTAAAGATGTTGAAATTCACATTACCAACCACGGACAAACCAAACTTGATCATTATGTGTATGAAATTGCAGCCTATGATCAGATGTATCGCTGGAGACCAGGCGAAACTGCCACTTTGGAATTCAAGGCCGAAAGAGCTGGGATGTATCCACTTTTGCTCGATCATTTTCATAGTGCTGATGGCAGAGCATTGCAAGGTTATCTGACAGTAAATCATGTAGAAGCCGCTGAAAGCGAACGCTTATTGGCTTATTCAAAACGTGTTCAGGCAGATATGCAGATGCAGGCCTTCCAGCCATCCGCTATCGAAATGAAAAACCTGCTCGAAGGTGAAATGGAATTCCTGAATTATGGATGTAATGCTTGTCACAAATTTGGAGAAGACTTTAACGGCCCTGACCTCTTGATGGTTGATAAACGCCGCACTGATGACTGGCTAAAATCCTGGATTATGAATCCTGAAGAACATTTTGATGAAGCAGACATTGAAGCCATGCGTCAGCGCTATAAACTGGCCATGCCTAATCAAAATGTTTCTGAAGAGGATGTTGCTAAAATTATTACTTACCTTAAACTCCGTACTAATCAATACTTAACTGAACAACAATAGGTAAATTAACCGGGAGAAAAACTATTTTTCTCCCGGTAAATACCTTAACTTTGGCAGCGTTTAATTTAACTAACATTAACTTCTAACTTTTTTAAAAATGAAAAGAAAATTCATTGCTCTATTCGGAGGATTACTCTTTACTGTAATGCTCAGCAGCTGTGGCGGCGGTGGTGGAAAAACTGCTGATCTGGCCAATGGTGAAACAATCTATAACAAAGCATGTATAGCTTGTCACTTAAAAGGTGTAGCCGGTGCTGCTGCTCTTGATGATACTCCCCGTTGGGAAGAACTTGCTGCCAAAGGTATGACTACACTCGTGCAACATGCCAATTCCGGATACACCGGAAATTATGGCGTTATGCCCGAAAAAGGAACCTGTATGGATTGCTCCGAACAGGATCTTTACGATGCCATCAGTTTTATGTTTAGTAAAGCCGGTGTTGAACCAAAGCAATAAATAAAGAAAACAAGTATCATGAAGTCAAAGACCTACATCATTTTTGCAATCATTGGTGTCATTTTTGTTGGCATTACTTATTTCACACCGATATGGGGAGTAGCTCTGCAAAGTATTCAATATCCTAAATCCATGTATCCGAAGGGAATCCGTATCAACTTTAAGTTTAATGGGGTTTACAACGGCTGCGAAGGAGTGAAGGAAAGAGAAGAATTGGCAACAAACGAAGGTGCAGATTGCCTAATGGAAATGAATGCCATCAATCACTACATCGGTATGTATCCGATTGTGCAAGGCAGGAATAATCCTCCATCATTGGATCATCCAAGTTTTTATGTGTTCGATACTCAGAGAGATGCAGAAGGACATGATGTATATGATCCGGCAACTGGACAGAAAATTAAGATTGATGTAACGCCAACTACACTTAAGGTTTTGAATACCATAATGACCTATACGCCTTATATTTTTGTGTTGTTTATTCTTTTGGGGTTGTATTTTATCGCAACACCAAAGAAACTCAATCTGGTAGCAGGTTTAATTCCTGCTTTAGTGCCTTTTTATTTTCTGTTTGTGTATATGTATTACCTGTATTGGTATGGCCATAACCTGGGATTGCATGGCGGCGGAGCCTTTGCTGGCATCAAACCGTTTATGCCAACCGTATTTGGGGAAGGAAAAGTAGCTCAGTTTACTACTGAATCATATCCTTACTATGGTTTTTACATTGCGCTGGCAGCTTTTGTTTTCATGATACTGGCGATTCTTTTGAAACGTAAATCACTTCGAACAGCATAAATATTATTAGCCGGGGGGACTAATACCCCCGGCTTATTTTAAAAATGAAAAAGCTTGAATTTCTCATAGGATTGTTTCTGATTTCTCTTTTTGCGCCGGCTTTGGCTCAGGAAGGATTACAGTTTGGACCTGCCATCAAAATTGAAGGCTATTCTGATAGAAGTAATCCGATTCCGCTTCAGGAAATTATTGATCGTACACCTCCCGGAAAATATGTTGCTCTTGAGCCTGGATTTTATACTGGCCCTGTAAAAATTACACGTAATGCTATAACACTTGATGGCGAAGGAAAAGTAACGATTTCTGGTCTGGGTAAGTCATCGGTAATTTTTATGGAGACCAATAATGTAGTTCTCAAAAATCTCCATATTATCGAATCAGGAGGATCGCATGATAAGATTGATTGCGGGGTAAAAATCATTGGAAATCATAATGTTGTAACAAACTGTTTGATTGAAGAATGTCTTTTTGGGGTGGATATTTTTCAGTCGGAGCATAATTTAATCGAGTACAACGAAATCACTTCACTTTCAAAACGAAGCATGGCCCTCAAAGGAGATGCCATTCGTTTGTGGTATTCAAAAAATAACCTCATCAAAGGAAATTATTGGCACAATGTGCGCGATATGGTTGTTTGGTATTCATCCGAAAACACTTTTGAAGCCAACAAAGGTGTCGGAAACCGCTATAGCATCCACTTTATGTATGCGCACAATAACAGGATTAACGACAATTATTTTTATGAAAATTCGGTTGGCGTCTTCCTCATGTACAGCGAAATGACTGTAATGACGGGCAATACCATCATGCACTCGAATGGTGTGAGTGGGATGTGCCTGGGAATGAAGGAAACTTCTTCAAATCAGATTTTGCATAATCGTTTTATTTACTCTGCCGAGGGTATTCACGTTGATGTTTCACCTTTTGTCCCTGAAAAGACGAACACAGTGATGTATAACGAAATAGCTTTTTGTAGCGTAGGAATTAAATTTCACACCAATCAGGAAGGCAACCTATACAAGCATAATTATTTTCATAACAACCTGGTTCAGGTTGAAGCGGAAGGAAAAACAGCTAATTTGAACCGTTGGCAGGAGAACTATTTTGATGATTATCAGGGATTTGATAAAGATGGCGATAATCTTGGCGATACGCCCTATACCTTGTTTGCTTATGTTGAACATCTTTGGTCGTTTAACCGTGATTTGAAATATTTTTATGGTTCGCCCCTTTTGCTGATACTTGATTTTTTGGAAAGATTGGCTCCTTTTTCTGAGCCAAAATTAGTTTTACGTGATAAAACACCAATTTTTAAATGGGATGAGGAGTTGGACGAAAAAATGAAAGATCAGTTATGAAAAAACGCCTGATTGCTTCTTTATTACTCAGTTTGCACCTGGCATTTGTTTTACTGCCGGAGGTGCAAATCTGGCAGTACCTGTACTTGATTTCAGGCATGGAGCAATCACAGGCGTTAAATTTTTCGAATGACCAGGAAAGACCTTTAACAGGTGATATCACTTATCTTTCGGCACTGATAAAACGCTCAGGAGAAGAGCATGAAAATAATGAAAAAAAAACCGATATCCCTGAAACAACGATAAGTCATACGGGCTTAATTTATTTGCCTGTCGAAACAAACATAAACATCATCATATCAAAACAGCTTGGTAGTAAGTACTTTCATTATGCTACTAACCTCATTTTTTATCCTAAAAAAGTAAATACACCTCCGCCAAAAGTAACTTTTTCGTGAAGCTGCCACTTGCCTCTCTCAGAAAGGCTTGGGCAGTCGAATGCATTACAAAACCTCGAATGAGGTATTAGTTTTACCATAAAAAGTTACTATCATGTACAAAACAATAACAAAAATCATCGTATCGGCTGCGATCTTGGCTTTGGCAACTGTTTCGCACGCTCAAACAGATACTTTAGTGCTGGAAGAAATTCTTATTTCGGCAAAGAGTCCGTTAAACCTCACACAAACAAAAATCGCAGGACGCACCATTCAGGTTGAGAATCCTCACGACGGCGGCGCAATGTTTATCAATCAGGCTGGTTTTGGGGTCGAAAAGCGCGGCAATTATGGCATGGAACCTGTTTTGAGAGGTTTTAAATACAGCCAGCTCAATGTGCTGATTGACGGAGGTGTGCACAGTACAAATGCTTGTCCAAACCGCATGGATCCTACAATTGCGCAGGTAGCACCCGAAGAGATTGAAAAAATCGAAGTAATCAAAGGGCCTTTTAGCGTAAGGTATGGTGCTTCCTTGGGCGGTATCATCAATATTGTAAACCGTAAGCCTGATCGTTCAATAGATCAGCATGTTGCAGGAAGTGTGGAAGCTGGATACCAATCCAATGGCGGAAATTATTACACCAATCTTTTTGTTCAAACCGTATTGAATAAGTTCGACTTCTCGCTCAATGCGGGCTATAAGGACTATGGCAATTACGAAAGCGGATCGGGGCAGGAGATTGCTTCTTCCTTTTCGCGTTTTGGCTATGCCATGAAAATGGGCTATCAGTTTACGCAAAGCCAGCGGCTTCAGCTAACCTGGCGTCAAAGTATGGCCAAGGATGTGCTTTATGCCGGTCTTCCGATGGATGCCGATAAAGACAATAGCAGTATCCTTTCGCTGGATTATGCTTACACAAATATCAGTCCCTTGCTCAAATCCTTTAAGATCAAAGCGTATGGAAGTTATGTAGATCATGAAATGAGTAATACGCTGAGGCCAGCATACAAAGCTGTGCATGCTGTTTCGCCTGTTACTGCTCAGGTATTTGGAGGAAGAACAGAGTTTGGTTTACAAACGGCTTCCAATAATTTGCTTTATGCAGGAATTGATTATAAACATATTGGCAAAGACGGAGGAAGAGATCGGCTGGTGTTTAAGAATACCTGTACCGGTCAGGAATTTGATCCGCCAAAGTATTTCTTTGATAAAACATGGCAGGATTCCAATCATGATGATTTGGGATTATTCCTCGAAAATAAGAGGGATATCAATGAAAATCTGGTTTGGACGCTGGGTTTGCGATCTGATTATATAAGCTATAGTATCAATGATCCGGCAGCTGGATTTCTGGAGCAATACAACAATGAAATTCAACCCGACGATCGTTTTGATATTTCTGCTACGACTTCACTCACCTGGTTTTTGCCAAAAGGATTTAACCTTTATTTTGCTGCAGCAAGAGCTACACGTTCACCAGAGCTTACTGAATTGTTTATCAATCATTTGAGTGTTGGAATGGATGCTTATGAATACATTGGTAATCCTGATTTGAAATCGGAAGTGAATTATCAAATTGATGCTCGTGTAGAAAAGAATATCAAAGGATTAACGATTTTCACTGATGTTTTCTATTCTTATGTTCAGGATTATATCACAGCAGCTGTTGATACAACGATTCCAAGGATTTATAATGCATGTATGGATCCCAAATTTACCAAACAATTCAGAAATGCTGATGAGGTTTTCCTCACAGGATTTGAAGCTGGATTCGATTGGAAATTTGCCGAAAACTGGCATTATAATCTTTCTGCCTCTTACACTTATGGGCAGAATGTTAGCTGGGATGAGCCTTTGGCAGAAATTACGCCTTTGACGTTTCAAACAGCACTAGGCTATCAGTCCGATCTGTTTAATGCTGAAATTCATGGACGCATTGTGGACGAGCAGGATAGGATAGCAGCTTCATTTAATGAATCAAGGACGCCTGGTTTTGTTGTTTTTGACTTTTATGCCGATTACACCGCTTTTGGTTCTCTTGAAGTAATGTTTAGTGTACGTAATATCTTCAATAAGAACTATGTGGAGCACTTGAGCCGTGCCTATAAAGCTATGGATATTCAAAGCTTGTATTTCGAACCCGGAAGGAGTTTTAATATTGGTTTGAAATATTCTTTTTAGGATGATAGTAGCCGGAGCAGATCAATCTGCTCCGGCAATAAGCAATATAAAATGTAAATACCAAAACCATGGAAAAGGAAAAAAATAGCCTGAATCGTCGGGAGTTTTTCAAAGGTGGAATTGCTGCTGCCGGCACCTTGGCAGTAGTTGGAACAGCCACTTTTCTTCTCGATAAAAATGCTGCGCAGTCAATGCCGCGTGAAGATTTTCTGAGACCACCCGGAGCCATTTCCGAAGAGGACTTTTTGTATGGATGCATCAAATGTGGCCTTTGTGTTCAAATTTGTCCGGTGCAAGCCATAAAACTTGCTGGTGCTGGCGAGGGTCTTGGGTTTGGTACACCTTATATTGCGCCGCGCGTTCAAGCTTGTGATTTTTCGTGTGATGCCCTGCAATGCGTTGAAACTTGCCCGACAGCCGTTCTTGATTTCAGACCCTTTAAGGAAGAAGGTGTTCGTGCTGTTGAAAAGGCTGCTGCAGAGCCAGGGGCTGATTTGTCAACGGTGAATCCTTTTGAAGTGCAAAAGGTGGCCATGAAAGAAGCTGTAAGGATGGGTAAGGCACATGTGAACAGAAATACATGTCTGGCGCACAAGGGAGAAGGTTTTAAGGGTAACCCGCGGGAAGATAATTTTGAGGGCGTACATCGGTCCCCCGGAAAAAATGAAGTGTCGGCAAGCCCTTTGAGAGATAGAATTTTCGATCGTGAGGTTTGTGATCTTTGTATTACGGAATGTCCGATAGGCGAAAAAGCCATTATACAAAGACGCAGCAGGAGTGGGAAAAAACTTGTGCCGCATGTGCTTGACGGCTGCACAGGATGTGGTGTTTGCCAGATGGTTTGTCCTACCGCTGAACCCAGTATTGTTGTTGAACCCTTCTAATTCCTAAAGACATGGCATCTGATTATTTTTCCAACGCAAAGAAAAAAAGCCCGCTCACTCCCAAGGCAGTCGAGCAAATGCCACATAGTTTGGCAGGCTTGAGTTATAAAGAATGGCGCGACTCCAAAAAGAAAAACCATAAAATGCGTAATATTCGCTGGGCGTTTTTGCTTTTTATGAATCTGCTTTTTGTGGCGTCTTTCTATCTGGATCTGTCCGTTTTGGAGGGCTCATTAAGCGGTTCACGACTGATCGGCTTTTACCTGATGGATCCTTATAATGCCCTGCAACTGCTTGCAGTTTCATCTACAACAGGTTATTTGGCCATGCTCACCATGAATTTTTGGATTGGGCTTTTCACCATTCTCATCTTTTGGTTTATTTTGGGTGGTCGTTCTTTTTGTTCCTGGATGTGTCCTTATCATTTTTTAGCCGAATGGGCCGAAAAAGTTCATAACTATTTGGTTAAGAAGAAGAAAATCAAGGAAAGAACCTACCACATCGGCTTGCGCTTTGTCTTTTTAGTTGGCTTTTTGCTTTTGGCTGTATTGACAAAAAACCTGGTTTTTGAAAACCTGAATGTAGTTGGAATTATTTCAAAAGCAATGATTTATGGCCCGAGTCTTTTGTTGCTTTGGGTGCTTGCCATTATCCTTTTCGAAGTTTTTGTGAGCCGCAGGTTTTGGTGTCGCTATGTGTGCCCGATTGGTGCTACGTACAGCATGGTTGGTAAACTTTCGCCTGTGGCAGTCAAATTTGAACATGATAAATGTGGGTATTGCCTTGAATGCCAGAAAGTATGTTTGGTTCCACACGAATTATGGTTTGTAAAACGGGGCGCAGCTACTCAGGATGTACATTTTGTTGGATCCGATTGCACCCGATGTGGCTTGTGTGTGGATGTTTGCCCGGGAAATGCTTTAACCTATTCAGTAAGAGGAGCTTCTTCTCTTCTGTAAATAATTTTAAATGATGACTCAACAATTCAATAATCATATCATTCAAATTGAGAATCTCTCAAAAAGATTCAAGCGACAACAAGTTATTGATTCGCTGTCAGTCGATTTTTTAAGCGATCAGCGTATTGCGCTTATCGGGCAGAACGGAGCTGGGAAAACAACCTTAATTCGTTGTATTCTTGGGCAATATAATTTTGAAGGGAAGCTTGAAGTTTTAGGCCTTAATCCCAGAAAGGATCGCAGGGAAATTTTACAGCAGATTGGTTTTGTGCCTCAAACACCCCCTCCAATAAAACTGACTGTGAATGAGTTAATGCATTTTTTTGAACGAATTACAAAAACAGATGCCTCAGCCTTTAAACGCATTAGCAGTCAGCTTGGATTGGAAATTGATCAAAACTTGCACAAGCCGTTTTACAAGCTTTCGGGCGGGATGAAACAAAAATTGCTGATAAGTTTTGCCTTGGGACGCAAAGTGAAAATTTTATTGCTCGATGAACCTTCTGCAAATCTTGATCCGCAAGCCCGTGAAATACTCTTTGCACAATTAAAAGATTACAGCAAGAACACCCTGATGATTCTGAGTAGTCACCGTATGGACGAAATAAAAGATCTCGTAAATCGTGTGATCGAAATGGACTTGGGAAAGATAGTTTTGGATAATTTATTAACAGAAAAATAAGGAATTATGAAAAAGATAATGTTTTTTATGGTAGCGGTTTTTGCCTTTTCGATGTGTGTTCGCAATGCAGATCAAAGTCCGCGCGAAATTAATTTCGATCGTGACATTTGTGTCAACTGCCTGATGGGATTGGCTGATGCCAAGTTTTCGGCTCAATCCATTAATATGCGCAATGAGGTTTTATGGTATGACGATTTGGGCTGTTTGATTGAATATATGGACAGCCCCGACTGGGAAAAATATGGTGGCGATGAAGCGGTTTCATATATTGCAGATGCCGAAACCGGCGAATGGATTAGGGTAGAAGAGGCCTGGTATTCCTATGGTGTTGCCACACCGATGGGCTATGGTTATGCAGCCCACAAGCAAAAATCTGATACTTCTTTCAATTTTGAGACTACGGCTCAGCGCATTCGCGATGGCATTAGTATGCGGGAGGATTTCTTGAAACAGAAAAAAATGCTTCATCACGAATAATTGACAACAAACATTTTTTTTTGACAGCTAAAATTGGCTCATTATGCAACGCAATATTTTTACACATTCCAGCCTCGTACAAATCATGAATGCTGATATCCGGCAAAACCTCCGCTCAAAGTGGTTTTGGACTTACAGCGTTCTTTTTGGTGGTTTTGTGGCGGTGATGTTTTCTACTGGGATTACTGAGTCTCAAATTATTGGATTTGTTGGGCTTAGCCGATTGATGGTGACTTTTATGCAGGTAAGTATGGTGATTTTGCCAATTTATGTGCTCATTACAACTGTTCGTTCGGTGGTAGGCGATCGCGAATCGAATGTAATGGAATACATGCTTTCGCTACCGGTTTCCTTTTCGGGATATTTTTGGGGAAAGTTCAGCGCAAAATTTCTGGTTACTTACATTCCGGTTTTTTTTGCTTTGCTTGGTGCTGCTGTTTGGGGAAGTATCACACAGCTTGATGTGCCTTGGGATTTATTCATGCTTTATAGCGCTTTGCTGGCTGCAATGATATTTTGCTTTCTTGGGATCAGCATGTTTATTTCGGCTGTTTCGCATTCACAAGACTTAGCCATAAGTACTGCATTTATTTTATGGCTGCTGTTGGTCGCTTTTCTGGATCTTATCCTGATGGGTTTACTCTTGAAATTGCGTCTGGATGCCGCTACAGTGATCGGTTTTGGTATGCTTAACCCATTGCAGGTATTTCGAACAGCTGTTTTGGTTTTGTTTGATCCGGAGTTAACCGTCATGGGCGCTGCATCTTACTTTATTCTGGATACCGTGAGCAGGGGATGGTTTATAGTTTTTGCCATTTTCTATCCTATCGCTTTGGGCGGGTTGTTTGGTTGGTTTGGTAGTTACTTCTTCAAAACAAGAGATATCATTTGATGAAGCAGAGTGGAATTTTAGCAGTTTTGGGCATTGTTGTTTTTCTCACAGCTTGCAGCAGTCAGTCGCCTTACAATGCCCACCAGGATTTGTTTGCAGGAGTTGCTGATACCACTGAATTACTGCCTTTGCCAACTTCCACCACGCCAGATTACCGCATTAACCTGATCAACGAGGAAGTTATGCTTCCTGCCGGTCAAAAGCGGCATAAGGGTATTGAGGCTGTTCCGCAGGATTTTGATGATTTTCGTTTCAATAATCTGGATGGTGTGCAATGGCAAAATGTTTCTGTAAAATATGGTGATTTCCGTGGTGTAAGTTTCAGGACCGCAATAGCTAATGGGAGTAATTTTTCGCATGCTGATTTTCGCCTGGCAGATTTGAGATGGTCAGCTTTCAATCATACTATCATGCGAAATTGCAATTTTGCCCAGGCTGTACTTTTTCGCACTGCGATGAATGAAGCGCAGTTAGATTCTTCTGATTTCAGGGGATCGAATATGTTCGGCGTAAAAGGACATCGATCTTCGTTCAGGTATGCTGATTTTTCAAATGCTTTGATGAAGGAATCAGAATTGACAGATGCCGATTTCTCAAATAGCAAAGCCATTAAGGTGAAATTTATTATTACTGTGTTTGCGGGATCCCGATTCGATTCGGCTGATTATAGTTACTCCGATTTTACGGGAGCAGGGCTGGAAGAATGCAGTTTTGTGCATTCACGGCTTCATGGTGTAAATTTTAAGGGTGCGCACTTGCAGGAGGCTAGCTTCGTGGGTGCTGATTTGAAAGATGCAGCATTTTTTGCAGCAGAACTGGTTGATACGGATTTTACAGATGCGATAAATATTCCGGAAGATTTGTTGCCGTTTATTGGGGAAGATGGAAAAGCTACAGGAGTTGTTTTTAGTGTAAATCCTGATGAATGAGAAAATTAAGGATTATAATAGGGTTGGTAGTGATGCTGATGGATTTTTGCCTGACGCAAACTGTAAGTGGTCAAAAAAATAATGACACCTTATTATATAGAGTCGATGTGGATCAGAGCTTACTCAAATGGCGTGCAGATAACCACTGGGGAACCTTAAAATTTAAATCCGGAATAGTTGGCGTTGCAGAAGGGGAGCTTGCAAAGGCTGATTTTACAATGATCATGGATAGTGTAAGGAATTCCGATATTGATTACGATTTGATGCGAAGCGTTCTCGAAAATACCATTAAGTCTCAGGAACTGCTTCATGCAGGAAAATTTCCTTTCAGCTTTTTTGATTTGTGCTGCACCGAAAAACTTGCTTCTGATAGCCTTATGCTAAAAGGCGATCTTACACTCAAGGGTATTCCGGCTTGTATTAGTTTTAAGTCATATGTAAAATGGGACGATCAAATATTTGAAGCACAAACAGATACTATTTCGATTGACAGAACTGACTGGGGTATTTTTGCGATGTCGAAAAATTATGGTGGAGGAGACGAGTCCTATATTGTAAGCGATACGATCTATGTGCAAGTTGAACTAAAAGCGAATCGCGTGCCAGAAGAACATCTTTTGGAGAGCAACAAAAATAGCCTTGAGAAATAGTAACAAATACTTAAAAAAAAATGCGATGCATAGAAAAGCTTAAATATTTTGGTAAGGAAATACTAAAATTCCTTGATCAAATCAATTTTTTAATAAATTTGTCCAGCGTTAAAGTGAAAGCTTATCGCATGACCAAAATTACAACATAATTAACCGTTTTGATTCTACAACCATCAGGAAATCTATTATGACGCACTCAATCATTACCTTGCAGGGAAACCTTCAAAAAATGATGGTTCTAGGCTTATTGGGATTGTTATTATTGCCTTTTAATTTTATAAAAGCGCAAACCCCTGAAGCTTTAAAGAACTATCAACAATGTAAGGCCTGTCACAACCTCGAAGGCCCCGAATTATTAGGCCCAAATTTAACTGGCGTAACACAAAGAAGAGATACTGCCTGGCTGATTCGTTTTATTCGTAACAGTCAGGAGGTTATTGCTTCCGGAGATGAGTATGCTGTTGCTTTGTTCGAGAAGTATAACAAAATTCCGATGCCACCGCACGATCTTACTGATGAGCAAATCATCGACATTCTTGCTCTGATAGAAAACGGTGGTCAGGTTGCTGATGAGTACCTGGCTCAGATGGAGGCTGAAGCGGACAAAGGTGCTACGGAAGATGCTGCCAGAGCTGCCGAACTTCGCGACAAAGAGCTTAAAATGGCTGAGCTCGAGCGGGATGCAAATCGTAATTTTGGTACTACCTTTATCATTACCTTGATAATTTTTCTTGTCACCCTGATAGATCTATTTGTAACTAAGGTGATAAAGGCAACTTTTGTTCACAAAACAGTGGTGCTTATTGCCTTGGTAATCATTGGTGAAGTGGTTTATAAGGAAGCTTCTGCGTTGGGTCGTCAGCATTATTACCAACCTGAGCAGCCCATTTGGTTTTCGCATGAGATACATGCCACCCAGAATAAAATTGATTGTCTCTACTGCCATTCCTCAGCTGAGGATAGCAAAAGTGCCGGAATTCCTTCGATAAATGTGTGTATGAACTGCCATAATCAGGTACGCGAAGGAAAAGTTACAGGCACAGCCGAAATCGACAAAATTCACGAAGCGTGGAATAGTGGCAAGCCCGTTGAATGGGTGCGCGTGCACAACCTGCCTGATCATGTGTATTTTAATCATGCTCAACATGTTAACTCAGGTAAGTTGGATTGTGCCGAATGCCATGGCGAAGTAGAAAAAATGGATGTCGTGATGCAAGTTGAAGACCTCAGTATGGGATGGTGCCTGGAATGTCACCGTACAACTGAAGTACAGTTTGCAAATAACGAATTCTTTAAGTCGTATGAATTAATGCATGAGCAGTTCAAAAATGGTGAAGTCAAAAAAGTGACTGCCGATATGCTAGGTGGTGGCGATTGTATGAAATGTCACTATTAATTCACTAACCTGATAAGAGATCCCATATGGAACAAAAATATTTCAGAAGCATCGAAGAACTGAAAATTGATATCCGGCCCGAAGCAGAAAACAAACCTGCCGGCGACCGACAGTTTATCTTCGAAATGCAGCAGGAGTTGAAAAAATCTACAACTGCATCACGACGTGATTTCCTTAAGCTTTTTGGTTTTACTGTTGCCTCTGCAGCCATTGCAAGCAGTTGCGAACAGCCCGTGCGTAAAGCCATTCCGCTGTTAATACAGCCCGAAGAGATTGTACCTGGCAAAGCAAGCTATTATGCTTCCACCTTTTTTGATGGCATAGATTATTGTCCTGTTGTAGTAAAAGTGCGTGACGGACGTCCCATTAAAATAGAAGGAAATAAAGCTTCTTCGCTTACCAAAGGCGGAACCAATGCACGCACTCAGGCAGCGGTTTTGGGCTTATATGATAACTCCCGCTACAGAGAACCTCAGTCTGGCGGGAATGCAGCCAGCTGGCAGGAAGTAGATCAGGCAATTATCAGCCAGCTCAACGCGATAAAAAATAAAGGTGGAAAAATCGTTGTGCTTTCGGCAACTGTGATAAGCCCTTCGACCAAAGCTGTGATAAATGAGTTTTTAACCCAGTACCCGGGCGAGCATATCACTTACGATGTATTGTCGGCCAGTGCGATGCGCGAAGCCAATCAACTTAGCTTTGGTAAGGCCTTTTTGCCTTCCTATCACTTTGATAAAGCCGAAGTAATTGTAAGCTTTGATGCTGACTTTTTGGGAAGCTGGCTCACTCCTGTTGAGTTTACAAAACAATACAGCATAAATCGCAAGCTTACTGACGGTAAAAAGAAAATGTCGCGTCACATTCACCTCGAAGGTGCGATGTCAGTAACTGGTTCAAATGCTGATAAACGTATTCAGTTGCATCCGGCTTTGGAAAAACAAACTGTTGCGGCTTTGTTTAACGAATTACAAAAGCTTGCTGGCGAATCTGGTACAAAACAAATTGATAGTCCTGCCGATGTGAAGGCTATTGCAAAAGAATTGTACAGCAAAAGAGGTAAAGCCCTTGTTGTTGCCGGAAGCAATGATCCCGAAACCCAGCTAATGATCAATGGTATTAATCAGTTGCTGCAAAGTTATGGCAATACGATTGATACTGCAGTTCATTTGAATATCCGTCAGGCCGACGACAGAAAACTTCAGCAAATGATAGCTGATATGAACGCCGGCAAAATTGATGGAATCTTTCTTTATGATGTGAATCCTGCTTACGATTTTCCTGAAAAGGATAAATTCATCACAGGATTGAGCAAAGTTGGACTTAGAGTTGCCATGCCGGTACTTGAAGAAGAAACAGCGCCTCTTGCTGATTTTATTTGTCCTGATCATCATTTTCTGGAAAGCTGGAATGATGCAGAAATCAAAACGGGATATTATTCACTTGCCCAGCCGGCGATTCGCCCCATCTTTAATACGCGTCAGGCGCAACAGAGCTTCCTGAAATGGATGGGTAGTGATCTTGATTTCAGAACGTATATTCAGAAATATTGGGAAAATAACCTTTTTGCACAAGGCGATAACCTTACTTTTACCGGTTTCTGGAATAGTAAACTACACGATGGCATCTTTGAATCAGGCCGCAAGGAATCTGAAGACTTTGCTTTTGATCAAACAGCAGCACTGGCTGCTCAGCAAAAGGTTAAAGCTGGTAATGCAGATCAGCTGGCATTGGTGGTATTTCCAACCGTTGCCGTTGGAACTGGTAAGCATGCTAACAACCCTTGGTTGCAAGAACTGCCTGATCCGGTAACTAAAGCTTGTTGGGATAATTATGTGTCGGTTTCACCCAAACTTGCCAATGAATTAGGCTTAAGCGAGTTTGATACCGTGAATGTGAATAACATAGGTGAATTACCAGTTTTAATTCAACCCGGACAAGAATATAAAACCTTATCAGTAGCACTGGGCTATGGCCGCGAAAAAGCTGGAATTCCTGCCACTGGCGTCGGAAAGAATGCATTTGGGCAGATAAGTTTTGTTAACGGACATATGCAATATGTACGTCCTGATGTGACGATGGAACAATTGGGCGGTACATACGAAGTTGCGCGCACGCAAACCCATCATTCGATGGAAGGACGTGCCATTGTGCGTGAAACCACACTCGCTGATTATATCGAGAATCCTATTTCTGGTAATGAGATTCGGGAGGAAATCAAGAAACACCTCAAAACGCTTTATCCCAAGCATCAGTACGATGGTTTCCATTGGGGAATGGCCATCGATTTGAATAGCTGTACCGGATGTAATGCTTGTGTTGTAGCTTGCTCTGCAGAGAATAATGTTCCGGTGGTGGGTAAGGAACAGGTGTTGATGGCCAGGGAAATGCACTGGATTAGAATCGATCGCTATTACAAAGGTGATGAGCACGATCCGGAAGTGGTTCGCCAGCCTGTTACATGTCAGCATTGCGATAATGCTCCTTGTGAAAATGTTTGTCCTGTAGCTGCTACAACACATAGTAACGAAGGGTTAAACCAAATGGCTTACAACCGCTGTATTGGAACAAGGTATTGCAACAATAACTGTCCTTACAAAGTTCGTCGTTTCAATTTCTATGATTACAATGGTTCTGACGCATTGAAAGGCAATGAAATGGATCCAACAGAAATGACGACGGATTTAAGGCGTTTGGTATTAAATCCTGACGTTACAATCAGGGCCAAAGGGGTAATTGAAAAATGTTCATTCTGTGTGCAGCGCATTCAGGAGAAAAAGCTGGAAGCCAAAACAGAAAACAGGCAGCTGCGTGATGGAGACGTTGTTCCTGCTTGTGCTCAGGCTTGTCCTTCCGAAGCAATTGTATTTGGCAATTTGAATGATAAAAATAGCAAGATTGCCAGATATTTTGAAGACGAGCGCAACTACCACTTACTCGAAGAGTTGCACACCTTGCCTTCGGTAGGCTATTTGACCAAAGTAAAAAACACAACCGTATAACTAAAATCTTACAGGAATGTACGTATCTCCGATCAGAGAACCACTCATCAGAGGTGAGAAGAACTACAGCCAGGTAACCAAGGATATCCTGGCTCCCATGGCCGGGAAGCCTTCTATTTATTGGTACCTGGGTATTTCACTTGCGCTAATAGCTTTAGTGTTTGGGGCATGGGCCACTTATCAAACTGTCTATTATGGTATTGGCACCTGGGGCCTCAACAAAACAGTTGGCTGGGGCTGGGGTATTACCAACTTTGTCTGGTGGGTTGGTATTGGCCATGCCGGTACTTTTATCTCAGCGATTCTATTGCTTTTCCGTCAGAAATGGCGTACCAGTATCAACCGTTCAGCCGAGGCTATGACACTAATAGCTATTGCCTGTGCCGGGTTTTTCCCTTTAATTCACATGGGACGTTTGTTGCTGGGCTTCTTTATTTTTCCGTATCCCAATACCAGAGCTTTATGGGTAAACTTTAACTCTCCATTGTTATGGGACGTGTTTGCTATTTCTACTTATTTTGCTGTTTCACTCATATTTTGGTATGTGGGTTTGATTCCTGACCTGGGAACCGTTCGTGACAAAGCAAAAACAAAAATCCGCAAAGCAATTTATGGTTTTTTAAGCTTTGGTTGGACAGGCTCAGCAAAGCACTGGTCACGTCACGAAACAGTAAGTTTAGTTTTGGCTGGTTTGGCGGCTCCGCTTGTGCTTTCGGTTCATACTATTGTTAGTTTCGACTTTGCAACCTCTGTTATACCTGGGTGGCATACCACGATTTTTCCACCCTATTTTGTTTCGGGTGCGGTGTTCTCCGGCTTTGCAATGGTACTTACCTTGCTTATTGTAGCACGTAAAGCGCTTAATTTGGAGGAATATATTACCGTAAACCACATTGAATCAATGAATAAAATAATAATTCTTACTGGTTCAATAGTGGGAATTGCCTATATCACAGAGTTTTTTATGGCTTGGTATTCTGGTGTTGAATATGAACAGTTTACTTTTATGAACAGAGCTTTTGGTCCTTATGCCTGGGCTTACTGGATTATGATGACATGTAATGTGGTTACGCCACAATTGTTTTGGTTTAAGAAAATCAGAACCAGTCTGACAGCCACATTCATTATTTCCATATTTGTAAATATTGGCATGTGGTTCGAACGTTTTGTGATTGTTGTAACTTCTTTGCATCGCGACTTTCTGCCTTCAAGCTGGTCAATGTATAGCCCTTCGCTTGTTGAGGTTGGGTTGTATGTAGGTACGATTGGTTTATTCTTTACCTTGTTTTTGCTTTTTATCAGGGTATTTCCTGTTATTGCAATCGCTGAGGTTAAGAGTGTGTTGAAGTCATCCGGAGATCATCAAAAAACAGCGCATCATGAATAAAGATTATATCACCGCTTATTATAATGACGAGGAAGAGCTGTTGAAAGCTGTTCGTCAGCTAAAGGACAAAGGATTGGAAATATTGGATGTACTCACACCTTTTCCGGTACATGGTTTGGATAAAGCATTAAGAATGAGGCGATCCCGACTGTCAATGGTGGCCTTTTGGGGAGGAGCAGTGGGTGCTGCTTTAGGTTTTTTATTTCAGGCCTGGGTGTTCACTAAGGGTTATCCTTTGAACTTTGGAGGTAAGCCTTTCTTTGCTATTCCCTCATTTATGCCTGTAACCTTTGAAATGGCGGTGCTTTTTGCTGCCTTTTCGATGGTGTTTGCTTTTTTGATTTACTTCAAACTTGGGCCCGGAGCAAAAACGGTAATTCATGATGAACGCATTACAGACGACCGTTTTCTGGTAGTGGTAGGCATTCGCAAAGAAAGTAATTATCAGGAAATAGAACAGGCACTGATAGCAACAGGTGCCGAAGGAATAACACATAACGTATAGATTTTAAGCCATGGAAAATACAACCTTTAAGTTAACAAAAAACCTTAAAATGGCAGGTTTTGCTATGGTGGCCATCGGCTTACTTGCTCTGGTGTATGGATGGATTGCCGGATTGGAAGCTAATAGAATTTACGCCAACCTGCACCTGAATAGCTTTTATTTTGTGAGCCTCGGCCTGATAGGATTGTTCTTTGTTGCCGTTCATGCTATTGCCGAATCGGGCTGGCAGGTAAGCATGCAAAGAGTCGGTGAAGCCATGAGTATGTTTATTCCCGTTGGTGGAATAATAATGCTGATAGTTTTCCTTTCGGGCGGCATGCATCATCTGTTTGAATGGACGCACAAGGATCACCTGGATCATATTTTAATCAAGAAAGTGCCCTATCTCAATCAGCCTTTCTTTTATATTCGTTTTTTTGTGTTTTTTGCCGGCTGGGGGCTTCTGGCCTGGCTGATTCGCAAAACTTCACGTCAGCTTGATATGAATGGAGACATTCAATATTTTCATAGGTTGAGAAAATACAGTGCATTTTATGTAGTGTTTTTAGCAATCACAAGCGTAGTTTCGTCCTGGGACTGGCTGATGTCAATCGATGCTCACTGGTTCAGTACTTTGTATGGCTGGTATGTTTTTAGCAGCATGCTTGTTACAGGCTTTTCAGTAATTGTGATTTTCGTCTTTGTTTTACAACGGATGGGTTATATGAAACATGTAAACGAAGAACATATCCATGATATGGGTAAATATATGTTCGGTTTGAGTATTTTCTGGGCTTACCTCTGGTTTTCACAATACCTGCTGATCTGGTATGCCAATATTCCTGAGGAGACAATCTACTTTTATGAAAGACTTAATCATTTTGATACCGTATTTTTTTTCAATCTGGTAGTGAATTTTGTAATTCCTTTCCTGTTGTTGATGCCACGTAATGCGAAAAGAGTTTATTCGGTTGTTATCCCTGTTGCAGTGCTTATTTTCATTGGACACTGGGTTGATTTATACCAGTTGATTATGCCGGGTGCTGTGGGGCATGAAGCAGCCGGAATAGGTTTCCTTGAAATAGGCTTAACAATAGGATTCTTAGGTCTCTTTATGTTAGTCACTTTCTGGGGCTTAAGCAAAGCACCTCTGGTTCCCAAAAATCATCCATTTTACGAAGAGAGTCTTCACTATCATACAAACTATTGATCGCTATGAAAAATTCAGTTACTTTTTTCATCCTGATATTGTTCGTTGCCGGACTTTCTTCCTGCAATAAGGATCAAAATAATCCGGGATATATTTATTTTCCTGATATGCAGTATTCTCAGGCCTACGAGACCTATACAACAAATCCGGTTTTTGCAGACGGATACACTAATCTGCCTCCTGCCGAAGGTACTATTCCACGGGGTTTTATGCCTTATCCGTATCAGTCAAAATCAGCTGATGAGCAAATTAAAGCCGGACTGGAACTCACCAATCCACTGGAAGCAACTGAAGAAGTAATTGCAGAAGGCAAAAGACAATACCAAATATTTTGTACACATTGTCATGGCGATGCCGGTCTTGGTGATGGTCATCTTTACACCAGTGGCCTTTTCCCTGCAAAACCTGCTTCATTGGTTGATGGTCGTGTAAAAGATTTGCCTGATGGCGAGATTTATCATGTGATAACCTTAGGTTCAGTTTCTGGATTGATGGGTGCTCATGGCAGCCAGGTGCGTCCGGAAAACAGATGGAAAATCATCCATTATGTGCGCAGTATCACAAAATAAGAATTGATAACCGAAAAAATTAGGTAAAAGCCTTCTGCTGAAAATGCGGGAGGCTTTCCTTATCTTAAAACTATGAAGATCGAGAAAAATAGAGTTGCCAGCATCTATTACACAGTAAGCGAGAGCGAATCGCAAAAAGTCCTGCAACTGATTCCGGAAGATCAACCCCAGGAGTTTCTTTTTGGCCATAACCTATTAATTGATGTATTTGAAACTTCCCTTATCGGTTTAAAGGCTGGCGATGTTTTTCGCTTCGATGCCATAGCTGATCAGGCATATGGCCCTATTGATCCCAGTGCGATTTTTGATTTGCCTCTTAGTACTTTTGCCGAAGAAGATGGCCAGGTGGATGATGAGATTGTTCAGGTAGGGCATGTATTTCCGATGGCGGATAAAGAGGGCAACAGGCACTATGGAAAGATTATCCGTAAGATGAAAGACAGGGTTACAATGGATTTTAATCATCCCATGGCCGGAAAAAATCTTACTTTTGAAGGGAAGGTAGTAGCTGTAAGAGCTGCTCGTCCGGAAGAGATTCCACCACCAGAAAGCTGATCATTTTATCAATTAAATTATATTATTTGCAATGAAAGTAGTGGTTTTTACGCGGAAAATTCTTGTTGTTATAGCTTTGTTTGCTTTGATTTATGGCTGCTCCGCTTCAGATCAATCCAAAGCAAATTCGGGAAATAAGGCCGAAACGCCTGCATCAAAACAGGTTTCAGATACTACATTGGAAGGTTTTCGCTCGCAGGGCAAACTGATTGTAAAAGAAACTTATATAGCTTTAAGTTCTGAGCTGCAAAAGGCAGTTCAGGAAGGTGGTATTCCTCATGCACTTACTTTTTGTAATACTGCAGCGCTGCCAGTTACAGATTCCTTAGCAAAGATTTATAATGTTGATATAAAGCGCGTTTCGTTAAAAAACAGAAATCCATTAAACAAAGCAGATGCTTTTGAAGCAAGTTTGATTGAGACCTTTTCAAAATTGAGCGTTGCCGATCTGTCGCTGGTGAATATGGTGGTGCGGGATGTTGATGGCTTTCCAGTATATGCGCAGCCGATTGTTATGGGCGAGAATTGTCTGCCATGCCATGGTAGCATCGAGAAAGATATTGCGCCGGCCAATCTGAGATTAATCAGGGATTTGTATCCAGAAGGAAAAGCTGTGGGATACAAGACCGGAGATTTGAGAGGTATTTGGCGAATCCGGTTCAATTCAAAAAGTTCACTTTAATGGCCGGACAGGCATGTGTGCATTGTGGTGCCGATTGTGGCAAGCATCCCGTAATCTGGGATGAGAAATCGTTTTGTTGTCACGGCTGCAAAACGGTTTATCAAATTTTACACGAAAAGGATATGGGCGATTATTACAAGATTCAACCCATGTCGGGGATTCGTGTCGAAACTGAAAGCCACAGCAATAAGTTTGCATTTCTGGATAATGAAGAACTGAAAGCTCAGCTTCTTGATTTTACGGATGGAAATATTTCAAAGGTGAAGTTTTTTGTGCCCTCCATCCATTGCGCTTCCTGCATTTGGCTGCTCGAGCATTTGGACTCATTAAATCCGGCAATAAGTTATTCTACAGTGAATTTTCCCCAAAAGGAAGTTTATATCACCTTTCGGAATGATCAGATTAGTTTGCGTCAGTTAGCCGAGTTGCTGGCTGCTATCCATTATATCCCGGAGATTACGCTTGATCATCTTGAGAAAAAAGGAAGCATTACCAGTAATAGAAGTCTTCTGTTGAAAATTGGCATTGCTGCTTTCAGTTTCATGAATATCATGTTGTATAGCTTTCCAGAGTATTTACCCGGAGGCGATCTGCTGGAGCAGGATTTTAAAGATGTTTTTGGCTGGTTGAGTTTTATCCTGATTTTGCCTGTTGTTTTTTACAGCGCAAATGATTATTTTTTAACTGCTTACAAAGGTCTGAAGCATAGAATCATTAGCATCGATATACCGATTACACTAGGAATAATGGCTTTGTTTTTCGAGAGCAGTTATGCGGTTTTTAGTGGGAACGGGATTGGCTATATGGATTCATTGGCAGGTTTGGTTTTCTTTTTGTTGGTGGGTAAATGGTATCAGGGAAAAACCTACGAAGCACTCTCTTTCGAAAGGGACTACAAGTCCTATTTTCCGGTGGCAATCACGCGATTAACTGTGGAAGGAGAAGAAGTTATTCCAATAAAAAACCTCCGGAAAGGGGATCATATTTTGGTGCGCAATCAGGAGCTTGTGCCTGCAGATGCCCGTTTGATCAAAGGAAGAGGTAATATCGATTATGCTTTTGTTACTGGCGAGTCGATTCCGGTTCCTAAGCAAAAAGATGATTTTATTTATGCTGGTGGGCGGCAGCTTGGCAGTTCGGTTGAATTGGAGGTGGTTAATGAAGTGGAGCAAAGTTATTTAACGCAATTATGGAATCAGAAGGATACACGCCAAACCACCAACTCGCTGGATAATCATATCAATAAAATCAGCCAGTATTTTACGTTGGCTGTGTTGCTTATTGCTCTCACAGCTTTTGCTTTTTGGGCTTTTCGCGATATCAACACTGCCATTTATGTATTCACTTCGGTCTTGATAATTGCCTGTCCTTGTGCTTTAGCACTTACCATTCCGTTTACTTTTGGCAATACAATGCGGGTTTTTGGACGGAAGGGTTTTTATCTTAAAAAAACTGATGTGATAGAGCAACTTCACAAGACCACTACTATCGTTTTTGATAAAACAGGGACGCTTACCCTTAGTCGCAAAATGACAATAGGCTTTGAAGGAAATAAATTGTTGCCTGGTCAATTGGATAAAGTAAAATCCATGGTGCGGCATTCCAGTCACCCGCTGAGTGCGGCTTTATATGAGCATCTGAAGGCGGAGCCGCGATACGAAGTTGAGCATTATGAGGAAATCCCAGGTATGGGCATCACAGGAATAATTGAAAAGGAGCGCATCAATCTGGGATCACACCAGTTTGTGATGGGTGAAGAGAAACAATCAGACAGCAGCGGAAGCCGTGTTTATCTCAGTATTTCTGGAAAACAATATGGTTATTTCATCATAAAGAATGTTTACAGGGAAGGTCTTGAAATTGTTATTAATGATTTAAAATCACAGTATGATTTGCACTTACTTTCGGGCGACAATGAGGCTGAGAAGAAAAACTTGCAAAAAGTTTTTGGCTCAGATGCCATCCTTAAGTTCAATCAGAGCCCGACAGATAAAAAAGCCTATGTAGAGGCCTTACAGAAATCAGGAAAGAATGTACTGATGATTGGCGATGGTTTGAATGATGCCGGAGCACTGGCAGCAAGCAATACCGGTATTAGCATTGCCGATGATGTGTTTAGTTTTTCGCCTGCCTGTGATGCCATTCTTGAATCTTCAAAATTTGCACAGCTTAATCAGTTTATTCGTTTTACAAGAACCAGTTTTCGGATTGTCAGCCTGAGTTTTGTCATCTCTTTTCTTTATAATATCATAGGTTTAAGCTTTGCTGTTTTGTCGATCCTTTCGCCACTCGTAGCTGCGATTTTGATGCCCGCAAGCTCTGTTTCTGTTGTTTTGTTTGCCACTTTGAGTGTTCGATGGATGGCAACCCGGAAATTACAATAAGCACTTTTCATTTCACATTTTTCGAATCCATTCGGTAATAATTTATTTTCTCTTTAACTTAGCCCAAAAAATTTGATTACATGCGAATAATTTAGAATCTTTTTAAATAGAGTGGACTATATTTAACTTTAACCCAACTTGTTATCTTACTATCATAAGATTCTGTATTCCAGTTGGAT
>JACCQN010000016.1 GCA_015709215.1 Bacteroidales bacterium
GCATTTCAATGCTATTTATAATGGATTTAAACTGAGAGTTGGTGGTTTTAGTGGGGCAAATTGCCAAGAGTTTAATAAAACAAAAAGGTTACAAAGGGGTACGAAGGATAAAGTTTTCGTGTGTAGTGTATGTTGATTCAATTTGCATAGTACTTTAGCTTAGCAATAAACATTCGTCCCAGGCAGGCTCGATATCCGAAACAGCCGAAATAAGGGCGAGCCCGATACCTGCAATGCTCTTTTTGATTTTTAAAATTGTCCCCGAAATGATTTAACACAATTACTATAATAAAATACTAATTTTGAGTTATGATTTCTCAAACAAGACAGACGTGTTTTTCAGTTAGTTACATTTTGCTTCTGGTTATTTTTGCAATAACCCTGAACTTCTGTACCCATCATACTGAAAAAGATATTGAGCAAGAAAATAAACAACAACAGTTATCTGAGTTGTTGGATTCCATAGATAACAATGATATTTATCGAATTCCCAAAAAGGCATTAAGCCGGACAGCCGAAGCCATTTCTCTAGCCGACGAACTTAATGATAGCGTTGCTTTGTGCCGGATCATGATTATTAAAGCTGGGTGCTTTAGCGAACTTGGCAATCCTGACAGCACATTTATCTTTGCCGGGCAAGCCTTAAATGTTGCAGTCAAAATTGATAACGATACCCTTTTAGCGAAAGCCAATAACTTATTAGGATATTTTTATTCAGACATAAACGATTATGTTCGTGCTACACATTATTATATTGAAGCACTCAGGTTAATGGAGAAAGCAGGGAACAAAAGGGAGTTCGCAATGATTAAGAATAACTTGGGGATTATTTATCACGAAATTGGAGAAATAGAAAAATCCATAGAATGTTATACTGAAGCTTTACCAGTGTTTGATTCTATTCATGATGAATTCAAAACGGCATTAATATGCCTAAATCTTGTTGCAGCATATTCTACAATCAAAGACAGTACAAACACGAGAAAATATTATAAAAGATCTTTTTCGATCCTGAAAAAATTAGGCGATACGCTTCAAATAACCAAGTTGTTATGTAATAAAAGTTCATTTTATATAGATCGCGGTAAAATTGATAGTGCCATAATAACATTAAATTTAGTTATGGATTATTCGACAGCCATTAACAATAAACGGATGTTTTGTGTTGCACTTTACAATTTAGGATCATTGTATTATACCCACATGAATGACTTTGGGAAAGCCAGATTTTTTATAGAGAGGTGCCTAAATATGAATATGGAAGTATCGGATTTGGAGATTGAAATGGAAGCCCAACATGTATTATCAGAAATCGAAAATAGTGTCGGAAATTATAAAAGGAGTAATGATTTATTCAGGAAATATGTAGCACTCAGAGATAGCATAAAAGGAGGAAATGTAAAAAAGGAGATCATGGCCATCGAACTGCAATACAATCTTCAAAAGCAAGAGTACGAAACAATGCTCCTCAAACAAAAACTGAAACTCCGTGAAAAACAAAACATAAATTTGATCATTTCGCTGGTTGCTTTTCTTTTGTTGGTCATTATGATGATTTTTGTAGTTCGTACTGCATACAACAATCTTAAAAAATCATATGCCATAAAAGAGCTTGAAAAACAGCGCCTTGAAGAACAAATGGAAACCGACCGTAAAATTAACGAGATTGAAAAACTTAAGATTGATACCGAACTGGATTCAAAAAACAAGGAATTGGTCAGTTACTCGCTGAAGATCGTTACAAAAAATGATTTGCTTAATCAGATCACAAGATTGTCGATCAGGTATTATGATAACCTGAAGTTAGACAAGGATTATTTTAATGACCTAACAAGGATCATTAATGAAAATCTGAACATCGACAAGGAATGGAGTCAGTTTAAAATTTTATTCGAAAAGGTACATCACGGTTTTTTTGCCCGTTTAAAGCAAGAATACCCGAGGCTAACCGAATATGAACTCCGGTTTTGTGCTTACATTAAAATTAATCTCAACCCCAAGGAGATATCCCGGATTTTGAGTGTTAGCCCAAATACCGTTAAATCGTTCCGGTATCGCCTCAAAAAACGACTGAATTTAAATCCGGATGAAAGCATAGAGGACTTTGTGAGAAATTTTTAGCGTTTGTCCATAGTCTATCTACCTCTCTAATTCCTCTGGTACACCAATGGTGATAATCATCTACCACTCCGACGGTAAGGTTTTCCCATTTAGTGACATTCGGGATGCAATGGCAAATGCCGTCATTTAATAAACTTCATTTTGTAGTGTCATTCTCAATTCTATTTTTTTAATGCATACCAAATGCATCCTACGGTTTTTTGGATACTACTGTGCCGGGAAATACCTTTATCCTTTATTTTATTTAAACTTTAAACAAAAATTTTATCCACTAAAACCATTACTATGAAAAAAATTGTATTATCATTATCATTAATCATTGCGTTTTTTGTTATTTCAGCACAAACTTTTACAGAGTACAAACTACCAGTGGCAGGAAACGATAGCCTTAAAGGACAAGGTTACTATTTAAAAGGTGAGAAAGGAATTAAAGCTTCTTTCCAGTATCTTAACCTAGATAAAAATGCTAACGAGAACCAGGAAATAAAATTCGTTAAGCCACCTACTTCTTTAAAGCCTATAAAACAAGTAAGCAGTGATTATGCGGGTCAAAGGATTACACACCATCTTACCCTACGGTTTAATATTATGTCTATGGGTATCACTATGACCAGCGAAAACAATAGTTATCAGCAGTTCAACTGGTCTAGTGGCAATACGATTGCAGAGATAGATGCAGAGGAAGGAGTGTATGATATCCTGATAAATGCATACGATTTCATGAATTCAGGTGATCTATTGTATGTTTTTTTGCATGGACTGAACCTGATTTCGGATGTAGATACAACAATTAACCTGATTGAATCAGCTAGTAATTATCTTTATTTTCACGGGTTGGATGAGAATGGCTTTCCCCTTCTACCGGATGATACAACGCTTTTAACGAACGTACAACAAATAAGTATTGAATTTCCGTCTTCTTTTGTTTTCCAATCGGCAAGCATGGCAATTGGGGGTTCACCAAAAGATTATGTTCGCTTTTCAGACGTAAATTCGAATTATTTGATAGATTTGTGGCAAAGCAATGTAAGACAAGGCAAAATGTTTGTTCTTGATCTCGCCCATCTTAATGGGATAGCGCAAGACACAATCCTGGAAAGCGCCCCTGATAATTATGAAAAGATGTCTGCTGTTTTTTATGAATCCCCATCAGCAAATAATGACTATTTAACCTTTAGCACAGGCATTATTTTTCGACTTCGTGAAGATCCATACTATTTGTGGTCCGCGTATATCGAAAGTAATAATTCCGATTATTTCTCTCATAACCAAGATACAGTTATCGTATTTTTATCGAATGTATTCCAACCGGCAAACCTATGCAACTTTGTGGGAGCAGTTTCGTTTTGGGAAGATATGCCCGGATACGGTGTCCCGGAGAAAAGGTTTAGTACCAATCCATTTTACATCATGACCGACGATACCATACAGTTTTGTAAGTATTATCCACCGGTCAAAGCGGATTACAAAGTTCCGGGTAATTCCGTTGTAAGCTTTGGAAACTCGATGCCATATGCTAATATTAAAAGTGTAAATGAAGAATCCACCATTTTTAACTATTCAACCCTTTTTGGCCAAAGCAGCGAAAACCGTACACTCGATAATTATGCAAGCCTATATTACATCATGCAGGGGACGGATATCCTTCAATCTGACACTTTAGTTAACTTTATTCAACCCTATACTATTCCAGGTTCAGGGCCATATTCATTTTCGATTACGGATAGTAATTTCTACATTAGTGGAATTCAGGGGAAAATGATCGCTCAAAATACTTTTAACCTCCCAAATGATGATCCAAATCCACCTGTGTTAACTTCCTTTAAAATACTCAATTCCGATGGTTTACTCTGTAATACCTTTGAATCTGATGCACAAGCTTTTGTTCATCTTAGTGTTGCCGACTATACCGATAACGGGCTAAATGATGTTAGTGCGGTTTATCTTTATTATAAAGAGCATAACGAAGAAAGCTGGACAACTGTCCCAGTACAAGAGATGCCTGAATTCTATGATCCGGTTTTTCAATACGGCCAGTATTTTATTGGCGATTTATCAACTGCAATCAACACTTATAATTATCCAATCTTTTTTATAGATCTAAAACTTGAGGTATTAGACGGTGCCAATAATATTTTAACGGAAAGCTTTTATCCGGCATTTAAGGTACTAAATTCTGTCGGGATTGGAAATCCAGATCAGTCGGATCATAAACTAAATATATTAATTTATCCCAACCCCTCCCATGATGTATTATCCATCAAAACAAACAACATGGAAAGCGGGATGGTGTCGTTAAGCATTTTCGATTCGCGCGGACAAAAGATCATCGACAAAACCTTTTCCAACAAAATAGACCTGAATGTAAGCACATTTTCGGGCGGTGTTTATTATCTGAAATTACAAACCGGTGAATTCAACGAAGTACGGAAGATCGTAGTAAAGTAATTGTTCTCATAAACGTTAGTTAGTAATGATCATATGTAAGCCGGCCTGTAATGGGCCGGCTTTTTTATTCAAATGACATTTCAGTAAAAGTGAAAGCTGAAAAATTCTATGAAATACAAACAAAATCTAAACCTTCATCACAAAAAAGCAGTACGGAAAGATCGTACTGCTTTTATAGTTTTCACTTTCAGCTAAACTATTCTATCGTAAAATAAAAGGGCAAACGTGCCTGAACACCTTGTATTTGCGCCATGCTTTCGAGGTATTCGAAAAAGGAATAATAACTTCCAAACTCTTTTTTCATCATGGCACGGGTGCGGGTTTCGCCACTCATGCCTTCCAAAATTCGCTGAAAAGGATCTTTTTGTTCCGGAAGTTCTACCAATCTGTAATCTTCGCCCAATCCGGCACGCTCGGCAGCCATAAATACGGCATCCTCAAAACCGCCCAGGGCATCAACCAAACCCAAATCCAGGGCGTCTTTGCCTGTCCAAACGCGACCCTGTCCAACGCTGTCAACATAGCTTTGACGCAGATTGCGGGTATTGGCAACCAATGACGTAAAGTCATCATAAATACTAACTACTTCATCCTGAATCTTTTTGTGTTGAAATTCACTTAAAGGTTCCATTACATCAAAAAAGTCGGCATTTTTATTGGTCATGGCTTTGTCGAAAGTGATGCCCAGTTTGTTTTTGAACATTTTACCCATATAAGGTATCACACCAAAAACGCCAATTGAGCCGGTGATGGTTGTGGGTTCGGCATAGATATAATCGGCATTGGTCGAAATCCAGTAGCCTCCGGAGGCTGCTACATCACCCATCGAAACGATAAAGGGTTTTTCGGCTTTGGCCAGTTCAACTTCCCTGCGAATCACTTCAGAGGCTAGCGCACTTCCGCCGGGAGAGTTTACGCGCATAACGATTGCCTTAATTTTATCGTCTTCGCGGGCTTTCCGAATAGCTTTGGAGATGCCTTCCGACCCAATCGCAGTTTCCGAACCCTCGCCACCGCTGATTTCGCCAATGGCATAAACAACAGCAATTTTGTTTCGACTCAGCTTTTCGTCGCCTACTTTGGCATGGGTATATTTCGATATTCCAACAGATTGAATTTTATCGTCGCCTTCAACACCAAGTTTTTCCTTAAGCAATGCAAGCATTTCATCTTTATAAACCAATTTATCAACAAATTTTAGTTGAAGCGCCTTTTCAGCATTATTCAATTCCAATTCATCCGCAATGCGCTGAAGATCGGCTAGCGGTATATTTCTGCTTCGACTTATAGCAGAAATCATTTCTTCCCAGGCCGAATTCAGCAATTTTTCCATCTGTTCGCGGTTGGCTTCGCTCATTTTGTCGTACATCAAAGGCTCAACGGCACTTTTAAATTTGTTGTTCGGGCCGCGGATGATTTGTGCTTCCACCTCAAGTTTTTCGAGTGTCCCTTTCAGGAAGGCCAGCTGCGAGTTTAATCCCTTCCAAAGGATCATGCCTTCAGGATTGAGGTAAATCTCATCGGCCATGCTGGCCAGATAATAGGCTGACTGACTGTAGCCTTCGGAATAGGCAACAATAAATTTTCCGGAAAGCTTAAACTGCTCCAGCTTTTGACGGATTTCCTGGACAGTAGCCATACCGGTATTCAACTCACTTAAATCCATATAGATACCTTTGATATTAGAATCTTTGGCTGCTTTCTCAATGTTTTTTAACACATCATTCAACCCAAGCATTTCGTTGGGCTTAAACTGCATAAAATCAAAGTTTTCAAAAGGATTGGAAGGACTTCTGTCAAGAATTGGCTGATTGAATTTGGCCACGAGAACTGTGTTCTCCTTGACGTTCACCTGCTTGTCTTCACCCATCGAAACCAATGCAGAGATGGTTCCAATCGTGATGAAAAGTAAAAGCAGCAACGTTAAAAGTGTTCCTAAAAAGGAAGCAAACATAAATTTAAAAAACTGTTTCATAGTTGTTAATATTAATGTGTGTAAGGGATGATTACTCTAATTAACATAAATCATGCAAAAATTTCTATTTTATTGTTATTGAATTTCTTAAATCCAAAATATGCAGCTCATAGTTTGAGTAAAAGTGCCCGTTAAAGCACAAATAAATCTCAAAATTGTTCGAAAGCGGGCAGTAAAAAAACGAAAACTTTCTTGTCAAAAAAATTAGTTCTTTATCTATTTTAACTGCCCACAAATTCAAAGAACATTTATCAACAAATTTATGTGAAAAAATAAAGCGAGCACGCTGTTATAGGTTCAATTCTTAACATGATCTTTGCTATAAATTGTTCCCGAAAAAGAGTTAACCCTTAATAAACAGCGAAAAAAATGCGCGTTTCAACGGCTAAATGCCTTTTATTAATTCTTTTGTTGACCATCATAAATCTTGGCACAGGCAGTGCTAACCTGGCAGAAACCTATGCCTCAGGAGTCAATTTTTCGACGGAAATTAGTTACATACAGACTATAAACCCCTATTTTTCAGGAATCAGACCAAATTATAAGCCATCCACACATGCTGAATCTTTTATCACGGATTTTTCAGCCATCCAATTTGATGAGTTAGTGCAGGGAAAAGGCCTGCTGACCAAAGAAAGAATGATGAGTTTTTTGTGGCTGCACAACACCAAACTAAGTTTAAAAGAAGCGGATGAAATTGTTTCTTTGTATATCACTGAATCGGCATATGAAGGAATCAATCATGATATCGCCTTCAGTCAGATGTGCCTCGAAACAGGATTTTTAAAATTTGGTGGCGATGTAACTAAAAATCAGTTTAATTACTGCGGTTTAGGAGCAACTGGAAGTGGTGTTTCGGGATTAGGTTTTTCCAATGTGCAAGAAGGTGTTAGAGCACATATTCAGCATTTAAAAGCATATGCTTCAACCGAAAAACTGAATAACGATCTTGTTGACAGTCGTTTTGACTACGTAAAACGCGGTACTGTAAAAAGCTACGAGCAACTCACCGGCAAATGGGCTGCTGATCCACATTACCATCATAAATTAAAATCTATTCTGCAAAGGCTTTATTCGGGCAGTTATGCTAAGGCTGATGAAACAAGGCTTAATAAAGTGCGTTAATAATGGAAGATCAGATATTTATCCTACTGGGATCTAACCAGGGCGAACGAAAAAAAATGCTTCAGCAAGCCACAGAAGCAATTGAAAGGATTTGCGGTGCAGTATTAAAGTCATCTTCCCGTTACGAAACTGCCCCCTGGGGATTTGAAAGTGAGCAATGGTTTATCAATCAGGTAATCCAAATCCGGAGTATTCTGAGCCCTGAAATGCTTCTTGCCAAACTACTTAGCATTGAGCTTAAGCTGGGCAGGGTGCGCACCAACCAGCAATACAGCTCGCGTTTTATCGACCTTGATTTGTTATATTTTGGTCAACAAATTCTCCGAACCCCAGATCTTGAAATCCCCCATCCCCGATTGCATTTACGCCGATTTACACTATTGCCAATGAATGAGATAGCAGCTGATTTTGAGCATCCTATTTTTAAAAAAACACAACATCAATTGCTGGTACAACTCGAAGATAATTCGGTGGTGAGAAGACTAATTCCTGATCAGATTTAGTCAAAAAACCCTGTATCTTTGCCGCCGTAATGCGCTATAATTTTATCACCATCGAAGGCACCATAGGAGCAGGAAAAACCTCTCTGGCAAACAGAATTGCAGTGCAATACAATGGCAAACTGATTCTGGAGCAATTTGAAGACAATGCCTTTTTGCCTAAGTTTTACAAAGATCAGGAAAAGTATGCCTTTCCGCTGGAGATGTCCTTTATGGCCTCACGCTTTCAGCAATTAAAGGAGCAGCTAAGCAGTCCTGATTTATTCAGTGATTTTATTATTGCTGATTATTTCTTTCCAAAATCACTCATCTTTGCGCAAAACACCTTACCAAAAGACGAACTGGCTTTGTTTACGCGTTTTTTTAATTTTATCAGTGTTAGCCTGCCTAAACCGGATCTTTTCGTGTATCTTTATCTCGATGTTGATCGGCTGCAGCATAATATCCGCCTGCGCGGACGCTCCTACGAACAACATATAAAAAACGAATACCTCGAGAAAATTCAGGCCGGCTACTTCGATTACATCAGGCAACAACAAGGCATGCGTATTTTAATCCTGGATACAAACAAACTGGATTTTGTGCATTCAGAAAAGGATTACAAGCGGATACTTGAAATCATCAATTCCGACTACCCAACCGGCATCCACAGGTTTACTTTTTAAACCTGCTGTTTTGAAGCTTGTTAACGCTTGTTATTTGGGTTTTTAATATTTTTCAACTCATACAAATCACGACGCCTGTCGGTTAAATTCCTCACCGATCCAAAGCTGTGCAATTCCTTGAGCAAATCCAGGTCCACATCCACTATTAAAGTCATTTCGCTATTGGGTGTGGCTTCTGCCTTGATGCCATTTGTTGGAAAAGCAAAATCGGATGGCGTAAACACCGCCGACTGCGCAAACTGAATATCCATATTGTTTACCTTGGGCAAATTACCTACACTCCCGGCAATAGCAACATAACACTCATTTTCGATGGCGCGGGCCATGGCGCAGTTTCGCACACGGATATAGCCGTTTTGAGTATCCGTTAAAAAAGGCACAAAAAGCAACTGCATGCCCTGATCAGCAAGCAGCCTGGATAATTCCGGGAATTCCACATCATAGCAAATCAGCACACCGATTTTGCCGCTGTCAGTATCAAAAACTTTTACCTGATCGCCCCCCTGCATACCCCAGGCTGAGGACTCAGTAGGCGTAATATGAAGCTTTTCATAACGCTCCCAGGTGCCATCGCGCCGACATAAAAATCCAACATTATACAATTTGTCGTTCTCTACCAAAGGCATGCTACCCGTAATGATATTGATGTTATAACTTACTGCAAACTCCATAAAACGTTGATGCAGCGGCTCAGTATATTCAGCAAGTTTACGCATGGCTTCAGCTTCCGACAAATGATTGTAGGCGGCCATCAGCGGGGCATTGAACAGCTCTGGAAAAAGCGCGAAATTGCTCTGATAATCGCTCACGGCATCCACAAAAAACTCCATTTGCTCAAAAAGGCTTTCAATATTTACAAACTGACGCATCTGCCATTGCACCAGGCCAAGCCTTACAATGGGTTTAGGCGTTTTGATAAGCGATTTTTTATCTTCATAATAAATATTAAGCCACTCAAGTAGTGTTGCATACTCCAGCGACGACTGATCGCCCGACAAATAGTTTTTAAGCACCTTTTTCACGTGAAAATCATTGGCCAGCTGAAAACTCAGCGTAGGATCATAAAGCTCCCGACGTTTCACCTTGCCAATATATTCCTTTGGACTTATCTCATCAGAAACCTTGCTGTAATTCGGAATACGTCCGCCGGCTATAATTGCGCGCAGATTCAATTGCTCACACAGCTCTTTGCGTGCGTCGTACAATCGCCTTCCAATCCTGAGATTGCGATAGTTTGGATGGACAAAAACGTCAATGCCATATAATACATCACCATCTTTGTTGTGAGTCGTAAAGGTGGTATTTGCGGTAATTTGCTCATAAGTATGATCGTCACCAAACTTATTGTAGTCCACAATTAACGAAAGCGCACTCCCGGCAACTTTTCCATTTACGAAAGCTCCAATTTGTCCTTCGGGAAAGATTTCGAGCAATTTGCTAATATGCTCTTCTGACCAATGAGAATCTTCCCAATCGGCATAAGCCTCAATCATTGAGCTTTTTAAGTCACGGTAATCTTCTATACGTAAATTACGAATTTCTATCTTCAGGTTCTTATCCATAAAAAGTTGTGAAATATTCGATCTCCTGCAAAGATACGAATCTTATTTCAGCTCGGTTAAACCCTGTTCTGTCATCATCCAGGTTTTTCCTGCATAACGTTTAAAATAGCGGTAGTTGCGATGATTGGGGAGGTTCTCGTGAAAGAGTTTCTCATCAAATGTAATTTTTCTTCCTTCAGGGATTTCCACGTAAACAGCTAATTCCTGCGCCCTGAGCAAATCATCTTCCGGGAAGCGATAAAGCAATGGTAGTTGCAAGCTCGAATCCGTAAGCCTTGGCTCATACCTGATATTCATACGGCGCTGTTCGGCTTCGGCCAGGTTTCTTCCTGCCCTTCGATTCCCGTAAAGTGCTGTTTTAATTTTTCCAAATAGGCCTGCAAAAGTTCATAAGCATCTTCATCAATATGGAAGATCAGGCCGCTTAAATTTATTGTGAATGTTTTTTTCATTACTTAAAGGTTTTTAGGTTTTTCTGATGTTTCAATAAGTTGTTCAACGGCGGCAACAAGTTCGTTCCATCCGTTTTTGAGTGAATGGAGGAGTTCGCGGCCCGTTTCTGTTAACTGATAGTATTTGCGGGGTGGGCCCGATTTGGATTCTTCCCAGCGATAGCTGCGGAGTTCATCATTTTGAGCCTGGTGAGCAGGGAATACAAAGTGCCCTCTACCCCAATCATTCGCGCCTGCCTGAGCTCGTGCAGGATACCGGAAGCATACACCTCGTCGCGCTTACCGATGATCGAAAGGATGCACAGTTCGAGCACCCCTTTGCGCATTTGTGAAATATTTTTCTAAAAAGAAAACTTCACACTTACCAGAATCTGTGAAGGGCGTAGGTTTTGTGTTGTTGTTAATACTGTAAATTGATAGTTATACTGTGTTAGAAAGTCGTTGCTGTTCAATAGGTTATTCCAACGTGTCTCCAGATTGAATCGAGACTTTGGAAAGGAATAGCGGTACATCATATCAACAAAATTGTAGTCGGTATTATCAAACCTGAAATATTCCAGATTAAAATTCAACAAATGTCGATCGCCGGGGAACAGATTGATCGAAAAATAATGCCGGTTCATCCGGATTTGGCTTCTCAAATCACCGCTTATATAGGAGCTCATCACATTGTGATGAATTTTGTAGTTGAAGTTCAGCCAGGTTGTGGTCTGGTAATATATTTCGGGGCTCAGGCTGTATTGCATCGTCACTGCATCAAACGATTCGTTATTCACTAGGGTTTTCCCTTTGTTGAGCATAAAAGAAGTGTTCAAGCTAAGCGATGATTTTAAGGCGTGGATATATTTGCTAGACCTGAATTGAAGATTGTGGGATTGAGAAGTGTTTGGTAATTCAAGTGCTGTTACGATAAATGAACCGTTTTCTTGTAGTTGGGTGCTGTAGGTCAGACTCATTTGTCGCTGAACAAAAACATACGAAAGCGTATTGAAGAATGCTGTTATGGCGTTGCGATAAGACAGTGATGCCGAAGCAATCTGTTGATTGGTTTGCTGGAAAAACGCCTCCGTTTTAATCAATTCCCGGTAATTCTTCAACATATAAGCAAAATAAAAATTGTCCGGATCGCTTAACCTTTGCAAGTAATACCAGGAGGCATTCACATCCCAGAAGCCTCCAAAATTATAGTTTATGCTAAGTTTGGGAGCCTGTAATAGTTTTGAAACACTTTTTGAAGTATTGAAGTTAGCGTCCTGGAGTTTAAACTGTTGCATATTCAATGGCCAATCAACAAAAACTCGAAGCCTTTTGAATTTATATTGCAAGGCTGGAATAGTATAAATTTGATACTGATGGGTGTCTAATTGATTTTGAAAAGAATCTCCTGCCTCAGTCTGTTCACCGTTACTATTGATTTCCAGCTTGGATTGAAGTGTTTGCAGCCGAAGGGCAAAACCAAACCTTATTGAAAAAATCCAACGCTTCCATTTAAGATTGCTGCCCACATAATGATCAGTATAAAAACGCCGGAGAGTAGCAGATTGAAAAGCCGTATCGTAAAATTTGTTGCTATTGATAATTGCTTCAAATGGTCCCGGAGCAACAGAAAGTTCCTGAGGGCTCTGATCGTATTTTATCAGGGATTGAAATTCTATCAGGTTTTTTCCGGACTTAAAAATGGCGTTTAAGGTATTCGAAAAACTGCTGTAAGGTGTTGTAGCATATTGATTTACCGTATCTGTTTCATTTAATATCCTATCGTGAAAAATTTCTTTTTGCAGGGTGAAGGATGTTTTGTTTTTGAGATAATTATTACTTGTATTGCGGTTCAAATCAAAGGTGCCATGCCAGTAACGACTGGTCTGTTTTCGCTTATAATCCTGAAAAAGGCGAATGGTGTCTTCCGGTAAATAGTAAGTTCTATCTTCAAAACTTTGGTTTCTGCGCAGATCATTCACATAAAAAACCGTTGCCCGTAGTTGCAGGTCTTTTTTAAGCGGGATTAAAACGTTGACGTTGGAAAGGTGAATCTGGTTGTCGAGGTATCTTTTTGTGTCAAGACCGGCATATTGTTCCAGATCAGACAAATCAAACAGACTTAACTTTTCAGAAGGATGGAAAGGGAAAACAGCTTTATTGGCTCGGGCAAATCTGTTAATCTGCCTCGAAACATCATCGCCGGTATTGTTGGATTGATACGAAGCCAGGAGTTGCATTTTACTGCTCAGAAGCATTGGTGTAAATTTCACATCCCACAGCCAGGGCTCAAAACCGGAGCCAATTTTGCCACTTCCGGTATAAGCGGTTTTATTTTTCAGCTTGATATTGAGTGCAGCCTGCTGCGAATACACGCGATCTTCCAGTATGCGGATGGGCTGATGCTTTTCGAACACTTCAACAGTTGACACCGACTCGTGTGGCAAATTGCTACTGATCATGGCATAGCGGCCGTCGGTCAAATCAAGCCCTTCCACATAGAATTTGTTGATGGGCAAGCCCTGATAGAGTATTTTCCCGCTTTCTTCTACTTCAATACCGGGCAGCTTCTTGAGTACATCTTCGATGGTTTGGTCCTCACGCCCCTTGAATTGCTCAATTAAATAGCTTATCGTATCGCCTTTTAGATCTATCGGATTTGCCTTTACTGTAATGGTTTCCAGTAATTTGGTATCGGGCTTTAAAGCAAAATCAAGTTTTTGGGTTTGATTGGGTATCGTTAGTTTAATGCGTTCAAAGTGAATCGAGCTAAGCAGCAGATCGAGGCTGTCGGTTTCCAAATTTATCTCAACCACATACCTGCCATTTTGGTCGGTAATGGCGTATGCTTTTAAAATGCCGCTATGCTTTGGATAAACCATCACATTGATATCCCTGAGCGGCTTGTTTAAAGTGTCGGTTATACTATACCGGAAATTAGCGTTTGCGAAAAAGATTGTAGCTGAAAAGCAGCTAAAGCAAGGGTGAAACAAATTACAATCCATTTTCGCATTTTGTTGGTGCTTAAAATTCTATCGGATTATTCTTCTTCAACATATTCCGGTAAACTCTTTGCTGGGATACTTCGTTGGCTCCGGCATCTTTTGCACGGCTCATGATATCGTGTCTGAAATTTTTCTGTGCCTTCAGAAAATCAGCCCTGCTAGTTTGTATCCAACCTCTGTCCTCGTATTCTATACTCACCCCATTCTTATATCTTTCAATTTCTGTCATTTCGAACACATAATGCTTATTTGTATCATACATTTTGATAATCAATCCCGGGAGGCCATAAAATTTGTATGGTCCGTCGTTTACCGGAATTTCAGTTGTGTACCAAGCCACCCAGTTTCTGCCTCCATAAAAGCAGTTAGCTCTTTGGGCATTATAATTTCTGAATGTTTCAGTTTGATCCGAAAGCTCCCATTTAAATACACTAAAATCCTCAGTGTATTCTAAATAATCTGGAATCACTTTGTCGTTATAAGTATAGTTGCTTTCAGGAAAGTTTTTATAAATCCGGTATGAAAAGCGCGTCCTGTATTTATTCATCTCATTTGCTTCGATGAATTGTTGCAACCGCCCCTCCCTTTCGGCCTTGCGCCCGAAGTATGTCATATTATAAAAGTTTTCGCCCATAAAAAGGCTTATATTCTCACCAACCAATAAAATCATATTTTCGCTTCTAATGCGTTCCAGATTGTTGGTGTCCTCCTTCCATGTTAGTGTATAGCTTACTTTAAGATTGGCAGAATCAAGTATTCTTGTAGGAGCATCAAAAAACTGGGCAAAAATCGGCAGTGCTTTAATTTGGATTACAATAAGCAACAGAAAAAACCGCACAAATGTTAGTTTCATATCTTTGTATTTTAATGTTAATCAGCAATTTGTTGACAATTTTAAAGTAGAATTAAATGTAAATAACACTTCTGCACCCTATGGAGGATGCAGAAGTGAGTTAGGGTCTATTCCTCGCTTATACCGCAATATATCTCATCCCAGATTACATAGTCGTAAGCATCACAAATAACAACGTAATTGTCGCACATATTATGGACATAGCAATCACTATCTGCCGCATCTGCAATTTTAGGTGTAAATGACAGCGCAAAGAATACTGCAATTGTTACAAAACATTTTTCATAAGATATTGGTATTTAATTTATTAATTCGATTTAATTGATTTATAGCAAGCCACTTCAATAAAAAATTATCAAAGCGGCCCAATTCGATCGAACTTATTCTTCCCCAGCCAAAAGATGTATTTTGTTGTTCAACAAAGTATAAAATGACGACAACATAAAACCGACCATGAAAACACATAAAACCAAGGTTTAAGTAAATGTGGTAACCGGAATTAGAAGCAAAATGCCAGAATTAGAACGGGGGGGGTAATATGTTGATTGTCAGATACATTGATCAATGATGCTTTACTGTTGGACACAAACATACCCATTTATTTTGCAAAATCCAAAACAAATCCCGGAAATTTTATTCAGGAGACAGATAGTTTTAATTGGTTTTAGAGAATATTTTTTGCCAAACCGACATCTGAGTTCCATAGATTAAAAACTATTGGAAGGCTCTTAAAAATTAAACTGCATTGAACCCTTTTCAATTTATGCTTGTTAAGTAGGCAGTGTAATAATTAAAGTAATTTCTGAAACACTTCAACCGTTTGCAAAGCAACAATCGAAGGAACTAATTTAGATCGTTTAAAAATTAGCCAAAAATTGTACTTTTGCAAACGATGAAAAAAAAGCATATCTAGCTCAAAACATTGATAATGACACAAAAAAGAAAATTTACCTTAGACAATACGGACAAGGAAACCCTGAATAAGTGGTATAGTCTGATGACCCTTGGCCGTCAGATTGATGAGAAAGCCCCTAATTACCTCAAACAGGCGCTCGGTTGGTCATATCATGCCCCATATGCCGGACACGATGGTATTCAGCTGGCAATCGGCCAGGTTTTTAACCGCGAAACCGACTTTCTTTTCCCATATTACCGTGATATGTTAACGGCGATTTCGGCCGGCCTCACCGCCGAAGAGATTATCCTTAATGGTCTTTCCAAAGCCGATGATCCGGCCAGTGGTGGTCGTCATATGTCGAATCACTTTGCCAAACCCGAATGGAACATACAAAACGTTTCGTCGGCCACAGGAAATCATACACTTCATGCCGTTGGAACAGCAAGAGGAATAAAACGTTATGAAGCCAAGGGCATTGCCATCAGCTCACAAGGCGAATCTTCCACCTCGGAGGGTTATGTTTTTGAAGCCATCAACGGTGCTTCAAAGGAAAAACTGCCGGTACTTTTTGTGTTTCAGGATAACCAATACGGCATTTCTGTGCCACAAAAAGACCAGTCGGCCAATCGCCGTGCAGCAGAAAACTACCGAGGCATCCGCAATTTGAAAATCATCTATTGCGATGGCAAAAGCGTGTTCAATTCGATGAATGCCATGTTCGAAGCGCGCGAGCATATCGAAAAGCATGGCGAACCTGTTATTGTTCATGCCAATTGTGTGCGTATTCATTCACACTCCAATTCGGATCGTCACGAGCTTTATCGTGATGATAATGAAAGACACTGCGTGAGCCACAGCGACCCGCTGATGCGTTTCAGGGTACAGCTGATCCATTCGGGCAAATTTACCGAAGACGAACTCAATGCACTGGATGCAGAAGCCAAAAAGACCATTTCTGCAGCGCATAAAAAAGTGATCAAAGCTGCTGATCCAAGCCCTGACAGCATTTTCAACTTTGTTTTGCCCGAACCCTACAAAGCTGAAAAATATCCCGAAGGCCTGCATGATGGCACCAAAGGAAAACCAATGAAGCTTATCCAGGCACTCAATGAAACCCTAAAAGACGAATTTCGCAAAAACCCTGACACCTATATCTGGGGTCAGGATGTAGCCAATAAAGACAAAGGTGGCATCTTTAATGTAACCAAGGGCATGCAGCAGGAATTTGGCAAAGAGCGCGTGTTCAATGCACCCATCGCCGAGGATTATATCCTTGGAACAGCCAACGGTATGAGCCGCTTCAACGATAAAATTCGCATCGTTGTGGAAGGCGCCGAATTTGCCGATTACTTCTGGCCTGCCATGGAACAATTGGTTGAAGCTTCACATGACTACTGGCGTAGCAATGGCGCATTTGCACCTAACGTTACGATTCGGTTGGCTTCCGGTGGTTATATTGGTGGTGGATTATATCACTCACAAACCATCGAAGGAGCTTTGGCTACACTACCCGGGTTGCGTATCGTTTATCCTTCTTATGCCGATGATGCTGCCGGTCTTTTACGAACTGCCATGCGCAGTAAGGGACCTACAGTATTTCTGGAACCCAAAGCACTCTATAATGATCCGGTTGCCGAAACCGTAGTGCCTGATGATTTTGAGGTGCCTTTCGGCAAAGCACGCATCCGTCGCAGTGGTTCCGATTTGAGTATCATTACCTATGGCAACACCACACATATGGCCGTTCAGGTAGCTGATCGCATCAGCGACGAAACAGGCAAAGAAATCGAGGTACTCGACATCCGCAGCCTGATTCCTTTGGATAAGGAAGCCATTGTGGCAACAGTAAAAAAGACTTCGCGTGTGCTGGTTGTACACGAAGAAAAAGTTTTTGCAGGCTTTGGCAGTGAGCTGGCTTCCTTTGTTGCCGAAGAAGCTTTTGTATTCCTCGATGCTCCGGTAAAACGTGTTGGATCTACTTTTACTCCCGTTGGTTTTAACCCTATTCTGGAAAAAGCTATACTGCCTAATGCTGATAAAATTTATGCAGCGGCTATGGAAATCCTGAAATTCTAAAGGCTTTAAATTAAGACTCATACAAAGCGCTTCCGAATATACGAAGCGCTTTTTTTTATTCTTATCAAATAAAAAAGCACTAAAATTATTCTTCGAAACGTCCTTTGTGCTTAACAAACTTTAACGGCCATACAATGATCCTAAAACCTGAACTGACAATAATTGTTTATTTTTGGATGTTTTATAGGAAAATGTGTTTCACAAAGCTCAAGTAAACAAAGTTAAACCCTGATTTTAAGATGTTAAGTATGAAGAATATAGCCCTGATCATTTTGTCGTTGCTGGCCAGCTTTGCGACCATGGCTCAAAAGCCCGAAAAGCTTGATCCAAAAGAAACAACCCAAAAATTTGCTGCGGCACTTTTTTATATCGACAATTTTTATGTGGACAGCACAGATGCACCCGCTTTGGTTGAAGATGCAATCGTATCAATGCTAAAAGAACTTGATCCGCATTCTTCCTACTATTCGAAGGAGGATATTGATGCGGCCAACGAGCCACTCGAGGGAAGTTTTGAAGGCATTGGCGTAACTTTTCAGCTGTTGCGCGACACCATTTTGGTGGTGGCACCAGTGCCGGGCGGCCCTTCTGAAAAACTGGGTATTCTTGCCGGTGATCGCATCCTCAAAATCAATGGCGAAGATGCCTTCGGGAAAAAAATTACCAATAAATATGTGATGGACAGGCTTCGTGGTGAAAAGGGTACTACGGTTAACGTGAGTATTTTACGTAATAATATGCCTGATCTGATTGATTACACTATTGAACGCGACAAAATCCCGATCAACAGTATAGATGCAAACTTCATGCTAAACAAAAATGTTGGTTATATCAAGCTGAATCGCTTTTCAAAAACTTCGATGGAAGAATTTTATCAAAGCATGGCCGAACTCACCAAAGCGGGTATGGAAAATCTGGTGCTTGACCTGAGAGGCAATTCAGGTGGTTTTTTGAATGTTGCCGTTGAGCTTTCGGATGAGTTTCTGGAAGAAGGCAAGCTGATTGTTTATACCAAAGGCTTAAAAAGCCCGCGCCAGGATTTTTTGGCAACCGCCAAAGGAAATTTCGAAAAAGGAAAATTGGTTGTGTTGATCAATGAAGGATCAGCTTCGGCCAGCGAAATTGTTTCAGGCGCTGTTCAGGATTGGGATCGCGGCATCGTTATTGGCCGTCGTTCGTTTGGCAAAGGACTGGTGCAAAGACCTTTTCAGCTTCCTGATGGCGCCGTGATCCGACTTACGGCTGCCCGCTATTATACGCCAAGTGGCCGCAGCATCCAACGTCCGTACGATGAAGGAAGCGAAAACTACTTCAAGGATTTGATTGAAAGGCAGCGCAAAGGTGAACTGGTGAACGCCGACAGCATCCACTTCCCGGATTCTCTCAAATATTTCACAGCTGCCAAAAGAACCGTTTTTGGTGGTGGCGGTATAATGCCTGATATTTTTGTGCCGGTTGATACGCTACATTTTACCACTTATTATTCTAATCTGATTCGCAAAGGCGTTTTCAATCGCTATACCATTGATTTTTCTAATGCAAAACGGGATGAAATCAAAAAATCCTACAAAACGACAGAAAAATTTGTTAAAGGCTTTGAGGTAGATGAAGCGATGATGACGGATTTTCTGGCCTTGGCCGAAAAAGAACAGGTGGAATTTGATGAAGCCTTATACCAGCGTTCAGAAGATTTCATCCGGATGCAGATCAAAGCATTGATTGCCCGCAATTTATGGGATATGGAAGCTTATTATCAGGTAGTAAGCGAACAGGACGAAACCATTCTTCAGGCGCTTGAAATCCTGGAAAAGAATGATATGTTCTCGGAGGTGATTCATCCAGACATTAACTAAAGCTTGAGGACTGGATTTTTATTAATCTAAAAACCTGGGCGACAGGTATTTTCCTGACTTTTTTAGGAACCCAAACTGCAAACTAATTTCATGTGTGCCACTGTTGTAATTGGCTATTTTCGAAATACCCAAATCATAGGAATACCGTAGTTTGATTGTTTCGGACAAGGCTATTCCGGCGCGTATTATCAAAGCATCCTGATGCCGATAAGCCAGTCCGGCTTCCAGAATTCCAGTTTCAATCACAGCACCAAGCTGCATACGTCTGATCGTTCCCTGCAAATGCCAGGAGATTTCTGTCAGCAAGCTACTTTGCTCATTTAGCATTAGCCGATGCATCAGGTATAAATGATTATGCAAGGGAATCCTGAAAATCGTGGCTTTTCGGTTGGGAGTTGTAATATGATTGGCTGCCACACCAATTGTGAAGGCCTGCCAGTACAGTTCTGCACCAAACGAAAAATCTGGTTTAAACACAGATTCATCAGGTTTGATGAGTGGTTCGTTGTCTTCTTCAAAAATCAATTCAGAAAAAAGCACCTGACGTTGATAAAAACCTGCTCCGAGTCCGAAACGAAGGTCAAGTTCATTTGAAAGTCTTACCTGATAGGCATAAGCCAGGCTCAACTGCCTGGTAACTTCTTTTCCTGCAGTCTGATTCAGAAAGCTTAATTTGAGACCCATTGGCTGCTCATCCATAAACATATCTGCACTTAGATATTGTACAGCAGGTGCATCGGGGAAACCAATCCACTGCTGTCTGGCCATCAATTCCAGATTGATCCGTCCATTGTCGTCCATTGCAGCCGGATTAAACACTTTTTGGTTCATCCCGTGAAGGCTAAACAACAAGTCGGTTTGTGCTTTGGCTCGTCCAACAATAAACAACAAAGTTGCTGCTAAAAGCATATATCTTAACATCCTGTTCATGGTCTAATTTTTTTAGCTTCTTCCATCGAAATGCGTTTTCCATTGTAGTAGGGCACGATAAAACAATCTGAAAAGCCTGCTGCCAAAACCTGATTTTTAAGCGATTCGGCTGCTGGCAGATGTTGTCGGTCGCCAATTTCGTAACGGTAAATGCCATTCACAGGCTGCACATAAAACCGGGCATCGGGTATAATAACTTTTAAAACAGCAAAATAACTCTCAGGCTCAAAGTAAGCCGAGGTCGCCATCAGCTGAACGCGATAAATGAGATCGGTCTCTTTCGGAATAAAATTGTTTTGAGAGATCACAGGTTTAAAGTCGGTCCCTGTTACGGTAAAAGTCGTTCTGCGATTGGCCTGATGCTCTGCTTCGGATTTAGCATTCGGAAATATGGGATTTTGTTTACCAAAGCCTCTCGATACAAGTCGTGCAGGGTCGATGCCGTTTGATACCAGATAATTAACCACCGAAGCGGCACGGCTGTCAGAAAGCTTATCGTTGTAAGCATGGCTGCCACGTGTATCGGTATGGGCGTTGATTTGTACGATCACATTAGGAGTTTCGCGCAGCATCGAAACCAGCTTGTTCAGCTCCAGTTTTGAGCTTTCACGCAAGCTAGCCTTATCAAAATCGTAGTAAATATTATGGATCACCACCTCCTTTTTTTTCTGAATAGCAATCAATTCAAAATCCATATCCACCCCGTTTTGCTTATTTAACAGCAGTGGTTTTCGGGCTTCCGGAATCCTGCAAACACGCGATTCGCTGAAATAGCCCTTTTTGGTTACTTTCACGGTATAAACATGATTCGGTTTTAAGGAATCAAAACGGTATTCGCCCTGCGAATTGGTGAAAGTTTCCAGGTAAAAACCACCCGGGCCATTAAGCATTACCTTTTCGGAAGCCAGTGCTTTTCGGGTCTCCTTTTCAATCACTATCCCACTAATGGCAGCAGGATAGGTTAACAAAGCCAATGTAAAATTCTGACGCAGCAAACGTGCTGAATCTGAGACTTTTTGTCGTCGTTTTTCGGGGAAATACCCTGCTTTCTCTGCATGAATTTCCAGGCTGCTTCCTATGGAAATACTTGTCCGGTAATACCCAATCGAATCCGTCTTAATCATGCTTTTTCTCCAACCATTCTCAAGAATTGCTATTTCTGCATCAGCCAGCAGCTGTCCTGAATGTTCTTCCTTTACTACTCCTTCGAGGATTGTCCGCAGCGGAAAAGCTTCAAAAGCATAAATATCATCATTCGTCTCGCTTTCACGATTAGAACTGAGCCAGCCCTGAATGCTGCCAGTTTTCAAAGTGAGATAAAAATCGTCTCCCTGGCTGTTGAAAGGATAATCCAGCAGAATAGGCTTTTGCGCCTGTTCATCAGTCAGCCTTGAGGCATACACATCCAAACCTCCATAGCCTGAAAAACGCTCTGCAGCAAACAACAGTATGCTGTCGCCAATAACAGTCGGGAAAAGCTCATCACCCGAAGCATTGATTTTTGGTCCCATATTGATTACGAGGCCGAAGCCGCCATCTTCCCGAAGGCTGATTCGGTAAATATCTTTGCCACCATATCCGCCAGACATATCCGAAACGAAATAAAGCATCTTACCATCCTCCCGTACAAATGGATGGCCGTAATGCACATAGTTTTGCATAAAAGGCGCCGGTTTTGATTTGCTGATTTTTCCGGTAAGCGGATCAATCATTGCCACAAAAATGGCACAGCGCTTTTTGTTGTTATTGCACCTGGTGTAAAAAATCCTTTGATGTAGCTGATCCATGGCAGGTGTTCCGATATTACTGCCTTTCAATGCGTTAAAATCAGAGGAAAGCTCAAAATCACCAAACTGATTTTGTTGAAATTCGAAAATTCCGGAATAAAACTCTGATGTTCTTCCGTCAATATTTTGTTGTTGCTTGCCGGGCCTACTGCTCGAGATTAATAAACGATTCTGATGCCACAAAGCCGAATAATCGCTCCATTCGGTGTTTATACTTGAAAGCTTAGCGAAAGGAAAATCAGCTTCGTGCGATTGCTTGTCCCAGCGATCGATCATGGCAAGCATATCCTGTAACTGTCTGGAATACGGCTGTATATCGAGTGCAGCTAAAATAGTTTTTCGGGCAAAACCCGATTGATTGAGTCTGAGCTGGACCGAGGCTTTCAGCAGCAGCCATTCCACTGGTGGCTGAGCGATTTCGGAAGCGTCGTTCAACCAAACAGCCGCCTCGTCGAGTTGGTTCATCCTGAGATAGGCCTCTCCAATGTTAAAGGCTAGCTGTTGCCGCAATGCTGCATCTTTCTCCTGATCAAATACTTTTTTCCAAAGAGCTATTGCTGAAGCATAGTTTTTAGCCTCATACCGGTTATCAGCTTGCCTCAGAAGTCGCGACGACTGCCCCATCGCTGTGGCAAAGCTCAGCAAAATTAAAATCAATAATATGCCGAAAAAATTGTATCTCATTCCATTACAAGTGTTACAGAACCTTTTTCCGTTCTTATCAAATTTCCATTTGCATCTCTGATTTCCTGCACAAAATAATACGTTCCGGGACTTACCAGACTTCCCTTATAACGTCCGTTCCAACCCTGATCGCCGTTAAAAAGCTCAACCCCCCAACGGCTAAACACCCTGATAAAATCTCCTTTTCTAAATACGTCATTAATGCCATCCCCATTAGGTGTAAAAGCATTAGATTCGAAGGTGACATCCACAAAAACAAGCGCTTTCGAAACACAGCCATCCGATGTTACTGCCTCCACACCTATCGAATCAACCGGCAATGCTATTCCAGCGAAACTAAAGTTGTTGGAAGCACCCGACTGTAAAATCAAATTGCCCGAATAAAAGATAAATTCCTGAAAATCATCAGGTGTGGCTGTTATCGTTTTCTGCTCTTCATTTAACAGGAGTTCCACCTCAGGCAGCGGATTCACTACGAGTTGTACAGCTGCTGTATCCTTGCAGCCCAGGCTATTCGTTCCAATTACCAGAAAGAATGTAGTTTCAGTTGCCGGCAAAATAATCTCATCTGTAATTTGCACAGGATCCAGAAGCCATTCATAATTATCAGCACCTGCAGCGCTTAGTATAAATTCATCATTTTCGCAAGCTGTGGTTTCTCCCGAAATAATTAATTGCGGAACAGGATCAATAATTGTTGAAACAATTCCCCTCATTGGTTGTGAGCAGGATTCATTAAAGAAATTAGCTATAACCCGAAATGCTCCTGTTTCAGTAAGTGAATTAAAAGCGATGGCATTTCCCGTTCCAAAAATCGTTTCAACAAGGGTGTTGCTATTGTTCAATAAGGTGTAATCTACTCCTGTTTCAGAACCTGAGAGATAAACGCCATTGCCAGCCTCATTGGCACACCATCGCCCGCCTCCAAGCAAATCAAACTGTTGTGCTTTGGGTGTTTGCCTTACTTCTATCAAACCATCCATCAGCTGCACACAACTCTCCTGACTAACAGCGAGCGCATGATAACTTCCCTGAGCAAACCGAGGCCCAAAGTCAATAGTGTTTCCAGTGCCATTTTTGGTTAAACCCGTAAACTGTCCGTTGAGGTATAGTTTGTATTCCATGCCGGGTTCGCTGTCAGTAAGAAAAACTTCCGGAGGCAATTGACCATCGCAAAATAATCCGCCGCCATCTAATGTAAATACCTGAGGAAGACTGTTCATCCGCACCAAAACAGAATCTTTGGCTTGCTGATCGCCCGACTCAACAACAATTTCATACCATGTGTCTTCAGCAGGATAATCCAGAATTTGCCAACCAGCATCAGGAAGAATCAGCCCGTTAGCCAACCATTGCCAGTTATAATTTCCATCTCCGCCCGAAGGCAAAGCATTGATTTGGATCGGCTCGCCCGGACAAATAAATTCCTCACCGGCATGCAAACTCACGCTTAACGAACCCCCTGTGACAAAAACACTCAGCTGATCACTCGCCTGACATAAACTGAGGTTATCCGTAACAAACAACTCAAAGAAAACACTTTGCTGCAGAGGTTGTGTGGCCGTGATAGCAGCTTCGGGATTTACTACCAGCGATTCAGGTTGCCATTGGAAAGCATAATCTCCGGAGCCATTGCTAACAAAGGCCTGCAGATTCGCAGCAGTTCCGCGGGGAATAAATAAATCCTGACCTGCATCGAGCTGAGGAATTGTATTTCTAATTACCACAGCAGCTCCGGCCATAGCCTGACGGCATGAAAAACCGGGGTGGTAAGCCTCAACCGTATAAACTCCGGACATGGCTTGCTGACCAAATGACAATTCCGAACCTGTTCCCTGAACAGTTAAAAGCAATTGTTCTCCCCTGAACACCTCATACTGAACACCTGATTCCGAACCAGAAAGCCCGATTTCAGGAGCAGCTGAACCTGCGCAATACTGTCCACCTCCTGTTAAAATAAATTGTTGTATTTCTGCTGAAACCGACACATAAACAGAATCATTTGCAGTGGTTTCTCCGTCTGAAATCAGCAGATAAATCCAGCTACTCTGATCCAGGCTAACAGACAACTGTAAATCATTTCCTAACACCTCTGCTTCCTGATTAGTCCACAGATAAGAATAGGAACCCGACCCTCCACCGGGAAGCGCCATTGCCTTAAAATGCTGTCCTTCGCAGATTTGACTTTGCCCGGTGAGTATGCGTGCCGTAAGCAGGCCTTGTGTAACAAATACAATCAAGGTATCTTGTGCTGATTCACATTCCGACAACACATCTGTGGCTGAACCAAAAAACACTGTGGACTGCTCCAGAGGTAACGTATTCGTATTGGGATCATTTGGAAATTCAACAAGCCAATCAGGAAACCACTGATACGTATATTCACCCGATCCACCAATAGCCTCCATGCTCAATAAGGCTGTTTCTCCACTTTGTATGGTTTGATCATATCCGGCAAAAACAATTGGCGAATCAATCATATCAACCGAGACTACTCCGCTCATAAATGAAAAACAAGATGAGCCTTCATAAACAGCTTTCACCTGATAAGATCCAGGCCCTGAAGCCGTTTCAAATTGCATTGCGAAACCGTTCCCCATTTGAGCATAAGCTGTTTCAACACCATTATGAATCAGCGAATAAACAACTCCCGGTTCCGATCCTGAAAGCTGAATATCAGGAAGTTCTTCATTAGCACAGACTTCACCACCTCCTGAAATTTCAAAAATCTGAGGAGCAGGATGCGGCTCAATCCAAACCGAATCTTTTAGGATTTGGCTGTCTTCTGATAAGGTAAAAATATACCAGGCTGCCTCTTCCGGAAAAATAAGCGGATCAATTTCATTTGATTCAAAGCCTGCCGGATTTGAGACCCATGAAAAAGTATAATTACCTTCACCTCCTCCCGGTAAGGCAAATAATGTAACCGGCTCTCCCTGACAAGAAACTGGTGAATGATACAAGGAAAGCGACAATTGCCCTCCCGTTACAAAAACCGTAGCATAATCTGTCGCACCGCCACAAACAGGATTTACAGCCTCCAAAGAAAACAAAGTCGTGCTGTTTAAACTAACTGTTGTAGGCTGTATGGCATCGGGATTAAGCAACTGGGCAGAAGGGTTCCAAACAAATGCAGCATTTTCATCTCCCATTAAAATGCCTTCCAGGGTAACCTGTTCATTTTGGCCAATCCATTTATCAGGACCTGCATTTACCAACGGCGCATTTGCCTGTGAAATAATAGCTTCTCCGTTCATCAATTTTTGGCAAGCTGCCGTAGTAACAGCTGTAAGAGTATAACTTCCGGGTTGATCGAAACCGCCGAATTGCAATGCAGATCCTGTTCCAAATAATTCGGCCTTTAAAATATCTTCGTGGAAAAGCTGATACAATACACCCAATTCACTCCCATCTAAATAGATCTGTTGTGTTTGACCCGTTTCACAAATTTGTCCGCCTCCAAAAACCGTAAATATTTGAGGAGCCTGCGATACTTCAACAAAAACACTGTCTGAAGCAGTTTGTTGCCCGTCAAAAACCGTAAGCTTGTACCATGCAGACTGCGAAGGAACAACTACTGGAAAGGCTTCGCCCGAGTAAAATCCCGCCGGCACCGAAGTCCAGCTATAATAATAATTTGCAGTGCCACCTGTAGCCAGAGCGCTAAGCTGAATTTCTGTTCCTTCGCAGGCAGACTGTTGATTTGCAGATGCATCTACCTGTAAAGCCCCTCCCTGAACAAATACCTGAACCTGATCGGATTGTGACTGACATCCACTTTGATTATCTGTTATCCTTAAATTAAAAACTGTGTTTTGACTGAGTGGTAAAGTTAGCGTTTGCTGAGCTGCAGGATTCACAACCATTGATTCGGGCGACCATTCGTAACCATAATTGCCTGATCCACCTGATGCTTCAGCATTTAAGTTAGTGACAGTGCCTGATTGAATAGTTCTATCATATCCGGCAAAGGCAACAGGAGGATTCACAGCTGCCACTTCAACATTTCCGGGCATCATATTGCCACATAGCTGCTGCTGCGAAAAGGCCTCAATCTGGTAAATTCCTTCAATATTTTGATTAGCAAATGTGACAGGCTGGCCGTTTCCAATACGAACCTGCCCCGTATTTGTGCCGTTACAGTAAAGTGAATAAAACACATCATATTCTGACCCTGTCAGTATTATCTCAACACCTTCATCATCAGCACAATAATTTCCTCCACCATCCAAGCTGAAGGTTTGAGGCAAAGGGCGAACTTCAATAAAAAGCGAATCACTTAAGATAGAAAACCCATCTGTTACTGTGAGAATCAACCAGCTCGAATTAGTTAATGTAACCAGAGGATTTGAAACAACAGCATTCACTCCGGGAGGATTTGATTGCCATTGGTACACATAATTCCCTGAACCTCCTGAAGGTAATGCCTGCAGCTGCAAAGATTCTCCGGAACAAATACTGTACTGATCTGCCTGAATTGTAAGGTCAAGGGCTCCACCAGTTACAAAAACCACTGATTGTGCGGAATTGCTTTCACATCCGCTATTTACATCGGTTGCTGTAACTTTAAAAAGTGTGGTTTCAAAAAGCGGCAAAGTAGCCGGATTTTGTTGATTTGGGTTTAAAAGTTTATCAAAAGGTGTCCAGTTAAACTGGAAATTTCCTGAACCACCCTGCACGGTTGCTGAAAGTGTTGTCTGTTCTCCATTTGAAATGTACTGGTTGGCTCCGACCGTTAAGCCTGGTAACGGAATTACACTCACTGATAATGCACCATTCATCATTCGTGAGCAGCTGCCGGGAGAAAAGCGGGCATCAACATGATAATTTCCAACACCAAAATTTCCAAAAATAATAGCCTGTCCATTACCAGATCTCTCAGCAGCTACTTCATTATCATTTCGAATTAGCTGATAGATCACACCATTTTCTGACCCGTTTAAACCAATTTTAACACCTTCCTCGTTGGCACAATAGCTTTCATCGCCTGAGATGCTAAATTGAGAAGGAATTGGATTTACCTGAATGCTCACAGATTTTTGTATCGCCTGTTGTCCATCACTGAGTGTTACCAAATATGTTGTTGAGACAGTCGGACTAACCACAAGCTGTGTGTTTGTAGAGCTGATGCCTTCGGGAAGCGAAGTCCATTGATAGGAATAATTGCCAGTTCCTCCTCCTGCAATGGCTGATAATTGCACCTGTTCGCCCGGGCAGATTTGTGTTTGACTCGCGATCAACTCCAACTCCAGCTCGCCATCTTCAACATAAACTATTAAGGTATCAGGCTGAGCTTCGCAGCCGTTTTGCTGATCTAAAGCTTTAATCACAAACTGCCGCGATTGAAAAAGAGGTATGGTTTGAGTTGATGACCAATCGGGTTGTTGAACATAAGCCTGAGGCGCCCAGTTGTAGCTGTAATTTCCGGAGCCCCCAGTTGCCGAAGCATTCAAGCTGGCAATTTCACCTCTTTGGATAAACTGATTACTGCCTGCAAAAACACTCGGGGCATTTTCTTCGATAATCTGAACCTGACTTGATATCTGAGTGCTGCAACCTGTTGCCGGATTAAAAGCTGTAACAGTATATAATCCGCTATCAGCAAAGCTACCGAAACTATTTATAAAGCCGTTACCAACGATTTGGGCTCCTGTGTAGGTTCCATTAACAAACAGTTGATAAACAACACCCACTTCGGTTTCAGAAAGAAAAATTTGCGGTACGTCATCTCCCGGGCAATAAGAGCCTCCTCCGCTAAGCTGTTGTTGCAAAGGCAAAGGATCAATTGTCACATCTGTCGAGCCTTCCATCATAATGCTGCAGGATGTAAATCCATTAATTGCCAATACACTATATTGTCCTTCCTGTGTGACCAATCCAAACGAGATGGCTTCATTATTTCCTTCAATTACATTAGCCGTTGGATTTTCATTTCTGAAAAGTTGATAACTTATTCCCGTTTCCGAATCCGCTAACCCAATCTCAACACCAGTGCCTCCCGTGCAATAGTTGCCTCCTCCGGTAATTTGTTGCACAACAGGAGTTGGATCAACAAATAGCCTGGCGCTGATTGTCGTATCCGGACAGCTTACATTTGTTACAACACACCGGTAGCGAAAACCGTTCATCCCTGTTGTGGTAAACACTTGAAGTGTATTAGAATTTGTTCCCTGATAAAAGGCATTATCCTCCAGGTGAACCCAACCCTGTCCAATATTTTCCTGCCAGCTAAAACCCGTTCCATTCAATGCCTGAACAGTAAAAACAGCCATTTCGTTTTTACAAACACGCATATCGGCAGGTTGAGAAGTAATGATTGGAGGCTCGTAAACTCCCATTTGGGCAGCTTCAGAAATATCCTGAGCACCCTGAGCATCAAAAACTACACACCGGTACAAATAACCATTTAATCCCAAATTGGCATCCAAAATGGTAAGTAATGGCGTATTGTATCCGGTAGCGTATCCTAATGATTCAGTAATGTTGTACCAGCCAACACCATCATTTTCCTGCCATTGATAGGCAGCAGTGTTTACTGCAATCACCCTGAAGTTTGCACTTGCATCAACACAAATAGCTGTATCAGAGGGGTTTCCAACAACGATAGGTTGGGCATACATACCAACCGAAAACAGTAATCCTATTATTACAATGATATAATATCGTGGTTTCATTGGTTGTTCTATATGTTTCCTGAAATTTACCTGCTATCATCCAATAGCAAATCCAATATCCGGAAATTTTTGATTTAACGAAATCTAATATGTCGAGAGCTTTTACAGGCTCAAAAGTAAACAATCATATTGCATAATCACGAGCAAGACTACATAGTTTTAAACAGCTAAATGTTAAAAACATGAGCATAAAAATGAAGAAATAAGAATGATTTCTCATCAAAAATTCGCACTGCACAATAAGCTCAAGACAACTCATTGAGACAAATTAAAACGCAAAAGAGGATTTTTTCAAAATGCAGTCATCAAATTTAGAATGAATTTGAATAATTTGTTTCTTAGCTTTGCAAGCACAAAGGTGTATTAATAACATACAAATCCAACATCAAGCAAGGGAGGAATTATGGTAAATCTGGCCACTAGTTATATGGGACTGAAACTAAAAAATCCGATCATAGTCGGGAGTTCGGGTCTTACAAATTCAGTTGAAAACATTAAAGAAGCTGCTGCAAATGGTGCTGCTGCTGTGGTATTAAAATCACTGTTCGAAGAACAAATCAAACACAGCGCAAGTCATACGCTTGTTCAGGATAAAATCAGCAATTATTATCCGGAAGCGGAAGACTACATCCGCAATTACACCCGTCATAATGATGTGGATCGGTACATCAAGCTGATACGGGATGCGAAACAAGCAGTGGATATTCCGATTATTGCCAGTATCAATTGCGTTTCATCTTATGAATGGATTGACTTTGCCAAAAAAATCGAAGAAGCCGGTGCTGACGGCATTGAGCTGAATATTTTTGTGCTTCCCTCCGATCCGCATCACAACAGTGACTATAATGAGGCAATTTATTTTGAAATAGTCGAAAAGATCACCAAACTCATAAAAATACCCATCGCCCTTAAGATTAGCTATTACTTCTCAAGTTTGTCAAAAATGGCTTTAAAGCTTTCCTGGACCGGTATTTCAGGACTGGTTTTCTTTAACCGATTCTTTTCACCTGATATCGACATTGACAAGTTTGAGATCAAGGCTTCCAATGTTTTCAGCCATCCTGAAGAGTTAGCAATTTCCTTGCGCTGGGTTGCCATGATGTCCACTAAGGTTCATTGCGACATTGCTGCTTCCACAGGAATACACGACGGCAAAGCCATGATCAAACAGCTTCTGGCAGGCGCAAAAGCAGTTCAAATCGCGACAGTACTTTACAAGAAAGGTTTTCAGGAAATCGGCCTCATGCTTAATGAACTGGAAACCTGGATGACAAAGCACAATTTTAAGACAACAGACGATTTTATTGGCAAAATGAGTGTGAAAGAAGCCACCAATCCTGCTGCCTATGAGCGTGTTCAGTTTATGAAACACTTTAGTGGTATTGAGTAAAGCATTTTAAACCAAACAAATAGCCAGCTACATTTCAATCTTCTTTTTGCTCGTATAATCTCAATCTGTATAGATAATACAGCATAAAATAGGAGCCCCCGGCACTGAACAAATGCCAAAGAAAATGAGTTCCTTGAGGTAAAAATTCAAATGTATAGATATCAAGTTGTCTGAAAAGCAAAGCCAAAGCAAGTAGAATCAATGATAATAACACTGCAAAACCGGAGTTGAAACGTGTTCGGTAAAGCACCAAAAGCAAAGGAATCAAAACCAGAGCCCCCGAAAGCACATAAGAAATATTGATTGCCAAATGCCCATCAAGTTGGCCATAAAGCAAAAACCTCAACCCAAATAAAGGAAGCAGGACGACCAAAACAAGCCACCATTTCTTTAAAATCTTCAGCCAAAAAAACACTGACAGCGATAGCATTAACAAAGCGGAAGGTAAAACATCCATCAACAAAAAAACAGGACTCAACCTGAATGCATGAAAAAGCGTGCTGCCAAGTCCGCCAAGAAAAACCATCAGTGTAGCAAATGCAAAGAATTTATGTTGCTGAATATCCGCCCGTTCTTTAAAAAACCAATAAACTGCAGGAAGCATCATGACAACAGAACTCAACGCGTTCCAGGGCTCCACAATAATTTGATCGGGATGATACTCTGCATAGCGAGGCCCGCCGTCAGCCAGCCGCTGGTTAGCCCAGTCAGCTGCCACACTTAAAAAATCCAATCCTGAAATCATTTCTTAATCTGTTCTGGTTTGTAAAAAGGATAATCTGTATATCCTACTTCATTGCCCCCGTAAAAGGTTTCTGTATCATACGGTTGCAAAGGCCATTGGTTTCGATAGCGTTCCACAAGATCGGGATTGGAAATAAAATCCCTTCCAAAAGCTACTAAATCAGCATGCCCTTCATTTAACATTTTGTCCGCCAACTCAAAAGTCATTCCACCAGCAGTGATTACCGGGCTTTCGATCAGAGGTTTAAAATAGATTGTAGGACTGGCAAGATAATTTTCCAAACCTTGAATAGTATGCGCTAAAGGTTCGATCAGATGAAGGAACGCCAATTTATAATTGTTGAGTTTTTCAATCAGATAGGTAAAAGTTTCGACGGGATTTTCATTACTGACACCAAAATTTCTTCCGGAAGGAGAAAGACGAATACCTGTGCGTTCAGCTCCAATTTCATTCACAATGGCCTCCACAACTTCCAATGCAAAACGTACTTTATTGGGAACATTTCCGCCATACTGATCAGTCCTTATGTTGCTGTTATCATTCAAAAACTGATCAATCAGGTAGCCATTGGCGCCATGTATCTCAACGCCGTCAAAACCTGCCTTTATGGCATTTGCGGCTGCTTTGCGATAATCTTCAACAGTGGCTTTAATTTCTGAAAGCGTTAGTGCTTTGGGCACAACGGGAACCATTTTACCTTTTGGTGTTGTAATATGTCCTGTTTCTGCCACGGCAGACGGACCTACGGGCATGCCGCCATCCAACTGAATAAATGGGTGCGAATGCCGGCCAACATGCCACAGCTGACACACGATTTTGCCACCTGCCTGATGCACTGCCGTTGTCACTTTTTCCCATCCTGCTATTTGCTCCTGCGAATAAATTCCAGGGGTGTTGGGATAACCCTGCCCTTTGGGCGAAATCTGACTCGCCTCACTTATTATTAAACCAGCGCCGGCTCTTTGCTCATAATATTGGGCATGAAGGTTGGTGGGTTCCAATTTTTTTCCTGCCCGCTGTCTCGTCAGCGGCGCCATTACAAAACGGTTTTTAAGTTGAAGCGCCCTCATCACAAAGGGTTCGAGAAGTGGCTTAAGCATTTTTAACGTTTTTTTTATCTGAAATTGATTTCGAAATTACTATGGTTAAACAATTTTTTATGTAGATTTGTTTTTCTTATTTAAACCAAATCTAAATTGTATGCCTTATTATTTGCGGCGCGGTGAAATACCTCACAAACGTCACACTGTTTTTCGTAAGCCTGATGGAGAGCTTTATGCCGAAGAATTGGTTTCAACAGCGGGTTTTTCTGATGTTTATTCACTCATCTATCACACTTATCCACCTACTATGGTAAAATCGATAGGTAATCCCGTTTCCGTAAAACCCCAAGTGGCGCTGGAACACAATATGCAACACCGCAGCTTTAATGGTTTTCAGGTGAAACCAACAGATGATTACCTCGATAGCCGTGTACCGGTTTTGATTAACAACGATGTGTATATCAATCTGGCGGCCCCGCGCCTTTCGATGAAAGACTATTTTTATAAGAACTCCCAAGCTGATGAGATGATATTTGTTCATAAAGGGAGTGGCAAATTACACACTATCTTCGGGACAATCAATTTTGTTTATGGCGATCACCTTATCATTCCAAGGGGTACAATTTATCAGCTGGAATTTGAATCATCAGACAATCGCCTATTTATTGTTGAATCTTTTCATCCCCTGCGATTCCCAAAACGTTACGTAAATAAGAATGGACAGTTACTTGAGCATGCGCCTTTTTACGAAAGAGATATTAAAGTGCCCGAAAAATTGGTGACAAATGATGAGCAAGGAGAATTTCTCGTAAAGATCAAGCGTGAAGACCTGCTGTTTCCTTATGTTTATGCTTCCCATCCGTTCGATGCCATTGGCTGGGATGGCTGCCATTATCCTTTCGGAATTAGCATCCACGATTTTGAACCCATCACCGGACGCATTCATCAGCCGCCGCCAGTGCATCAAACTTTTGAAACACCGGCATTTGTAATCTGCGCTTTCGTTCCCCGATTATACGATTATCATCCCTTAGCCATTCCTGCACCTTACAATCATAGTAATGTGGACTCTGACGAAGTGCTTTATTATGTGGATGGCGATTTTATGAGCAGAAATCATATTGAAAAAGGAATGATCACGCTGCATCCTATCGGAATTCCCCACGGACCGCATCCGGGAGCCGCCGAAAGAAGTATCGGCAAAAAAGGAACTGATGAGCTCGCTGTTATGGTGGATACTTTCAAACCGCTGAAGCTGACAAAGCAGGCGATGAGCCTGGAAGATCCAAACTATCATAAAAGCTGGCTTTTTTAATTATAAACAATAGATTAAATATAAAAACTGATAACCTCATGAGCAATAATGACTTTCTTCCAATTAATGGGACAGATTATGTTGAATTTTATGTGGGAAATGCCAAGCAGGCTGCCCATTACTATCAAACGGCTTTTGGATTTCAGCCACTGGCTTATGCCGGCTTAGAAACAGGACTGAAAGACAGAGCCAGTTATGCCCTGCGGCAAGGAAAAATTACCTTTGTTTTCACAACTGCGCTAACGCCCGAGTCGCCTATTGCCGAACATCAAAAACTGCATGGTGATGGTATTAAGGTGATTGCCTTATGGGTGGATGACGCCCGACAGGCCTGGAAAGAAACTACCAGTCGCGGTGCCCGTTCTTACATGGAACCAAAGGTAAATGTAGATGAAAACGGCGAAGTTGTGATGAGCGGAATTTATACCTATGGCGAAACGGTGCATATTTTTGTAGAGCGCAAAAATTATTTTGGCCCTTTCCTGCCTGGTTTCCGTAAATGGGATCCTGTTTATAAACCCTCAGAAACAGGCCTTAAATATGTGGATCATATCGTTGGAAACGTTAATTGGGGCGAAATGAACAAATGGGTCAATTTTTATGGAACCGTAATGGGTTTTGAGCAATTGATTTCGTTTGATGACAAAGATATTTCTACCGAATACACAGCTTTGATGAGCAAAGTGATGTCGAATAGTAATATGCGTATTAAATTTCCTATTAACGAGCCTGCCGAGGGTAAGAAAAAATCACAGATAGAAGAGTATATCGACTTTTATCGCGGAGCTGGTGCACAGCATGTTGCCATGGCTACCGACAATATCATCGCCACTATTGAGCAGCTCATTGCCAGAGGTGTGGAGTTTTTGAATGTACCCGACACCTATTATGATACCGTGATGGATCGTGTAAAGGAAATTGACGAAGACCTGGAAACACTGAAGAAATTAAATGTATTGATCGATCGTGATGAAGAAGGCTACTTGCTCCAACTCTTCTCCAAACCAGTTGAAGATCGACCAACGGTATTTTTTGAAATTATCCAGCGCAAAGGAGCCAAATCTTTTGGGAAAGGAAATTTCAAAGCCTTGTTCGAAGCAATCGAACTGGAACAGGAAAGTCGCGGCACCCTTTAAAATTAATTTTTCACTTCATTTTATTCAACATAAAAGTAAATACAATTATGTTAAAATCAAATCATCCGGAACTCACTACGTGGATCAAAGTACCCGAAAACAGTGACTTCCCGATACAAAATTTACCATATGGGATCGCCGCTTCAGGCGATCTTATTTTTATTGCTACACGCATTGGCGACACGGTTGTTGACATCTCAGTACTGGTTGATTTTGGTTATTTCGACAGTCTTGAAATCCCTGATTTGAGTATCTTCTACGAAAAAAGCCTGAACGAATTAGCCCTTTTACCCAAAAACCTCAGAATCGCTATCAGAGAGCGCTTAACCGAGATTTTTTCCTCCTCCAATATGGAGCTTCAGGGAAATGAAGAAGTCCTTCAGTTAGCGCTTCATCAGGCTGAACAGGTACAAATGCTGATGCCGGTGCAGGTTGGAGATTATACTGATTTTTATTCGAGCATTGAACATGCCACCAATGTAGGCAAGATATTTCGTGATCCCGAGAAAGCCCTTTTACCTAATTGGAAGCATCTGCCAGTTGGGTATCATGGCAGAGCATCTTCAATTGTTGTTTCCGGCACTTCGATTCATCGGCCAAAAGGGCAAACAAGGCCTAATAATGATGAGGAAACGCCGCATTTTGGCCCTTCGAAACAGCTGGATTTTGAATTGGAAATGGCCTTCATCACTTCAATCAAAACAAACCTTGGCGATTCCATTCCGGTAGATCAGGCTGAAGATGCGATTTTTGGCATGGTGATTTTTAATGATCTTTCGGCCCGAGACATCCAAAATTGGGAGTATGTTCCTTTGGGGCCATTCCTTTCCAAAAGCTTTGGATCGGTAATTTCACCCTGGGTGATTACCATGGAAGCATTAGAGCCGTTCAGAACGAAAGGGCCTATCCAGGAGCCGGAAGTTTTACCCTATCTGCAAATTAAAGGCGATCACAATTTCGATATACAGCTTGAGGTTGCTATCCGACCTCAAAAAGCAGAACAAACAATTGTTTGTCAGTCCAACACCAAATATCTCTATTGGAATATGGCACAACAGCTTACGCATCAAACTGTTGCCGGATGTAATATCAATCCTGGTGATATGTATGCTTCTGGTACCATCAGTGGTCCCAGCCCGGATTCCTTTGGATCAATGCTCGAACTGAGCTGGAAAGGAACCCGGCCGGTAAAAATGAAGGATGGCAGCGAAAGAAATTTTATCCATGATTATGATACCATCACCATGAAGGCCACAGCTCAAAAAAATGGTGTCCGCATTGGATTTGGCGAATGCATAACACAAATACTTCCTGCTAAATGAAAACAATGATTACAATTGATGCTTTGAATTATGATCAACGGAAGCTTCATCGACTGTTGCTCGGAAGCGTTGCTCCCCGACCCATCGCCTTTGCCAGTACCATCGACAAAGCCGGAAATCCTAACCTTTCGCCATTCAGTTTTTTTAATGCCTTTGGGGTGAACCCTTCAACACTCATTTTTTCTCCTTCGCGAAGGGGTGGTGATAACACAACCAAAGACACCTACGAAAACCTGAAAGAAGTGCCCGAAGTAGTGATTAATATGGTAAACTACGAAATGGTTCAGCAAATAAGTTTGGCAAGCTCCAAGTATCCCAAAGGTGTTAATGAATTTGTGAAAGCAGGATTTACTCCCTTGGAATCAGAAAGTGTGAAGCCTTTTCGTGTGAAAGAATCACCAGTGCAGCTTGAATGTAGTGTAAGGCAAATCATCGAAACAGGCGATGGCGCAGGAGCAGCTAACCTGATTGTTTGTGAAGTGTTGAAAATGCATATTAACAAAGAAGTGCTTGATGAAAATGGTGAAATCGATGTATTAAAGATTGATTTAGTGGGTAGAATGGGTGGCAATTATTATGTAAGAACAAATGGTGAAGCCGCATTCATTGTTCCAAAACCCTTATCAACACCTGGTATTGGGATAGATGTATTGCCAGACCAGATCAAGTTTAATCCTTTGCTAACTGGTAATGATCTGGGACGCTTGGGAAGTATTGATAAATTTCCGGATAAAATCTTAATCGACAAACAAAAATTATCGCTTCAAACCATAGCAAACGAAACTGATTTGATTGTTAAAGTACGATTATTGATAGAAAACGATAAAACTGAGGAAGCCCTTGCTTTGTTGTTGGCATTTTATGCAAACGATAAAGCAGACAAGTAATAAGCATCAACTTTTTTAGTGCAATTTTTCATTGCAAAAAGCAGGCAATAATGAAATATTTGATGTTCATTATTGCTTTTTGCTTTTCTATATTCATGTATATCTGATTGTTACATAATTTTTTATTACTATTTAGAATCATCCTATATAAGCTAAAAACAAGCCAGAACACATTTTTTCAATTAAATTTGTCCTCAATTGCTTATATTAAAAAGTTTACTGAAGTAAAATGTTAACCAAATGAAAAAATGTACTAGCTGGTTTGCTTATAGCAAACGAATTTTTCAATTAAGCCTGCTTCTTTTTGCGGCTTTAATTTTCACAAGTCAGGGTTTTGCCCAGGATTTAGCCATAGATTTTGGCAAAACCACATCAGGAACAGTCGTTCTGGATGACAATATGCAGCGGCTGAGTGCAGAAATTGCTTATCCCGGCCTTGCTACTTTTAAAATTGAAAGCGAAAAAGGCGTTTTCAACGAGTTGCTCATCCCCGGAACTTTTTCGGTAGGAAATATTGGACAACCCAAATTACCTGCCACAAAGGAATTGATTGAAATACCCTTTGGTGCAGAAATCAGTGTTAATGTGCTGAACTATAATGTTACAGAATATAAACTAAGTGATTACGGCATAGACCAACTCATCATGCCAGTTCAGCCTTCATTACGTAAGGATCAAACAGCTGAAGATGTTCCTTTTGAATTCGATTCGAAGACCTATCAGAAAGACGCCTTCATCTCTCCCGAGCTTGCCTCTGTTGAAGTTCTTGGTGTGATGCGTAGTTTCAGGATTGCAAGGCTTACGGTTGCTCCTGTTAATTACAATCCTGTTCAGGGCATCATAAGGGTTTATAACGACATCGAACTGGAAGTTGTTTTCACCAATGTGGATGAAAGCCTTACTCAATATGTAAAATCATCCACTTATTCACCTTATTTCTCAGTGATGCAACAGGCATTTCTGAATAATCCAACAAATAGAGAATATCCCGAACATCCTGATCTCACAACTTATCCTGTGAAATATCTGATCGTTTCTGATCCCATGTTCGAGGAAGATATGGCTCCTTTTATTGAGTGGAAAACTAAAAAAGGCTTTGAAGTTATTTTTACAACTACTGATGAAATTGGTTCAAGCTACAATCAGATCCAAAGCTATGTGCATGAACAATATAACAATGGCACACCTGATGATCCGGCTCCAAGTTTTGTGCTTTTCGTTGGTGACACGCCTCAAATACCTGCAACGCAGGGTTCAGCTTCAGGTAAGATGACCGACTTATACTATGCCAGTGTAGATGGTGATTATTTCCCGGAGATGTATTACGGACGTTTTTCAGCTACCAACAGCACACAGCTGGCACCTTATATTGAGAAAACACTTTACTATGAACAATATGAGTTTTCAGATCCTACCTATCTGGATGATGTTACCCTTATTGCCGGAGGCGACGGCACCTGGAATCCTCGCGTAGGACAGCCAACAATTCTATACGGAACTCAAAACTATTTTAATGCAGAACACGATTACGTAAATGTAAATGATTATTTAACCAGTCCTTACACAGGTTGTTATGATCCTGCTCGTATAGCTGTAAGTATGATAAACTACACAGCTCACTGTAGTGAAACTTCATGGGGCGACCCCAATCTTTCACAATCGGCTGTAAATAACTTTGTGAATCAGGATAAATATCCATTGGCCATTGGCAACTGTTGCCTGGCAGCTGATTTCGGTTATCCCGAATGCATGGGTGAAACCTGGATGCGGGCAGCAAATAAAGGTGCTGTGGCTTATATTGGCTCGTCTCCAAGTTCTTATTGGTTCGAAGATTTTTATTGGTCTGTAGGCGCCTTCCCGATTCAGGGAAATAATGATGGTTACGTTCCTACCTATGAAGAAACAACCTGGGGAGCTTATGATGGTCCTTTCGTAAGTGACTATGTATCTACAGGTGCCATTGTCTTTGTTGGAAACCTTGCAGTAACTGAAGTTCATGTTCAGGGTTATCCAAGCCATTCCAGCCCAACTTATTACTGGCAGGCATACAATGTTTTAGGAGATCCTTCGCTGGTAGCTTACCACACTCAAGGACAAAATAACACCGTCGAACATATGCCTATTTTGCCCATTGGCCTCGAAACCTATGAAGTTACCGCTGAACCCGGTTCATATGTTGGTATTTCGAAAGACGGCGTTTTGCACGGATCCGCTCTTATCGGAGAAACAGGTGTTGTTGAAGTGCCTATTGATCCCGTTCTGTCATCCGGAATGGTTGATATCGTGGTTACCAAACCGCAATACATTCCTTATATAGTTCAGGTTCCTGCAGCTGCCCTCGAAGGCCCATACGTGGTGTTAGATGAATATGTGATTAATGATGAAAACGAAAATGGACAAGCTGACTACACAGAGTCTTTTACCATTGATGTCACCCTCAAGAATGTTGGTGCTGACCCTTCTGCATCCATCACTGCTACAGTTGTGGGTGAGGATGATTACCTAACTTTAACTGGGGCTTCATCAGCTGAATTTGGTGCTATTGTGAACGGAGAAGTTGCCACAGTAGCTGATGCATTCAGTTTTCAGGTTGCTGACTTTGTCCCTAATGAACATCTTGCTGCTTTTGTGATCGAAGCTACAGATGGAACAGAAATCTGGGAAAGTAACCTGATGATCAAACTGTATGCCCCTGAACTTGAAATTGATGAGGAAATTATTATAGATGATGCCGCAGGTAATGGCGATGGCATCCTTGATCCGGGCGAAACAGCAAATCTTATTATTACGGTAAATAATGCCGGTGGAAGTGATGCTTTTGACCTTGTAACCACTATTGTTTCTTCTGATCCATTGCTGGTTGTAAATAACGCCACTTTGAATGAAGACGCATTGGCTGCCGGCGAATCAGTTGAACTGGCATTTAATATTACAGCCAGCAGCGACTCCCCGATTGGCTATCCTGTAAATATCAATATGTCAGCTAATTCAGGCCCGTCAGGTTTATATACTGCCACACAAAACGGTATGGTAGTTATCGGCTTAATACCTGATTTTTTGATGAGTAATGGCAGTGAAGAAACCTGCGTTGGTAATTTCTACGACAGTGGCGGTGCTGGTGGTCAGTACGGAAACGGCGAAAACTACACCTTGACTTTTACTCCTTCTATGGAAAACGCTGTTATGCGTGCTGATTTTGTGGCTTTTGAAACAGAAAGCGGCTATGATTACCTCTATATCTATGATGGCGCCAATACTATGGCTCCTCAAATTTCGGGTAGTCCTTTCCATGGAACCTCTAGTCCTGGCCTTGTTCAGGCTACCAATCCTGAAGGTGCCCTTACTTTCCGCTTTACTTCGGATGGCTCTGTTACCAGAAGTGGCTGGCATGCAGAGATCAGCTGTTTCATTGAACAGGATTTGGCCATCAATATCACGGCAACTCCTCCTGCCATTTGCGAAGGCGAATCAGCAGTGCTTAATGCACATCCTGTAGGTGGAACCGGAAATTATACTTGTACTTGGAGCCCGGCAGGAAGCCTTAGCGATCCTACTGCAATGATGCCAATTGCCTCTCCAACAGAAACAACCACTTATTATGTAGTGGTTGATGACGGCGAAACAACCCTTGAAGGTGAATATACCCTTGTTGTGTATGATATGCCAGAACTGGAACTTGGAAGTGATACCATTGTGTGTGCTTTTGATGAAATCACGCTTGATGCTACCATATTAAATGGTGTGTCTTACATCTGGAGCCCTGGTGGCGAAACAACTGCCACAATAACGGTTGATTCAACTGGAGTGGGATTGGGTTCGCAAACCTATTCAGTTATTGCAACTGACGAAAACGGCTGCACGGTTGAAGATGAAATCACTGTTACTTTTGATGTATGCAGTGGATTAGACGAGCAAAAACTCAATGTTTCAATTTATCCAAACCCTGCTGGTGAAGTGGTTAATTTGGCTATTCGCGGAAATGCCAGCAAACTGGAATATTCACTGCTCAATTATCAAGGCAAGGAAGTTTATTCAAAAGACTTTGGCAGCTTTAGTGGTTCAGAAATCCAGCAAATTAACCTGAGCGCCTATGCCAGAGGCATCTATTACCTAAGATTGAATACCGGAGAATCGGTTACAATTCATAAAATAGTTATTCAATAGCAAACACACGAAAACGTACCGTAGGCTAACCACTGCGGTACGTTTTTGCCTAAATCAAAACATAACTATGAAAAATTTAATCAATACCCTATTACTTTTGGTTTTTGCAAGCGCTGGTTTTGCGCAGCAATGGCATCCCATCAATCAGCAACACCCTTCAGGGATTCAGCAGGAACTTATCCAATCAGATGAAAATCAGGTTGTTGTTTCCTTCAAAATTCCCGGTTTCTTTTCGACCGTAGTGGAAACACCCCGCGGAAAAGAAGCTATTATCAGCGTACCAAAAATGGTTTCGATGCTTGAAACCGGTGCGCCGGATATGCCGCTTTATGCCGTTTCGGCTATCATTGGCGATAATGCCCTAATGGATGTTGAAATTGTAAATGCTACTTTTACCGATTTTGAAAATTTTGAAATCGCACCTTCCAAAGGTAACTTCAGTCGCGATATTGATCCGGCTACCGTTCCTTATACCTATGGTTCGATGTATGACGAAAACAGCTTTTATCCTGCAATCAGGTCTGCACTTCAGGAACCTTATATCCTAAGAGATTACAGGGGTCAGGTGATGAGCATTTATCCCTTTGCCTATAACGCTCAAACCAAAACTCTGCGTGTTTTCCATAATTTAACCGTTAAGATGATCAAAACCGGTGAAGGAGGAGCTAACCAACTCACCAGAAAAAGTGCTCAAATCAAGACCGATAAAGAATTTGAACACCTGTATGCCAATCATTTTATCAACTTTGCAGAAACTCAGAACCGCTATCCTATCCTTGCCGAAGAGGGCAATATGGTCGTAATCAGCCACGGTCCGTTCATGGAAGCGATGGAGCCTTTTGTGGCCTGGAAAAAAAGAATTGGGCGTCCGATCGAAATGTTTGATGTAGCAACTATTGGAACCACTCCGGCTGCTATCAAAGCTTTTATAACTGATTATTACAATGATATCGGACTAACACACATCCTTTTAGTTGGTGATCACCAGCATGTTCCAAGTTACAACAATAGTAGTTCTGGCGGTTATTCTGATAACTATTATGGTTATCTGGAAGGAACCGACTCTTATAATGAGGCTTTTGTAGGGCGTTTCTCTGCCGAAACAACTACACATGTAGAAACAATGGTTCAGCGTATTCTCACTTATGAACGCGATCTGGACGAAAGTGCCAACTGGGTGAATATTGGCATGGGTATAGCACGTAACGAAGGCTCCGGTGGTGGCCATAACGGCGGCGAAGCGGATTATGTACATATGGATTACATTCGAGACAGTCTCTTAAACTACACTTACGCTACTGTGCATCAAGAATATGATGGAAATGTTCCTGGTATGCCTAATACTACAGCTGCAGATATTTCTGAGAACATCAACAATGGAACCAGTATCATTAATTATTGTAACCATGGCTCACAAAACAGCTGGAGCGTAGGTGGATACAACAGCTCTCATGTAGATGCCCTCACCAATACAGATCGCTGGCCGGTGATCTGGGCGGTTGCCTGCGACAATGGTAAATTCACCAATGGAAGCTGCTTTGCTGAAGCCTGGACCAGGGCAACCCACAACGGAGAGCCTACCGGAGCTATCGGCACTATGATGTCGTGGATTTCGCAGCCATGGCAGCCTCCAATGACCGGTCAGGACGAAATGGTTACCATTCTGGTTGAAGGCTATTTAAACAACATCAAACGTACATTGGGTGGAAATTCTATCAACGGTAGCATGAAAATGATTGATCTTCACGGAAGCTCGGGCAGGTCAACACATGATACCTGGATACTTTTCGGCGATCCTTCGATGACTATGCGCACTGATGTCCCGGCTCAAATGGCTGTTTCTCACTTAGCAACACTCTTCCTGGGTATGCAGGAACTCACCGTAAATGCTGATGCAGAAGATGCTATCGTAACCCTTACCTGGGAAGGCGAAATACTGGCTTCAGCTTATGTTGAAGGCGGACAGGCCATTCTTACATTCCCTGCTTTGGCAGAAGTTGGCATGTTAGATATTACAGTTTTTGGCTATAACAAAGTGACTTATATGTCAGAAATCGAAGTGATTCCTGCCGAAGGACCTTTTATCGCTTATGTTAATAATGAAATCAATGACGAAACCGGAAATGGTAACGGTCTTATTGACTATACAGAGCAAATTTCCTTGGGTATTACTATTGAAAATCTCGGTGTAGAAACAGCCACTGAACTGGTTGCCACCCTCTCATCCGAAAGTGCATATATCACCTTTACAGATGATACCGAAAATTACGGTGATCTGGATGCCGGAGCAGAAATGGCCATTGCCGATGCTTTCAGCTTTGTGGTTTCGGATGATATTCCTGATTTGACGAGCATTCCTTTCCTTTTGACGGTTACAGGAGCTGAAGACAGCTGGGAGGCTTCTTTTAACCTTACGGCTCATGCTCCTGCTTTTACTATTGGCAGCATGATTGTTAGTGACAATACCGGAAACGGAAACGGCCGTCTTGATCCGGGCGAAAGTGCTGAGATGTTTATCACTTTCACCAATAACGGTTCAAGCATGGCTTTTGAACTGATCTCACAGCTTTCTGCCAATGATGCCTTTATCACTATTGAAGAAGGAACGTTTAATTTAGATGAACTGGAAGCACAAGCCAGCGCAGAAGCTGTTTTCAGCGTTTCAGTAAGTGAAGCCACCCCCATCGGAACGGCCATTGAACTTTTGAATAATATTTCAGCCGGAGCTTATACAGCAGAAAAAACATTTATCACTAAAGTTGGCCTTGTTTTGGAAGATTTCGAAACTGGCGACTTCACTGCCTTTGACTGGACACAGGGAGGTGATTTGCCCTGGACTATCACCGGCAGTGATGTTTACGAAGGTAGTTTTGCTGCCAAATCAGGTGGTATTTCCGACAGCCAAAGCACACAACTGATTATTGAATATGAAGCCAGCACAGCTGACAGTATCTCTTTCTTCCGTCAGGTTTCCTCAGAAGCTGGATTTGACTTTATGCGCTTCTATATCGACAACACTAAGGTTGGAGAATGGTCTGGTAATGTTAGCTGGAGCCGCGTAGCTTTTGCTGTTGCCCAGGGTTCGCATACCTTTAAATGGGAATATATGAAAGATGGTTCTGTATCCAATGGCGACGACATGGCAATGATTGATTATATCGTATTTCCGGCCACCGTTACCACAACAGGATGGGCAGGAAACGATGCGACAATCTGTGAAGGTGACACCTATCAGCTCGAAGGTTCTGCTAATCATTATACAACTGTTGAATGGATTACTTCTGGAACCGGTACATTTGACGATGCCACCATTTTGAATCCCGTTTATACTCCCAGTGTTGAGGATATTGCTGCTGGAAGCGTAGAGCTCACACTTATTGTCACAGGCGAATCTACTGTTGTTGAATCCAGCCTTACACTTGTTATCAGTGCGATGCCCGAAGCTGATGCAGGCGTAGCCGGATTTATTTGTCAGGGCGAAAGTTTCGAAATTGTGGATGCTACAGCCCTGAACTATACTGATATTCTATGGGAAACCAGCGGAACAGGAAGTTTTGATGATGCCACTTTACTTAATCCCGTTTATACGCCTAGTGAAGAAGATTACAATACCGGAATGGTTACCCTTAGCCTTACTGCCATTGGCGCAGGCAGCTGTGGTGATGCGATAAGCACGACCGAACTCAACTTCCACAATTTGCCAACTGCCATACTCCAGGGCGATCAGACCATCTGCGAAGGCGAACAGGCTCAACTAACAATTTCACTCACTGGTGAAGCTCCGTGGACAGTTGAAATGGCTGATGATATGGGATCGTACGAAATCTATGATACACCTTATACTATGATGATGACACCAGAGACTCCTGTAACGATGAGTTTGCTCAGTGTTACTGATGGTAACGGCTGTACGAATACGGGTGAAGGATCAGCTACCATCGAAATGATGTATGCACCACTCGCCCCCATAGCTCCAATGGCACCAGACAGTGTTGACTACGCCGAAACTACTGTTTCTACTATAACAATTGAAGCAGTTGAAGGCGCTACCACATACGAATGGGCTGTTGAACCCGCCGAAGCCGGAACTTTCGAAGGTGAAGGGCTGGAAGTTAGTATCAATTGGAATACTGTTTACATTGGCGAAGCTCAGCTAATGGCTAAAGCTCAAAATGATTGTGGATGGAGCGATTGGTCGCCGGCAACAACTGTTGTGCTGGAAAGCACCGTTGGGCTACATGAAGCCTTTGAAAAAGCTTTTGTGTTGTATCCTAATCCCAGCGATGGAGAAGTTTACCTCAGCCTTGACTATGCTATACAGGGAAAGGTGAATCTTTCGGTTACAAACAGCATTGGTATGCAGGTTTACGAAACTGAACTGGAAGCATCCCAACTGAATTCAACCGTTAAACTCCCACTTTCGCAGCTCGAAAAAGGTGTTTACCTGATTCAAATTACAACTTCTGAATTACACGCAGTGAAGCCACTGCTGATCAATAAATAAGCCTGCAAAAGGCGAATTATTTCAAGCCGGCTCAAAAGAGCCGGCTTTTTTTTGTCAAATAACAAGAAGTTGTTGGTTTGATTGTTATAATTGTAGGCGTTGTGATTGATACGTTTACTTAGGAAACAACCATATCATTATATTTCCAATCAAATCCAAATTCTGGACCTTGAGTTTTGATTATTTCAAGGTGTTTAAACTTAAACTGACACATACATGAAAGCAAGTGATACGCTTACGCTCATAGAAATTTTTAAGTGAATAGAGTTAATCTTATTTTTTTTAGGTTTAGAATTGTGGATTTATTCCTCAATTGTGGACTTTTCCCACACTTTTGCCCATCTTATGAAAACACCTAATTTTGTAATATACTGTATTCGTGTAAGATAAGTTTATTAATCTTTTTTGGTATGCCATTTGAAATATGCATTAGCAACTTCAATGTTTAATTCAAAATATTTAAAATTATGAAAAAGTTAATGTCATTAGCAATTAGTTTTCTTATCGCCGCCGGATTTTTCACAGGAAACAGTACAGTAGTTGCAAATGTTCTTCCAGGCGAAAGCTATAGTATTAACCTCATGGATGATGATCAGCGCACAGAAGTTAAACTTGCTGATTTGCCACAGGCCGTGAAAGATGTGCTCGAAAGTGATGACTACAAGGGCTGGGAAGCAGAACAAACTGTTTACCTGGTAAAGGATAAAGCCACCAAGAGCGAGTATTATGAAATCACACTTAAACATACCGAAAGTCAACAATCAAAGACGATAAAGCTCAAAGCAACGGGCGAAAAGATTAAATAGGCAGTTCCTTTTATAAATTCGTCTGATTGTTACAGGAGTTAATCCTCAAATTAACTCCTGTTCTTTTACAAAATTTAACAACATGATCACTATCAGAAATAACAATAACAATTTGGTTTCAGCGCATATTACGCAAAAACAGGCGGGTTGGGTCATTAATTCACCAGTCTGGAACAGTAGGATGTTTTTTACCATTCCCTTAAAACCAGCAATTTTCAACAATCTGCTTAATTCTCAAATATTTAATTTCTTGTCAGTTAGCCTTAAAAAGCAATAATTTCAATTGAGAATGACAGGGTTTTCTTCTGTTTGGCCGTTTTGATGTATTTTTGCAGAAGTTGTTGCATTTTTTTGTCGATATGGATAAAATCCTGATTGTTGAAGATGACCTTACTTTCTCTCAGAGTCTTAGCAGTTTTCTGGAGCGGCATTACTTTGAAGTAATCGTAAGTAACAAGATAGTTGATGGAGCTAAGCAATTGAAAACGAATGTTTTCGATCTTATTTTGCTGGATTACAGACTTCCTGACGGAACGGGGCTTGATTTGGTTAAAGTTTTGCAAACCTCAGGAAAAAGAATACCGGTAATCATAATGACCAGTTTTAATGACGTGCGAACCGCCGTTACATCAATAAAAATGGGGGTTTTCGATTATATCATAAAACCGGTAAATCCGGATCATTTGATGATGGTGATTAAGGATGCGCTGAAAATTGATTCCCGCAAAAACATTAACAAACCTGATGATGAAACCCGATTTATCAGCGGAACCAGTGAGCAATCGCGTAAGCTAGATAAACATATCAAACTAGTAGCCCCTACCAATATGTCGGTAATTCTTCAGGGCGAAAGTGGCACCGGTAAGGAACATCTGGCCCGCAAGATACATCAATTGAGCAAGCGTGCCAACAAAGCTTTTGTGGCCATTGATTGTGGCTCTCTCTCGTCAGAGTTGGCAGCCAGTGAATTATTTGGTCATATCAAAGGAGCATTTACGGGAGCCATCTCCGATAAGAAAGGACTTTTTGAATTGGCAAGTGGTGGCACCTTATTTTTGGATGAGGTGGGCAATCTGAGCTACGAAATACAAGTGAAACTTTTAAGAGCGCTTCAGGAAAAAGTAATTATGCCCGTTGGAGGCAGCACTACCCGACAAGTAGATGTGCGTATTATTGCTGCAACTAACGATGACCTTGGTAAAAGCGTTAAAAATCAGCAATTCAGAACTGATTTGTATCATCGCCTGAATGAGTTTAGCATCATAGTTCCGCCGCTACATAAACGGGGGGATGATATTCAGCTTTTTATCAGACATTTTATCGAACTTTCAAATGAAGAGCTAGGAAAATCTGTTAAGCATGTTTCGAATGAAGCCATGAAAATTTTACTTGGTTACGATTGGCCTGGTAATCTTCGTGAGCTTAAAAATACCATCAAAAGAGCTGTGTTGCTGACATCGGACGATGTAATTGAAAAAGAAGCCTTACCGGAAGAGATGGTTTTTGAGTCTAAGTTATACCTTAACAACGATTATAACCTTAAATCATTACAGGAAACCACCGAACGCGACCTGATTGTCAAAACATTACAACAAACAGGAAACAACAAATCGCAGGCTGCCAGGCTGCTGAATATCGATCGTAAAACACTCTATAAGAAGATTTCCAAATACAATATTGAGGAGTAAGGTCAGTTTATTTGAATTAAGATTGACCTGACCAAACGCTCTAAGTCAACCAAAATATTTTCGACAACGCTGCCTTCCTTAATCAGAAAGGTTTGATTCATTTGGAGTGTTTTTTCCAATGTCCTTAGTTTATGCGAAACCTCAGCAGCACCAATCTGTGCTGTACGTCCGGCCAGCCTGTGCGCAAGTGCTGTAACCCTGTCTGAATCATGCTGACTAAATGCTTTTTCTAAATAAATGATGTCTTTTTCAGTTTCTGTAACAAACTGTTTAAGCTGTTGATTCAAAAGACTTTCATCACCCATCGCCATTTGTCCCATTGGTGATTTTTTGATTAATTCAAAATCAAAATCCTGACTGCCAAGATATTTGATGATTACCTGAAGCAGATCGGCTTCCTCAAATGGTTTTGCCAGTAAATCATCAAATCCGTGAGAGCGAATACTATCTTTCTCATCAGGTAATACGTGAGCCGTCAGGGCAACAATTTTCAGCTGTTTGCAGTTCTTATTTCTGAGTTGTGCACAAAGTTCGAGACCATGCATTTCAGGCATATTTAAGTCCATTAATACCAGGCTGTTATCATCTATTTCCGTTTTTAATAATTCTCTGGCATCCTGCATACAATGATGTTCAATAGCATTTGCTGTAAGTATATCATCGATCAATTTAAGAATGTAGGCATCGTCATCTACAACAAATACTTTTCCCAACAGCTGATTTTTTAACGTTAAATGGTTAAAAAGTGGTTCTGCAGGTTTATTATCAGCCAGCGGAAATGCAAGGTTTACCACAAATTCCGATCCTTTTCCCGGCTCACTTTCAACCTTTAACGAACCTTTCATTAAATCAATCAATGATTTGGTAATACTCAAACCCAAGCCTGTTCCGGAAACCGGATTAGCTTGTTCAAACTCATTAAAAATACGCTCCAGATTCTCTGCTGTAATACCTATTCCGGTATCTTTAATGGTGAATTGACATTGATAAATTTCGTTTGCATTAGTATAATCAAAATTGAAACTGACTTCACCTTCTTCAGTAAATTTGATTGCATTTCCAATCAGGTTGTATAAAATTTGTTTAAGCCTGAAAGCATCGCCATTGAGTGTCAAATCCAAATCTACATTGTTTGTGAACTGGAAACTGATATTCTTTTGATCTGCTTGTGTTTGCATCGAACCCACAACCTCTTTGAGCAAATCATGCATATTAAAAGGCTGGTTAACGAGTTCGTATTTCCCGGATAATAATTTGCTGTAATCCAAAACCTCGTTAACAATCTGATGAAGATGAACAGCACTTTTATAAATTATTTCAACAGATTCATTTTTAGCACTTTGTTTTTTTCTAATTTGTTCCGAAAAGCCCAGAATCGATTGCAAAGGAGTACGGATTTCATGGCTCATATTCGAAAGAAAACGCTGCTTTACCCTACTGAGCTGCTCAGCATTATCTTTTGCCTGTTGCAATTGCAAGCGTAACCTGTTGCTGCGGCCTACATCAATAAATATTAAATACGACAAAATCCCGATGATGATTAAAAAAATTACCAGAATAATGATTATTCTCTTTGTTGCCGAAAATAATTCGGTTTCCAGTAATCTGCTGGTTTGCTCGGCTTCATTCAATTCATCCTCTTCAAAATCGCGCAACATCCTGTAAAACTGTTCTGTAGTGAGCTCGGAATAATTGATCAGATTTTGCTCGGCGGCATAAAGCTGGTTCAATTGATTCCTGTAATTTCTGTCCAGGCTGTCGATAAACATCTCAATATTTTCGGTTATTTCGGGTCGATTTGCACGCGAAATAGTATCAACCCTTACGTTTTGCTCTTCTTCAATAATTTTGCTTTCTGTTGCCAGGTTCAATGTATCATCAATATCTTTTTCTTTCTTACCAAAAAGTCTTTGCAGAAAACTCCTTTTCTTCCGGGTATCTCCCGCTTCCTCTCCAGGGATGGTTGTGGTTGTTATAAGTTTGGTCTCCGTAGTTACCACATTACTGTCAATTTCCTGCCTGATAAGGGCTACCAATTCATTTAGTTCGCTATACCCCTTCGAAAACTTTTGCGGATTTGTTAGCTCTGTATATAATCCCAGATATTGTGTAAGGATATGGTCGTAATTATCTATAATTAAACGCATTGAATCAATGCGACTACTGTATGTTAGATTGTTGTTACAAAGGATTTCGAGGCTGTCGAGCGATTTGATCAAATCCTGACTCACAGGTCTTAATTTGCTTATTTCGGCCGGTTGATAGTTTATAAATTGTTGCCTTTCGATCTGATTAATACGCGTAAAAAGATACGATATATTGTTAATCAACCTGATTTTTTCATTTGGCTTGGTGAACTGCTCAACAGAAACAAAAAGCCTGTTAAAAGCAAAATCGGAAAGTAGCCAGGTTGTAATTACTGATGTAGTTGCAATTACTAGTATAGCAATCAATTTTACTTTTATGGATGCAGGATTTTTATCAGCGGATTTAGACATTTTCTATTCCAGGATATTTCGACAAACACTATTTTTCTTCAAAAATACATTAAGATATTCATTCTGCTTTTGCTGTATATTTGTTTTTATCAAACTCATTTAATCAACATATTAGTATCCATAAAAATTATTCTTGGCTATGCATGTAGCATGTATATTCCTACAAAGTAAGATTTAAAGCATTATTTTGAAAACCCTGCAAAATAGTAAGACTATCGAACTGCCCACATAACATTTATTAATGATTTTTGAGCGTAAATAATCCATCAAATAACATATTTTTTTTAGTAACAATATCAAAAAAAGATACTTACGCCTCACTATCAGGGATTCCTATTATAGAAATTTTGTAATTATTTATTGCCTTTTCGGTAACGAAATTGTAACCATTAAAAAAGTGTGATCTAATTCGGTGAATACATTTCGTTTATGTTTTCCTGTGGTAGAGACGAACCCCTTTATTCTGGCATAGATTTCAGCACCTTTAACAGAGCTTGTTTGGCATCAGAAAATAACAAATAGCTGCCTCCAACAGTCATAGTAAGCCATCCTGCAAAATAGTTTAGAATTGATTTATCATTTTAAAGCCTGACCACCTCTTTTTTTATTGCGGCCAAAAAGACAGGCATACAGCTCTTAGTAGAAGCTGTATGAAGCCATCGTAAAAGCCCCTGCCCTTACATCTGTTTCATCAACGTGATCAAAACCGCTTTGAGCTACTCTTCATTTGATGAGCTGTTCACTTTGATCAAGGTTGTCATAACATTGTTACGTTGCTCTATACACCGATAATTCGTTTATGGAGCAACTCAACATATTGCCAAACAACTGTTGTACCTTTTTGAAAGACAGTTAATACTGTACATTTAAAATTACAGCCAGAAACTTTATGTTATTGACATATTACACAAAGAAATTTACTCCTGCAGAGGTAATGCCTTTGTAGATTAATCCACAGTGGGAGCAGCTATTCTTGTAAACCTGGTACTCGATATATTTGACCGCATCAAATTATTAATTGATATACAGCCAAAACTCAGAAGCATAAATTTTTCCCATAACCAAAAAGTTATTAACGCTCTACCAACTTATTTTGCAGCAAAAATGCCTAAAATAAAATTAGATGGTTGAAAGTGCTAAAAACAATTATACATTAAACGCTATCAACTTCAAGCCACGGCTGATCACACTATTCAGTTCAGGGCGTTGCAACTTGATTGTTTCCAAATGTTTGCGCAATTCCTGCTGCAACGGATTATTTTCCTCTCGCTGACTAAGCAACTCCAGCATTTCCATAGGGAGCAGCCAATCGTGCGGGAAATGCTCCGAAACCCATTGCCACATAGCTCCAAGTGCTTGCAGCTCTTTGTTTTCCTCTCGCAACTCCCGAAGCTGTCCATAGTGCTTATGCAATTGCTTCTGCAGATCAGTATAGTTAATCTTATGGGTTTTCTCTTTCGGCACGGCATATTCAAGCCCAAATGCATCGGGATCGGCAGGTCCACTGTAAGCAGAAACCACAGATTCTCCGATCGCCATATCATACTGCCCCCAGGAAGGATCAAAAAGCAGCTGATCCTGATAAGTCACCCGGCAATCAGAAAAACTCAGCAGCAATAAGTTGCCTTCTCTGCGCACAGTTTTCTGCAAAACACCCTTTAGCTTGATACCTGACTCAAACTCAAACGCACAGGCTTTGCCGGTTACAATTCCCAATTCGGCCAAATCCTGATCTGTGAGGAATCGTGGCGGCTTGATGGCATCCTTGATCCGACCGATTGGTGAGCCAAAACCATCGCTGTGCGCGGTTTTTCCATGCCCGTCCAGTTCCTTCCCTTTGTATGACAAGCTGGTTCCGCCCTGTGCCTTCACATATACAGGCTGATTTTGATGCATCAGATAGTTGGTAATAGTACCCGAAACCTGCAAACCAGAGCTGAAAACCAGAGTAGCTGTATTACCCGATTCAATTGCTTTGAGGATGCCTTCGATGCCACCTTTTCGCAAGGCCATACGATCAGCAAACTCATCCAGCACTCTAGTTAGATGAGCAAAATCAGGTGTAACAAATAACTGGGGCTGTGGCTTGGTGATGTCGAAGTTGTAATATACGGCATCAATGGTATAAGGCAATTTTTTCACCTTATCGCTCATGGCACCGGCACTCTCACCTATGGAAGAAAGCAGTCCTGCACCATAAATTTTAGGATCATCCAGCGAACCCACCAGACCATATTCAACCGTCCACCAATGCAGGTTGCGGATGAGTGCCATTTCAGAAGGCAGGCCCAGTTCGGCTTCTTTCTGCTCCAAATCACGCTCGGCAGCTTCAATATCAGCTTCTGCCGCGTGCGGATCAGCTTTCAAAATGGAGAGGTGACGAATAGATTCGTAAAGGGCAAAATCAGCCGCCGAAGAAAAGGCTTTCGAGCCGATCTCACCAAAATACCGGAGGTATTCAGCATATTCCGGATCGCTGATAATGGGCGCATGTCCTGCGGCTTCGTGAATGATATCCGGAGCAGGTGTATATTCTATCTGATCAAAAGGTCGGATGTCGGCAGCAATCACCAGCACATTGTAGGCCTGGAATTCCATAAATGCCGCCGGAGGAATAAAACCATCCACTGTTACGGCAGCCCAGCCTATCTTTGCCAGGATTTGATTCATGGTGTCAATATCCGGTATATGCTCAATGCTAATACCCGTTTTTCGCAGGCCATCCAAATAGGCTTGATGTGCCTTATCCTTTAAAAAATCAACATTTTGTCGCAGTACAAAACGCCATACAGCATGATCCTGCCAGGTATAGGCATTGTAAGGCTGATCTATGATCAATCGGTAAAGGTGCTTGGGTAAACGGGCTAATACTGGGTTATTAATCATGGTATCTAATTTAGAATGGTTTTAGATAAGCCAAAAATAAGTAAAAGGAATTACATGATTGCAATCGGTTGCAGTTGAAGGACAATAAAATTCTTAAGAAAACTTAAAGCTCAGCATTAACATTATTAAAGTTTTTTCAAAATCCTATGGCAGAAAAGGTTTAAATTTGTTTTTATAACTGGTATAATTGAACGATAGTTTATTTAAAAAACAAAAATGTCTAACATAAAACTAAAAAAATTTACCATCAAGGGCTATAAAAGTATCCAGGCAATTGACAATTTTGAGCCTCGCCCAATAAACATCCTAATTGGTCCTAATGGTGCAGGTAAAAGTAATTTTATTTCATTTTTTAAGTTTTTGAGTTGGATGCTAAACTCAGATGGAAAACTTCAGGAGCATGTGGCTTATTTAGGTGGGGCTAATGACATATTATATGATGGAGCTGACGTAACAAAAAGTATTGACGCACATATAGAAATTCAAACGTCATCCGGCATAAATGAATACCTGTTTAGTTTGATGTTTGCCAAACCTGATAAACTTGTATTTAAGGAGGAAAAATATCGATTTTCAGCTAAAAAAAAACAAGGAGAAGCCCGCTGGAGCTCATGTGGTGTAGGTCATGAGGAAGCTAACCTGCCACAAGTTTCCAATTCTACGGCAACCACAATTCTGAATCTTTTACGAAAACTGATTGTTTATCAATTTCATAACACAAGTGATACTGCACCAATGCGGTTAAAATGGTCTGCTTCTGATGGGAGATGGTTAAAACAAAATGGGGAAAATTTAGCAAGTTTTCTCTTCCGTTTGCAGAATGAAGAAAAACTATATTATTTGCGAATTGTAAAATATATTCGTTTGGTTTTGCCATTTTTTGATGATTTTGAATTATATGATGAATTTGGACATATTCTTTTAAGATGGAAAGAAAAAGGAACAAATAAAGTTTTTAATGCAGGTCAAGCATCAGACGGAATGTTACGAACTATTGCATTGATTAGTTTACTGGCTCAGAATCCTAAAGATTTACCAACGGTTCTTTTCTTGGATGAACCTGAATTGGGGTTGCATCCAAGTGCAATTGATGCAGTTTCTGGTTTGATAAAGGCGGCCTCTTCAAATTGTCAGGTATTTATTGCAACACAGTCTATAAGCCTGGTAAATAACTTTGAACTTGACGATTTGGTTGTAATTGACAGAAAGAAAAGAAGTTCTGAATATAAGCGTCCTGATAGTGAAAGTTTACAAGTATATCTCGAGGAATTTTCTACCGGTCAGATTTGGGAAAAAAATATCATTGGAGGTCGTCCATGAAATATATTAATATAATTGTGGAAGGCAACTCAGAGGAAGCATTTGTTAACGATGTTTTAGTAAAACATTTTGCTTCACTTAACATTTTTGTTTCTTCACGAAAAATTAAGACTGGATGGGATAAGCTTAATAATAAACCAGCAAAAGGGGGATTGTTGAAGTATATTAAATTTCGAAATGATGTATTACGATGGATTAAAGCAGACAGGAATCAACCTCAATTTTGGTATACCAGCATGATTGATTTATATGCATTTCCTAAAGATAATTTGAGCCCCTACAAAGAGAATATTCAATCAATTTACGACCCATATCAAAAAATCATCAAACTGGAAACTGCAATTGCCCGGGATATTAATCACCCTAAATTTATCCCATATGTTCAGTTACATGAGTTTGAAGCTTTTGTATTAGTTAATCCTGACAAACTTATTACAATGTATCCAAATGGATTAACTGGAATAAATCTATTGAAAAGAGCTATAGAAAACATGAGGCCAGAGGAAATAGACGAATCTCCGGAGACTGCACCTTCAAAAAGAATTATAAAGTACTTCCCTGATTATGAAGGACAAAAAGCTCAAGTAGGGCCGTTAGTAGCCGAAGAAATTGGTTTAACCGAATTACGTCTTAAATGTCCTCATTTTAATGATTGGATAACAAAGCTTGAAAATATAACTTAAAGCTCAATCATTTCCAATATTACCGAGCATTGGAACAAAGCGAAAAGCGCCATGCTCTTCCTTTATCAATTCACCGTTTTCCTGTTTGATGATACGCAACATATCCTGTTGGTTGCCGGCACCAAGCGGAATTACCATAATCCCGCCAGGTTTTAGCTGATCGAGCAAAGCCAGTGGAATTTTAGGGGCTGCTGCCGTAATCAGGATCCTGTCGAATGGTGCATAAGCCGGCAGGCCATCAGTGCCATCTCCTAAAAAAAGATGGAGCTTATAGGGCAAGTGTTGCTGCACAAAGGCTTTGGTTTTTATAAAGAGTTTTCGCTGCCTTTCGATACTATAAACCTTAGCCCCCATCTCGGCCAGCACACTGGCCTGATAAGCCGAACCTGTACCGATTTCGAGTACCTTTAACCCTTTTTTGACCATTAAAAGCTGTGTTTGAAAAGCTACGGTATATGGTTGCGAAATGGTTTGTCCCGATCCGATCGGAAAGGGCTTGTCCTGATAAGCAAATTCCAGGAAGGAAGAATCCAGAAAGATATGTCTCGGAATCTTTTCCATTGCATCAAGCACCGCTTCATCTAAAATCTGCTTTTGTCGCAGTGTTTCAATCAATTGTTTTCTCAGTCCTTTGTGTCGATAGGTATCCTGCATAATACTTTATCAGCAATTTAGCGTGAATCTAAGGTTGAACAGGCGAAATTAGCAATAAGCACTCGACAAAAAAAGTTACTTTTGCGCAAAAGTATTGCTTATGTTGAAAATAGGGGTTCTGGGAGCCGGCCATTTAGGCAAAATACATTTGAAATGTATCCAACAACTACCTGAATATGAACTTATAGGGTTTTATGATCCGGATGATGCCAATGCGCAAAAAGTAGCTGAAGATTTTAATTTGAAAGCATTTGATTCCATCGAATCGCTAATAGAGGCTACTGAGGTGGTTGATATCGTTACACCCACTGTATCTCATTTCAGTTGTGCTGCCCAATCGTTGAAAAAATCGCGGCATGTTTTCATCGAAAAACCCGTTGTGGCTACTCCGGAAGAGGCCAACGAGTTGATCAAGCTGGCTCGCGAGTCGCGTGTAAAAGTGCAGGTTGGTCATGTTGAACGATTCAATCCGGCTTTTCTTGCAGTTCAAAACAGTCTCAACAATCCCTTGTTTATTGAGGCTCACCGTTTAGCTCAATTCAATCCCAGAGGGACTGATGTGCCAGTGATCCTGGATTTGATGGTGCATGATATCGATATCGTTTTGAGTTCGATCCGCTCAAAAGTGAAAAGCATCAATGCCAGTGGCGTGGCTGTAGTGAGTGACACACCTGACATTACCAATGCACGTATTACTTTCGAAAACGGCGCAGTGGCAAATCTTACGGCCAGCCGTATCTCACTCAAAAACATGCGCAAAGCACGCTTTTTCCAGAAAGATGCCTACATTACAGTTGATTTCCTGGAGAAACAGAGCGAAATAGTGAGGATGAAAAGTATCAGCGAGGAGCCTGATGATCCAATGGCAATGGTACTCGATCTTGGCGGAGGCAAAGGATCTAAACAAATCTCATTCGAAAAGCCTGAGATAGCACCTGTTAATGCTATAAAAATGGAATTGGAAAAATTTTATGAAGCCATCGTTAATGATCAAAAGCCTGCCGTTAGCATTGATGATGGAGTGGAAGTACTCAAGCTGGCTTATCAGATTTTAGAAGAAGTAAACAAAAATGTTAGTCAGATTAAATAATTGTTGCAAACGTGTGCAATAAGGCGCTCAGACTAGTCGTTAGGAGATAGAAATAAGGTGAACCAAATATTTATGCAGGGGATTTTACGCAACACACTGTATCTACTCATTTTTGCAGGTTTAGGATTGGGATTTACTTCATGCAATAAATTTGAAGGCGATCAAACCATTCCGGCATACATCCACATTGATACGATGATGTTAAGCACTGATTATTTCTCGCAAGGCAGCAATACCCATAACATAACAGATGTATGGGTGTATGTGAACGACCAACTGGTTGGTGCTTTTGAATTACCAGCCACTATTCCTGTTTTAGCCAGAGGAAAGCAAAAGCTGGAGCTCAGGTCTGGCATCAAACTCAATGGTATTGGAGGAACACGTGTCCCTTATCCTTTTTACCAGCCTTATATCGTGAACGAATTCAATTTTATCGAAGACAGTGTTGTTAAGGTTAACCCCTCAACGACTTATTATAATACAATCAATTTTGCCTGGCTCGAGGATTTTGAAAATGCCAGTATTTCCATCGAAAAAACCAGTCAGAGCGATACTGCAATTTACAAAACCAGTCCGATAAACAATCCCGAAGCTTGGTTGTCAGAACATTCCTCTTATTCAGGAGAAATTAATCTGGATGATCAGCGAAGTGTTTTCAAAATAGCCTCATTCAATGCATTTATTTTGCCGGGGCTGGGCAGCCCAGTTATGCTTGAAATTGACTATAAATGCACCCATTCATTTGGTGTTGGCATGTTTGCTGAAATCAGTGGTACTATCGTTGATTTGCCTTTGATAGTTGTAAATAAAAGTGATCGCTGGAACAAAATATACGTCAATTTGGGACCAAATATTAGCACTTATAACAATGCATCGAATTTTAAAATATACTTTGAATCCAGTGTTTTAGATGGCCCTGCCAAATTTTACATGGACAATATCAAATTAATTTACCGATCAAATATCTGATGAACAGACGTTTACAAGTAGCAAAGTATTTGATTTTAGACTGGCTGGCAGCTGTAATGGCTTGGGCTTTATTCTATTTTTTCAGGAAACAATCGGAAGATCCCAGCTTTCACGAATACTTTGAGATCATTTTTGAGGATCCTAATTTTTGGTATGGTATCATATTTATCCCGCTGGGCTGGCTGCTACTTTACACCATTTTAGGGACTTACCGCCGGATTTACCGCAAAGCACGCCTTAGGGAGCTCGGACAAACCTTTATCATCACGCTTATTGGCGTTACGGTCATCTTTTTTGTTGCTATACTGGATGATGTAATCGTAACCTATAAATCTTATTATCAGTCGTTTTCGATGCTTTTTGTCTTACACTTTCTGTTTACCTATGCCGGACGATTAGCCCTTACTTCGGTTACAGTACGCAAGATTCATCGTAAAGAAATTGGCTTTAATACCGTTATTGTCGGAAGCAATGGTAATGCGCTCGCCATCTATCATGAAATTGAAAACCAGGAGCGTTCGGCGGGAAATATCTTTGTAGGCTTTGTAAGTGTTTATGATAAAGACGATTATAAGATCGGAGAATTTTTGCCCTGGCTGGGGTCGTATAAAGACATCAAAAAAATCGTTGAGGAACATCAGGTTGAGGAGGTTATAATTGCTATCGAACGTTCCGAAACAGATACCATCGACAGTATTATTGCGCTATTGGAAGACACCCCGGCCGTGATCAAAATCATTCCGATTATGCAGGATATTTTATTTGGATCGGTTAAGCTCTCCGGAATCTGGCATGCACCGCTTATTCAAATTTCTCCCGATTCGATGCCGGCCTGGCAGCAATCGGTTAAACGACTGATTGATGTGGTGGTATCCATTATAGCTATGATTTTACTGATTCCGCTTTATGTGTTTACTGCGCTTGGAGTGATTTTATCTTCCAGAGGGCCGATATTGTATTCACAGGAGCGAATAGGCTTGGGGGGCCGACCTTTTAAAATGCATAAATTCAGAAGCATGTATTCCGATGCCGAAAAGGCAGGTCCGCAACTATCCAGTGAAGACGACCCCCGTATTACTCCCTTCGGAAAGTTTATTCGTAAAGTAAGATTGGACGAAATACCACAGTTTTTTACAGTCTTAAAAGGCGATATGTCGCTTGTTGGCCCACGCCCCGAACGCCAGTATTATATCGATCAAATTGTGAAACGCGCACCACATTACCGTCTGTTGCTTAAAGTGAAACCTGGTATAACAAGCTGGGGACAAGTAAAATACGGCTATGCCAGCAATGTGGATGAAATGATCGAACGACTCAAATACGACATCCTATACATCGAAAATATGAGTCTGGCCATGGACGTTAAAATTTTGATTTATACAGTTTTAATTGTATTGCAAGGCCGAGGAAAATAATCATAACTGCCCGTGTTCAATCAGGGTTACGATCGTTTCAATAAGCTCGTCTTCGCCATTCGGATCGTAATCTGATTTTAAATTGTAACCCCATATTCGCGCAAACCCCTGATAAAAAAATGCTGTGAAACCACCGCGTAATTCTTTAACCAGATCATAAGAAGTATTGCCTGTTTCGCGATCGATAAGTTTGAGCAGTATTTTACCCTGCGTAAAAGTAAGGTTACGCAATTCGCCTCCAAATTCCTCATTGATTTCCTTTTCGGCTTTTCGCATGATGCGCCTTCGATCGCGATCATTTTTGGCGTTAACAAGTTGTTTATCGTATTCACGCAATTTTATGCCAGCCAGCTTTGCATACGGATAAACTTTTTTAACATGATAAATCAGGCGTTCAACTTTTCGGATATCTCTGCGGCTATCGAACAGACGCATAGCAAACACGTTTACTTCGGGCAGCGTCATGATGAGTGTAGTATCTCCATGCTCCACCTTGCCCAGCACCACCAGTGTATCTGCAAGACCAGTAGTATCAGTAGTTTGCTGCGACCAGCCCTGGCTGTGAATAAGCAGGAGAAAAAAAATGAAAACATATGAAACACGCATCATGCTGCGCTTATTAGCAAGTTTTATGCCAAAATCTAAAAACAGATCAGGCTACTTTGAGCTTAGATAAACCGGCTTTGTTAAATTTCTTCTCAGCATAATCCAGATTCACAACAAGCTTTTTTACCGATTTTTTTGAAGGCATCTCAAACATATCATCCGTAAGAATAGCTTCCAGTATCGAGCGTAAACCACGAGCCCCCAGTTTAAATTCTGTTGATTTCTCAACGATAAAATCAAGCACTTCGGGTTCAATGGTCAATTGAATGCCATCCATTTCAAACAATTTGGTAAACTGCTTGGTCAATGCGTTTTTGGGATCGGTAAGGATGCGTTTCAGCGTTTCGGCATCCAAAGGATTTAAGTAAGTAAGAATCGGCAAACGACCTACAATTTCCGGTATCAAACCAAATTTCTTCAAATCAACAGGCGAAACGTATTGTAAAAGATTCTGCTTATCAATTTGAGTTTTTTTGTCGCTGCCGTAGCCAATCACATTAGTTCTGGTTCGGGCTGCAATTATTCGTTCGATACCGTCAAAAGCTCCTCCAGCAATAAAGAGGATATTGCTCGTATTTACCTGGATCATCTTTTGTTCGGGATGCTTACGACCGCCCTGTGGTGGAACATTCACTGCTGTGCCTTCGAGCAATTTCAATAAAGCCTGTTGCACACCTTCGCCCGAAACATCGCGTGTGATACTGGGATTATCGCTTTTACGGGCAATTTTATCAATTTCATCAATAAAAACAATCCCTCTCTCGGCAGCAGCCACATCAAAATCAGCTGCCTGCAGCAGCCGCGAGAGAATGCTTTCAACATCCTCGCCAACGTATCCTGCCTCGGTAAGCACAGTGGCATCAGCAATGGCAAATGGCACATGCAACATACGGGCAATCGTCCGTGCCAGCAACGTTTTTCCGGTTCCGGTTTCGCCAACCAGGATGATATTGGATTTCTCAATCTCTACATCGTCTTTTGTAACAGGCTGGCTGATTCTTTTGTAGTGATTGTAAACAGCAACTGCCAAAACTCTTTTGGCTTCATCCTGTCCGATAACGTATTGATCGAGAAAGTTTTTGATTTCAAGTGGTTTCATCAACTTAAAATCGGGTATATTCAAGTGACTTCCATTGTTTTGTAACTCTTCCTTCAGGATTAATTGTGCTTGATCAATACATTGATCACAAATATAGGCTTCCATGCCTGAAATCAACAGTGAAGTATCCTTTCTGGGTTTGCCACAAAATGAACAGTAATCACCTTTTTTTGCCATAATTATTAAACTTTATTTTTTAACAACACCTCGTCAATCATGCCATAATCTTTGGCTTCCTCAGCTGTCATCCAATAGTCGCGATCAGAATCCTTCCAAATCTTTTTATAGGTTTGACCACTATGTTTAGCAATGATTTCGTAAAGTTCCTTTTTCAGTTTCTGAATTTCGCGTGCTGTAATTTCGATATCAGAAGCCTGCCCCTGGGCTCCTCCCATCGGTTGATGAATGAGTACCCTGGAATGTTTCAATGCAGTGCGTTTTCCGTGAGCTCCGGCACAGAGCAAAACAGCACCCATTGAGGCTGCCATTCCGGTACAAATAGTGGCTACATCCGGATTGATATATTGCATGGTATCGTAAATTCCCAGGCCTGCATAAACGGAGCCACCAGGCGTATTCAGGTATATTTGTATATCGCGCTTTGAGTCTACCGATTCAAGAAAGAGCAACTGAGCCTGAATAATATTAGCTACATAATCATCAATAGGTACGCCCAAAAAGATGATTCGATCCATCATCAATCGCGAAAAGACATCCATAGTGGCGATGTTGAGCTGACGCTCTTCGATAATGGTAGGTGAAATATAATTTTGTACCGTTGAGGTATATTTTTCCAATCCCAGACTGCTAATTCCGAGATGTTTTGTTGCGTATTTGTGAAATTCGTTATTCATCAGCTATTTCGTTTTTATGGTTATTTTCTGCGTTTATTTTTGCTACAAAATCAGAATAGGTCATCGTTTCTTCCTGAAGTGTCATTTCAGTTTTAAAATAGGCCGCGAGTTTTTTCTCGAAGAGTTCGTTATGAAGGCGACTATGCTCATCATTATTCTCCAGCATGCTATCAACAATACCATCCATACGTTTGCTCATCTCTTCATCTAACTCTCCCATGCCAAAATTAGCAAAAAGATAAGATTTCATCTGGTCGCGAATATCTTTTTCAGTCACTTTCAGGTCTTCATTATTTTTGAGCAGCTCGGCCTCTATCATTTGCCATTTAATACTATTGGCATATTTAGTATCATACTCGGCTTCAACCGCTTCCTTACTTAGCTTACCTTCTGAATTATACACCAACCAGCGTTTCAGGAAATCATCAGGCAGCGGAGCTTCAAAAGTTTCGATCAGCTGATCAACAGCTTTGGTGAAGAAATAGCGATCTGATTCGCTCTCGTATTGCTTTTCGATCTCCTGTTTTATCTTTTCGCGAAAAGCTTGTTCGTCATTAATTTCTGCTCCGGGGAAAATCTTTTCAAACAAGTCCTCATTTAATTCTGCCCTTTCTTCATGGATTACCTCATTGATAATCATGTTGAAATCAGCTTTTGCAATATTTTTCTGATCCTCGTCAAGCTCCAGAATTTTTGCCGCAGCTTCCTCGTCTTCAAGAGCTTTTGAAAAGTTAAAGATAAATTCGGAGCCTATTTCCTTGCCAATCAGCTGTTCACGAGCCTCTGCTGATTTGATTTGATCCATGTGGAACGTAAATTCTTTGGTAAATCCACCTTCAATTTCTTCCCCCTTTTCATCTGCTTCGGCCAGCGCAACGTTAACACGATCATCGGCGCCAATAGTTTCGCACTGGGTAATTACCGGATTAGACAAAAGCATATTATCAATTGCCTGTTGTATTTCTTCGTTGGTGGCCTCAATACGAATATAAGGTACCACAGTGCCATTGAGGTCTAATTTAAAATCAGGTGACAAAGCCAACTCAAACATAAAGTCGAACTGCTCCCTATTGTCATCATCAAAAAACTGCGAATCATTCATTGGCATAGGATACCCCAAAACAGGCAATTTGTTCTCAATGATGTAATTATTAAGCTTATCAGAAACCAGCTGATTCACTTTATCAGCAAGGACTGCTTTTCCGTACATTTTTTTCACCAGACCAAAAGGCACTTTTCCAGGCCTGAAACCGGGCATGGATGCTTTGCGCTGATAGGATTTCAGGGATTCATTCACTTCTTTTTCATAATCATTCTTCTCTAGGCTGATCTGAATTTTGGCCGTTAAGTCAGTCAACGGTTCCTGTGTTATGTTCATAGGGCGCGGATTAAATAATGTGCTATGTTAATTTATTGACCAGAAAAATCATGCTGGCAAGAATACATTTAATTATTAAACAAACAAGAAAATCTGCCCCTACGCTGAATAAGAAAGCTTGCAATCGAGTTACAATATTTCTCAGGTGTTACAGATTTTCGAATACTTCATAAGCTGTGCGGATGAAGGGACTCGAACCCCCACGCCTTTCGGCACCAGATCCTAAGTCTGGCGCGGCTACCAATTACGCCACATCCGCTTGTGAAGCAATTAGCTGCTCCGTTTTGCGGGTGCAAATATAAGACACTTTTTTCAGATGGCAGTTTTTTCATCAGCATGACGTCACTTTTTCCAGTGCCAAATGAATTGGAAACTCATCTGTAAACTAAAAACCCTAATTTTGCGTTTTAGGAAAACACTTATAAGAAATTTTTGGATGCTTGGAATTAAAAAAGCTTCTCTTCCACTGAAGCTGCTGTCAATATTTCTATTATTGACCATTAGCCTCGGCGCGCAGGAATCACCAGGAATTACACAGGGAAACTTTGCCGGTTCTGCCATGGCCCGTCAAAACCCTGCCAGCATGCTACAAAGTAAGCTCTATTTTGATTTGCATCTGGTAAGTGTGGGAGTTTTTGGCCAAAATAATTTTGCCTATATCCCACACCAAGATTTTAACCTCAGCCCATTGCTTCAGAATAACGAACAAATTCCTGTATATCCACAAACCGAAAGCAACTTCTTATATTACGAAAACAATAAAAACAAAGCAGGGAGTGTCATAACAAACAATTATGGATTGGCCGCTTTTTTACAAACCGGTGATCATGCCTTTGCCTTGCACACTGCCGTACGATCCTACAACAGCTTTAATCAATTGCCCTACGAAATGCCGGTTCTAGGCGTGCAATCGCTTGATTATATTCCTTTGCAAAATATCAGATTTACGAATGAAGACAAGCTCAGTGTGGCATCTATGGCCTGGGGCGAAATTGGTTTGAGCTACGCATATGCCTTCTCAAAATATGCCAACCAGCACTGGGCAGCAGGTATTACTGCAAAATATTTGCTTGGTTATAGCGGTGCTTTTGTGCAGATCGACAATATTGATTATATGGTGCTTGATCGTAAATCGATCAACTTTTTTGATATGAATGCCAAGTTTGGTTTTGCCTTACCAGTTGATTACACCAATAATGATTTTCCTGATCAGGGACCAACATTCAAAGGCAGTGGGATGGGATTTGACCTGGGACTGACCTATACCGTAAAAAAAGAAGGCTATCAAAAATTTAACAACCAACGCATCTGTGAACAACCCTACAAAGATTATTTCTGGCGGTTTGGCATTTCTATTTTGGATCTTGGTGCAGTAAAATTCAAGGAAAATGCACAGCTTCATCAACTTAGGGATGTTAATAAAATCTGGGAAAATCTGGATGATCTCACTTACAGCAATATGAACGATTTAATGGATACACTGAGTTTCCAATTG
>JACCQN010000095.1 GCA_015709215.1 Bacteroidales bacterium
TTTATAGGTTGCTCGCGGATTTAAGGTATATATAATACCTATTGAATATTGATCACAAATATAAATAAATATTTTAAGAAATCAAAATCTGCTGCTTAAGATATGAAAAGATGCATTATTGATGTGGTGTATTAACTTTGAAAATGTATTGTAGCAGTATGAGGAGCTTGAATTTCAGAATCATAAATTCCTTAGTTGCATCTGCTTGGGAGCCATTTATTATGTTTTTTTTTGGATGGCTGCTTAGGAAATGCTACTTTGCTTAAAATTCAATGGAATATCCTTCGGAAAACAAAGGAAATACTTGGTCACCGGATGGGATAACACACTAATGTTGAGCTGATCAGAGGCCTCTGAAATGTCTTTGATGCTGCCGTCTTTATACACAATATTAATGTGCGCTTGTTGCGGATGGTAGGCGTGGTTTGCAGTTTTGCCGGTAATTAAAAGGTATTTGGCCAGGTTTTTATCAAGCTTGGTGTGCTTACTTATAGTATGAAGTAAATCTTCGAGCAGCGTTTCATCAAAAGCTTTATCCGTAATAACCACTTTAAACAGTTTGCGATTTACGAGCCCGTCACTTAGCATACTAAGGACTTTATCGGGATGTCTTCTCCACGATTTAAGTGCCGAGAACACATCAAAATCGTCCAATTGGCTGTATTGTTGAAGTGTTTTAGGCTGGTAAACAAAATCCTGTTGTTTTTCCTGTTTGGGCAGAAAATAGTAAAACGGTTCAGGCGTATTATATTTCAGCTGATCAGCAATTTCACGTGCGCGCAAAAGAGCATTCATCAGCATATGCTCGGCACTCAGCACGGTTTTGTGCAGATAAACCTGCCAGTACATCAGCCTGCGGGCTACAATAAATTTCTCAACAGAATAAATTCCCTTGGCCTGAATAGCCAGTTCATTGTCCACTACTTCCAGCATGGCCAGCAGCCGATCGGCATTGATATTGCCTTCGGTAACGCCCGTAAAAAAGCTATCGCGCTTCAGGTAGTCCATGCGATCCATATCAAGCTGACTCGAAACCAATTCACTTAAAAACTTCTTGGGATGGCTGCCATCAAAAACCGTCAAAGCCTCATCCAATGCACCAGAAGTTTCTTCATTTAGTTTTTGTATAAAAATGCGCGAAAGTTGTTCATGCGTAGTACCTTCGATAATAGTGTTTTCGAGGGTGTGAGAATAAGGTCCATGGCCGATATCGTGCAACAAAATAGCCAATGATGCGGCTTGTTTTTCCTGATCGCTGATGACATAACCCTTATTGCGCAACAGATGAATGGCCTGCTGCATCAGATGCATGGTTCCCAGACTGTGATGAAAACGGGTATGCAAAGCACCCGGATAAACAAGATGTGTGAGACCAAGCTGTTTGATTCTTCGCAAACGCTGAAAATAAGGATGTTCGATCAGATCGAAATGCAGTTCGTCAGGAATACTGATAAATCCGTAAACGGGATCATTGAATATTTTCTTCTTGTTGGCACTGTTTAAGGGCATAATTATTGTTAATTTTGTACAAATCACTTCAGACGTCACAATAAAAGTGGCGTTATATGCATTTAACAACAAAAATACACTTATCGTCAACATCTTTACCCACTTAAAATAATCAGATAATAAAAATTTATACATATGGATAAAATCAAAATTTTATGGGCAGATGATGAAATTGACGTGTTAAAACCTCATATCCTCTTTCTCGAACAGAAAGGTTATGAAGTAATTGCTATCAATAATGGTAACGAAGCCCTTGATATCATTCGAACTGAACATCTTGACATTGTTTTTCTGGACGAAAACATGCCCGGGCTTTCAGGCATAGAAACCCTGGAAAAAATTAAGGCAGAGTATCCGAACCTTCCTGTGGTGATGATTACCAAAAGCGAGGAAGAATCTATCATGGAAGATGCCATCGGAAGTAATATCGCCGATTACCTGATTAAGCCCGTAAAACCGAATCAGATTTTGTTGAGCCTGAAACGTAACCTGGAGAACAGAAAACTGGTCAGCGAAAAATCTACTATGACTTATCAGCAGGAGTTTAGGAATATTGGGATGGAGCTGAATAATCAACTTAGTTTTGAAGAGTGGGTAGATGTTTTTAAACGCCTCACGCGATGGGAACTGGAACTTGAAAAAGCGGCTGACCCGGGTATTATCGAAGTACTGAACATGCAAAAAGATGAGGCCAACCTTCAGTTTTCACGTTTTGTAGAGAAAAACTATATAAGCTGGCTGAACGACGACCCGCAGGATAAGCCGGTACTTTCGCATACGCTGATGCGTGATAAGGTGCTTCCGCATCTGGCACGCCAGCAACAGCCCCTTTTTCTGATCGTGATTGATAACCTGCGCTACGACCAATGGAAGGCGATACAGCCGATGATTGAAGAATTTTTCAGGGTTGAACGCGACGAATTGTATTGCAGCATCTTGCCCACTACCACTCAATATGCGCGAAATGCTTTTTTTGCTGGTCTTATGCCTAACGAAATTCGCAAGAAATATCCCAATTACTGGATAGATGAAGAAGACGAAGGAACAAAAAACCAGTATGAGGCTGAATTGCTTCAGGAACAACTTAAACGTTTTGGTAAGGACATTAAGTTTTCATACCATAAGGTGCTCAACCTGAATGCTGGTAAAAAGCTGGCCGAAAGTATGTCGAACCTGATGAGTAATCAGTTGAATGTGATTGTTTACAACTTTGTGGATATGCTTTCGCATGCCCGCACCGAAATGGAGATGATCCGCGAACTGGCTGAAGATGAGGCAGCTTATCGCTCCCTGATGAGATCCTGGTTTGAGCATTCGAGCCTTTTTGATATTCTCAGGTTTATTGCCCGCAAAGAATCCGAAGTGGTGCTCACAACAGATCACGGCTCGGTTTACGTGAAAGATCCGGTGAAAATACTGGGCGACAGAAATGTGAATACCAACCTGCGATATAAATACGGTAAAAGCTTGAAATATAATCCAAAAGAAGTTTTTGAGGTGAGGAATCCTGAGGATGTTTTTTTACCAAGAATTAATGTGAGTACGGCTTATGTTTTTGCCCGTTCGAATGACTTTTTTGCGTATCCTAACAATTACAACTATTATGTTAATTACTACAGGAATACGTTTCAGCATGGTGGGATTTCGATTTTTGAAATGTTAATTCCTGTGATACACCTTAAACCAAAATTACAAAGGATATGATTCAGAAGCTTTTTAAGGCAGCAACTACCCGCGATTTAGTAGCAGCTGCTAATTGGCTTGCTCAATACAAGGATGATTATCCGGTAATGGCTTTTTATGGGGCAATGGGAGCCGGGAAAACAACGCTTATTAAAGTCTTTTGTAAGCTCGAAGGGGTCTTGGATGAGGTTAATAGCCCAACGTTTTCGCTTGTTAATGAATACCTCACAGCCGATGGGGAGTCATTTTTTCATTTTGACTTTTACCGCATCGAAAAGCTGGAAGAGGCTTATGATATCGGATATGAGAATTATTTTTACAGTGGTAGCTGCTGCCTGATTGAGTGGCCGGAGAAAGTGATGCAACTTTTACCGGAAAAACACGTAAGAATTGATATTCAACCCGATGAAGAGACAGGAATCAGAATGATTAACTGTCAACTTATCACAAGATAGTAGCTTATGTCGCAGGAAAACCAGTTTATTCGCTTTGCAGGCAGCCACAGTTTGATGCCACAAGAAGAAAAGCTTGAAACAGCTATAAAAAAAAATCTTTTAAAGATTGGCATTCCGGCCGAGAGACAGTCCGACGAAAGAAGAATAGCTTTGATTCCGGATGGTGTTCGTTTGCTTACCGATCATGGAAATCAGGTTGTGGTACAGCGCGGTGCAGGGAAATATGCCCGATATAGTGATAATGATTATGCAGAAGCCGGAGCAATGATAGTGGACGAACCTAAAGAGGTTTACAAGTCTGATCTTATCCTCAAGGTGGCGCCACCCGATGAAGAGGAGCTCTCGTGGATACTAAAAGGAAAAACCTTGTTTTCTATTTTGCAGCAAACTTCGCATAGCCGCGAATGGTTTGAACTGCTTTTGCAACAAAAGATAATCGCACTTGCTTACGAACATATTCAAGATAAATCAGGTGCCTTGCCTTTGCTGCGATCGATGAGCGAGATAATCGGTAACCTGTGTGTTGTGGTTGCTGCAGAATATTTGTGTCATCCGCAGTATGGAAAAGGGCAAATGCTGGGAGGCTTTCCAGGTGTGGCTCCAACCGAAGTAGTGATTATTGGATCGGGCAATGTGGCTGAGTTTGCAGCACGCGGATTCTTGGGAATGGGCTGTTTGGTTAAAGTTTTCGACAATTCTATGTACAAGCTCAGAACCTTGCAAAACAATCTCGGACAGCGGGTATTTACATCTGCTTTGCAACCCGATCTTATTGGTGATGCGCTGCATACTGCCGATGTTGTAGTTGCAGCAAAATACACCAGTAGCGGTAATTCGCCCTGTTTGATCAGTTCGTCGATGGTGGCCAGCATGAAAGCAGGAGCGGTAATAATAGATGTGAGTATCGATCAGGGTGGCTGTTTTGAAACAAGCCGTCCAACAACACATCAAAATCCTGTATTTCAGGAACATGGAATCACGCATTATGCCGTCCCGAATATGGCCTCACGTGTTCCTCGGACGGCTTCAATGGCCTTTAATAATTTTTTTACTCCTTTGTTGCTTCAGCTTGCTCAGTCGGGTGGGATGCAGGCTTATCTGCAATCCGACAGGGCATTTGCAAAAGGGGTTTATGCCTTCAACGGAAAGCTTACAAATCATAATATTGCTCAGTTGTATCGTCTTCCCTTTCATAACCTTGAATTGTTGCTGGCCGCTTTTTATTAATCCGATGCGATTAAGCCTACCCCATCGATTTTTCATGTAATTTTGCTAAAAGCTTAACGATGAATCTTTTTCTTGCTGGAATTTATTTTAATCAGGATGCACTTGCCGATTTCGAAAAATTGTTGATGGGTTATAGCCAAAAAGATCAACAGGTTTTTGTTCTCGCAGATGATCAAACCAAACAGTATTGCTGGCCACTTCTGGAGCCTTATTTCCAATCAATTCAAATCAAAATCAATCTGATAACGATTCCACATGGCGAGGAGAACAAAAACCTCCATC
>JACCQN010000017.1:0-51419 GCA_015709215.1 Bacteroidales bacterium
GTCAAATTCATGTCCCAAATTTATAACTTTCCACTAAATTTGCAGTAGAACCAAAAATATTTATTATTTTTCTGAATTGCGTTATTCGAATCAAAATCAATTACAGTCAAAAAGTACATTTAAACAAAAAGCTAATGGCAAGTCTAAACTAATATCTAAACAAGTTTACCATTACATAAATAACACTTTGGCCTCTATTAAAAATTTTAATAAAAATGGCACTCTCATTGACAGTACAGTTTTTACCTATAATCTGGATAATTTGATCTCTTCAATAAATAAGATGGAACAAAACAAAAATATTTTCAGTATCAACTTTAAATACAATGATGATGGCGCACTTACAAAAAAAGGATTTCTATCGAATAAAATCATTTACGATATAGAATATAACCGAGAACGTGACAATATCGTTGGGTTAAAAATGAACTTTCTAAGAAATGATCAGAATGAATTTTTATTTGATATAAATCTTCAAAATCAGTTATCCAGGATTCAACATTTAAAATCCTATTATAGGGCACTATCACCAATTGAAAAAGATGAGATCCTTTTTAACTATAATGCGAATGGTAATATAAAATCAATTCGTGTTATAGACAAGAAAGGTAAAATCAGCAAAGAAATAAACTTTGAATATGCATATTTCACGCTGTGATCAGTCAACTTATTTATACAATCACTGTTGTAGGATCAATTACTATTTCGTCCCGACAGGTATTAGCGTAAATCTATCATCACCTTTTACCTACATTTTGCTAGCATGACATCCTCAATAGGATCAAAATGTTGGTAGAATTTAAAGCAACCCATGGTTTTCAAAGTCCATTAGCAGTCAACACATATTCATCATTGAGCCTTTTTGTGATTTTTTACCTGTCATCAATGTATTTCAGTGCAAAGTATTTGAATAATCCTTAAAATAGCTGGTTGAAATAGCTTGAAATTCGATTTAAAGCAATCGAACAGTTTTTTCAATTTTTAAGCTTAATGAACGTCCAAAACAGATGGCTCGGTTATCCCTGATATGCCCAGCCGGAAAACCGAAACAAACCGGATAATCAAATTCAGAAACATGCTCAGCGATAATCTCTTCGGCTGTTTTCCCAAAAGGAACCGAATTGTCATTCATAGCTGTCATGCCGCCGATAATTAATCCCGCGAGATGCGTGAGTTTTCCGGCTCTTTTCAGCGCCATCATCATCCGGTCGATATGATACAGGTACTCATCCAGGTCTTCCAGAAAGAGTATTTTTCCAATGGTTTCAGGAAAAAGATCTGAACCCAGCAAGCTGAAAAGTGTCGAAAGATTTCCGCCAACTACTTCTGCTTTCACATCGCCCGTTTTGTTGAGCGGATGCGCATCAAAAGAGATGGGTTTCGCTTGATTTTGAAGGGCATCAAAAAGCGATTGCAGGCTTTCTTCGGTATTGCTTTCAAAATTGATGGGCATGCTGGCGTGCAGACTTTGAATACCCAGCTGCTGCACCCTGGCATGAATCACCGTAATATCACTGTATCCAACCAGCCATTTGGGCGACTGAACAAAGCCGCTGAAGTCGAGCCGGTCAATGATTCTCAGGCTGCCGTATCCACCACGCACAAAAAGTACCGCTTTTACTTCCTTATCGTCCAGCAAATCCTGCAGCAGGGCAGTGCGAATGCTATCATTTCCGGCAAACTGATTTTCAGCAGCAAAAAGTCTCTCGTCTATCTTAAGTCTAAAGCCGGCTTCTTCAATCTTATGAATGGCAATTTGTAACTCTTCAGGCGAAATTTTTCTGGCCGGAGCCGAAAGTGCTATCAGATCGCCTTTTTGTAGGGGGATGGGCTGTTGCATATCGAAACTATTGGTTAACTTTGCGCCTCTGTTTCAGAACCTATACAGGTATCGGTTTAATCATTCCAGACCAAATAAAATTTTTTACAATGGAAGCCAAAGATAAGCAATTCAAGCGTTATACCATCACCTCGGCTCTACCTTATGCCAACGGGCCAATTCATATCGGACACCTGGCCGGCGTTTATGTTCCGGCAGATATTTATGCCCGCTATTTGCGCATGAAAGGCAAAGACGTATTGTTTATTGGCGGATCAGACGAACATGGTGTGCCCATCACCATCAAAGCGCGCAAAGAAGGGGTGAGTCCGCAGGAAATTGTAGATCGCTATCACAACATAATTCGGGATTCTTTCGAACGTTTTGGAATCTCTTTCGATGTTTACAGCCGCACCTCGGCTCCGATTCATCATCAAACAGCAGCTGAATTTTTCACAAACCTATACAATAAAGGTGTCTTTCTGGAGAAAAGCAATCAACAATATTTTGATGCTGAAGCCAATCAGTTTTTGGCAGATCGCTATATCACGGGCACATGTCCGCATTGTAGTTACGAAAAGGCTTATGGCGACCAGTGCGAGAGCTGCGGCACCTCACTCAGTCCGCTCGATCTGATCAATCCGCGCTCGGCATTAAGCGGAAATAAACCTATTTTAAAGGAAACAAAACACTGGTATCTGCCGCTTGATAAAGCAGAAAACTGGCTCCGAGAATGGATTTTGGAAGGACATAAAGAAGACTGGAAAATAAATGTGTACGGGCAGGTGAAATCGTGGATAGATCAGGGTTTGCAGCCACGCGCTGTTACCCGCGATCTGGATTGGGGTGTGAAAGTCCCACTACCCGAAGCCGAAGGCAAAGTGCTTTATGTTTGGTTTGATGCTCCAATCGGCTATATCTCCGCAGCCCGCGAATGGGCCGAAAATACCGGAAAAGATTGGGAGCCTTATTGGAAATCCTCTGATAGCAAGCTGGTTCATTTTATTGGTAAAGACAATATTGTCTTTCATTGTATCATTTTCCCCTTTATGTTGCAGCAGGAGGGTTCTTTTGTTTTGCCCGACAATGTCCCTGCTAATGAATTTCTGAATCTGGAGAATGATAAAATCTCCACCTCGCGCAATTGGGCCGTTTGGCTGCATGAATTTCTGGACGAATTACCCGGCAAAGAAGATGTTTTGAGGTATGTGCTCACTGCCAATGCTCCCGAAACCAAAGACAACGACTTCACCTGGAAGGATTTTCAGGCCCGGAATAACAATGAATTGTTGGCTGTTTTCGGCAATTTTGTAAATCGCACTCTTGTGCTAACCCATAAATATTTTGAAGGCAAAGTGCCTGCTCTTGATCATCTTACGGATGCCGACAAGGCTGTTTTGGCAGAGATGCAGCATTTTCCCGAAAAAATCAGCCATAGCATTGAACTGTATCGCTTCAGGGAAGCACTGTCGGAACTGATGAACCTGGCACGACTGGGTAATCGCTATTTAACTGAAAATGAACCCTGGAAGATCTTTAAAACTGATCCCGATCGGGTGAAAACAATTCTTGCTGTATCGCTTGAAATAGTTGCCCGACTGACTGTACTTTCAGAGCCTTTCTTGCCTTTTACTGCAGAAAAATTACGTAAGATGATGCGCATGGGCAGCTTTGGCTGGGATGATGCCGCCAGTCCTGCTTTGCTCGTAACAGGTCACCAGCTGGGAGAAGCCATTTTGTTGTTCGAAAAAGTGGAAGACAGTATGATCGAACTACAGATACAAAAACTGCTGGATACCCGAAAAGCCAATGAAGCTGAGGAAGAAAAGGCAGTGAAGCCTCAAAAGGCTGTTATTCAATTTGATGATTTCACCAAAATGGATCTGCGTGTGGGCACAATCCTTGAAGCTGAAGTAGTGCCTAAAACCAAAAAACTCCTTAAACTGCTTATCGACACCGGCATCGATAAACGCACCGTGGTAAGTGGTATTGCTGAATACTATCAGCCCGAAAATATTATTGGACAACAGGTGGTGATGCTGGTCAATCTTGAAGCACGCAAAATTCGCGGCATCGAATCGCAGGGTATGATTATGATGGCTGAGAATGCGGAGGGTAAGCTTTGTTTTGTTGCGCCATCCGAAGGCTTTATGAATGGGGCTGAGGTAAAATAAGCTTAGTTGGTTTGGGTTGATATGGTTTTGCCTCGATTTTGAGGATTATTGAGTTTTCTATAGAAATTACATTTGTTTGAATGTATTACTTTTGTGAAAACAAGAAACCAATACCTTAAGTACGATGGAATCATCAGATTTAAATATTAGCTTACATTTGAACTTCAATCAATTGGTTGAGGCTATTAAGCTATTGACAAGAAATGAAAAACTCAAATTATCCAGGATTTTGCTGAAAGAAACTAGTTTGAAAGATGTTAATGATCTTGTTTTGACCTATTTGGCCAGTGAAGATGTGTTGGCAAAAGATTGGCTCTTAGCAGAAGAGGAGGAGGCATGGAACGAGTTATGATGGAAATGTGATTACTTAATCCTTTGAATATGTCAGATCATTCAAATAAATACTTAACCTGAACTTCACAATAATACCCAGCTAAAATGGCCGATCACAACGAACTTGGAAAACTGGGCGAAGAACTGGCGCGCAAGCATTTGCGTGGAAAAGGTTATCAGATACTCGAAGTAAACTGGTATCACGGGCGCGATGAGATTGATATCATTGCCCGCGATGGCGAAGCACTGGTGATTGTGGAAGTGAAAACCCGCGCCACTGCCGATTTTGGAGAGCCCGAGTTTGCTGTAAACCGGCGCAAACAACGCACCCTGGTTCGTGCGGCAGAAGCCTATATACAGGAAAAAGATTTGGATATTGAAACACGTTTTGATATTGTGTCAGTAATCGTAACACCAAAAGAAAAACACATCCATCATATCGAGGATGCTTTTTACCCTACCATGTGAGTTTATTCTGTTTTAATCACTTCAAAATCAAAAAGAGAGCGAAGTATAACAACTACAGAATCTTCTTCAATGACAATTTCACGAAATCTTTTGTTGATACCCTTTATTTTGATTTGATCTCCCTGACGATAAATCCCGGCATTAAATTCTCCATCCGAAGGACTCGAAATAGTATATTCTCCAGCCTCCCATCCGGCACTGATGTTTGCATTATACAAATTAATAACACCCACCGAGAGTACAATGCCACTGCTGCCCGAGCCTGTCAGTTCGAGGTAGGCTTCTTCTGAAAAAACCTGATTGGTCAGCTCACTGTCTGAGTTATATTCATACAGTGTGGCTTTGCCTGCATAGCTTCCGCTGATTTGCTCCAGACTGCAATCGGTGCAAGGCTCCCAGGCAGGGGATTCATCTTTTTTACATCCCAAAAGTCCGATGAGCAAAACTGTTATCATCAAAAGCTGCCAAATGTTTAAATAAGAAGATTTCATAATATTTTGTTACAAGTGTTTAATTGCTTCTTTTCTGCTTAATAGCTGTAGATCTGTGTTTTCTACAAAATCCAGAACCTGTTCCGGAGCCGTGCGTGCATACTGCCGTAGTGCCCATCCAATCGCCTTGCGGATGAAAAATTCTTTTTCGTCTGAAAGCCTTGCACAGAGCTCAAAAAGTAATTTTTCATCGGTTACTTGTTTATACTTGAGCTGAAACAACAAACAACTGCGTTGCAACCAGAAATTTCCCGAATCCATCCAGTGGCTGATCGTTTCATCACGGATTTCGGGATATCGTTTAAAAAGCGGGCCAACCAGATTTGGAGCAATGTAATCAATCGTGTCCCACCAGGATTTTTGAACGATAAGTTTTTCAAGCAGTGAAATGCTTTGGGAAGGCATTTTTTTTATGGTCTTGTCCAGCACATTCATGGCTGCATATTGCATGTCGCGCTGAGGAAGCTGCCAGGCATTGAGGATGATTTCATCCAGATGGACAATATCCGGAAGCCCGTAAATTTTGATAAAATCTTTAAAAATTATTGCCCTTGCAGGCGAAGGAATGCCATAAAATGGATACTGATTACGCAAGTATTTTTCAGCACCAGCTGCTATTTCCGGATTGGCATGCGCTTCAAAAGCTGTAATCAATGGCTTCCAATAATTGTGTGGTTTGGTCATAACACTACAATTTTTGTCCAGGCCACAGCTCGACCTTCAGGGGTTTTTTGTTCGATCAAATACAGGCCTTTTTCCCAGCGGCTGCTGTCCACTTCTATATGATTGGTATTTTCGAAGGGAATAACAGCGTTTGTTTTTCCGTTTTGATCGGTAAAAATCAGCGAGCCTGAAAATTTTTGTTCCCATTGAAAAGTTAGCATTCCCTGCGTAGGATTGGGAAATGCCTTGATTTCTGATTCAGGCTGTGATTCAGAATTTGCTGACAAACCAACAATTTGGGTGTCCCACACGGCGAGTGTATATTGTCCTGGCAAAAGCTCTTCCACATAGATATAACCAATATTCCACAGACCTTCACGGTATTGCGGGATGGCTTGCCATTCATTGGCAGTATGCTGACGGTAAAGTATTACAACCGAATCATTTGTGCTTTCAAACAAGCTGCCATCAAGGCTTGCAACATCGCTATAGAAAAAACGTCCGCGCAGCCCTTGTGCTTCCAGATTTATCCCACTTATTTCCCAATGGCGGTAAGGCGACAATCGAAGCCCGTTAACCGGCATTTTTAAGCTATCGGGCTTGGCCCAGTGGTGTGTTAGCCTGAACCAGGCACTGTCAATAACCTGATCGGCATAGAGCCTGAAGCCTGCCTTTGGAAATGAATATTCACCAGTTTGGTTAAGTATGAAAGATTCGTCTGTGGTAGCATCTGCTGTGCGATCGAAAGGGTCTGCCAGCACAAGAATTGGTTCAAACGGAAGTGTTTTAATGCTGTGTCCGTGCAAGCCGTCAAACAGAACCGTATCGGTGATGATTTCCCAGTTGTCATTCATAAAACCTACTTCAAACTGGTGATCAATGCCAACATAATCAGCGCCTTTGTGTTTTTTCCGCATAAAAAGCTGCACTTCAAACATATTTCCGGATGAGTTAACTTTAACAGAATCGAGGCTGTAATGCGGAGTTCCGGGAGTGAAAACCCAGGTGTCAAAAAAGCCTGTCATATCACGGCCAGTGTAGTTTGTCAAAAAATCGCGCATATCTTCCGAACTAGCTGGTGCATAGGCAAATTCCTGCAAATAAGCCTTAATGGCATCAAAAAAGACCTCCTGTCCCAGGTAATTCATCAGGCTGTGAACGACGGTTGCTCCTTTGTCGTAAACAGTTGTTCCATAAGTATATTCTGTTGGCACTTCATCCAGCGAAAGATAGCTGCCATCCGTGATATGAGCGTTTTTGAGGACGTCATAATGATTTTCGTTCATCTCCTGCCGGTAGATTTCGGGGTTGTAGAGATCATGTTTGTAGAAATACTGACAAAAGGTTGCCCAGCCTTCGTTGAGCCACATATCGCCTGCATCGGCACAGGTAACCATATTGCCAAACCACATATGAGATAGTTCGTGCGTGAGCAGGTATTCATAACTCAAATTGCCGTTGATGGCAAAGTGGGGATAAGCGATATTGGTCACATGCTCCATCGCACCAATAGCTGTTCCTGCATAACCAATCCGGTCGAAAGGATAAGAGCCAAAACGCGCTTCAAAAAAATCCATGATTTCATGCAGATGAACAAAAGATCCAGCCACTTTCACTGAATCCGTTGGTCGGGTATAAATCGTAACAGGTAATTCCTGATTCATGCCCTGATAAGTATCGCTCACAAGTGCATAATCGCCTGCAGCTACAGAAGCAAGATAGGTTGGAATGGGCTGATTAATCTGCCAGTGCCAGGTTTGAAGGCCATTGCCGGCATCAGTAACTTCTGTAAGTAAACCTCCGGCTACACCCACTAGTTCCTCTGGCAGGGTAATCAATACCTCATAGGTTGCTCTGTCTTTGAAATCGTCCACGCACGGAAACCATGCTTTTCCAAGGTTATGCGGATTGCTTTCAAAACCTACGCCAAGATTAAAAGCATAATCGCCACTAAAGTGAAAGCCCCCCCAGGCTTCATGAAAAGTAGTGCCTCCATATGTCATTGTGATTGTTACCGTATCGGTTTCGTTAAGTGTTTCAGCCAGATGAATATGCAGAATATCACCGTTTCGTTCAAAATTAATTATGGTAATATCATTGCTTGTAACCGATTCCACCTCAAGGGCTTTGAGCTCAAGCGGGATGCGATTCAGGCTCATTTTTGGCCGAAGTTTAAGCTGCGTTTCTGCCTGAATGCTTTGATTTTCAAAATCAATTTCATGCAGATAGATTTTATAGTGAATGGCATCGATGGTATCGGCTACGGCTGAGCGCGAAAAAGAGGCTTTATGTCTGCAATGCTGCTGCGCATGAACAGGTGCCACAAACATAAAAACTAAAAGGAACAATATTAGGCGTTTCATGAGGTAGATTTTAGCTCCGTAAAAGTAATATTCACAGCACTACTCTGCAAGTTTTGTATATTTTAAAGCTGCTTATTGGGCTATGTTTTTAATTGTACCTTTGTGTATTGCAAGACATGCCTGTTCATAATCGTACAATTGTTGTCACAGTGTGAACAGTAATACCCTTGATCAAACAAAAACAATGGGCGTAATTAACAACTAATCAGATAGATATAATTTTGGCATGTTTATGGTTACTAGAAATGCCAGCAAAAACTAAATCAAATCATAGCATGAAGACACACAACAGCAACACTCAATTTGCCTATGTTAAATTTGTATTTTTGGTCAACACATTACTATTAATGGTTTCTGGCGGATTGATGGCTCAAAAATGGACACTCGAAGACTGTGTAGATTATGCCCTCGAGCATAATATTCAGGTGCGGCAAAGTCAGTTGGATGTGGAAACCGGAGCGATTAATGAGCTGGAAAGTAAGTTGAATTTTTTACCCTCTTTCAACGCACAAGCCTCATATTCTTATGGTTGGGGTCGCTCAATCGACTTAGCAACTTATACCTATGTTGATGATCAAACCCAACAGAGTTATTTTGATGTAAACAGCAGCCTGATGCTTTTTAATGGTTTTCAAAAGGTGAACACCATGAAACAGCGCCGTTCGGAATATCTGGCTGCAAAATACAGTGCCGATAAAATTAAAAATGATATCGCCCTGGCCGTTGCCGGCTTTTATTTGCAAATCCTTTTTAACCAGGAATTGCTTAATAATGCACGTCAGCAGTTGGAAGTAACCCAGCAACAAGTGAGCCGCACCAACAAACTTGTTGAAGCCGGAACCTTAGCCAAAGGTAGCTTGCTCGAGATTCAGGCTCAGCAAGCCAATGAGGAAGTATCGGTAGTGCAGGCCGAAAACCAGCTTAATCTGGCTTATCTCGATCTGCTTCAGCTGCTGGAACTGGATGCCAATACCAAGTTGGAAATCGACTTCCCAAAGCTTGCAATTAACAAGGCTCCAGAGCTGTTGCCCGTCGAATTTATTTACAGCACAGCGCTTGATGTGATGCCCGAGATTAAACGTGCTGAACTTACCATGCAGGGAACAGAGCGCGCACTTGCCATTGCCAGAGGAAGTCGTAGCCCCAGCATCTCGCTCAATGCCGGGATTGGAACCAATTATTCCGATAAAATCACTCTTTCCAATATCCCCACCGATCCCGATTACAATAAAGTAAAACCCTTCGATGCACAATGGAGCGATAACCGCAATACAACACTTTCTTTCAGGCTGAGCATCCCTATCTTCAATGGCTATCAGGTGAGTTCCTATATAAATCGCAGCAAACTGAACCTGCTGAATGCTGATTATAACCTCCAACTGGCGAAAAACACCTTACGCAAAAATGTTGAAACAGCCTATACCGATGCCCTTGCAGCTTACAAATCTTATCAGGCAAGAGAAAAATCTTTGAGAAGCCTGAATGAGTCTTTCAGTTATACCGAGCAAAAATTTAATGTTGGAATGGTGAATGCGCTGGATTATAATACTGCCAAAAATCAGCTGAATATTGCAGAGTCTGACCTACTTTCTTCCAAATATGATTTTATTTTCAAGCTGAAAATCCTGGAATTTTATCTCGGAAAATCCCTCACACTTGCCGATATGGAGGAATATATGGAGGAATAGCATTGGATAAACTTTTCAATAAAAACCTTGTTGATAAGTAATAACGAGGCTTTTTGTTGATCAGCGTGTTCTTTACAGCAGATTGCATAAAAAACGTAATTTTGAAAATCTGGATTTTTAAGCCTCAAAACCCACACACCTATGAAAAAGCCTGCTTCTAAAAACAAAAAATGGTACTGGATCATCACCCTGGTGCTGTTGATATTAATTGTTGTTGTGATCGTAGTAAAGCAAAACAGGGATACTGCCGTTGAAGTAACCATCGAAAAAGTGAGTAAACGCACACTAATAGAAACCGTCGTAGCAAACGGAAAAATTCAACCGGCGCTGGATGTAAAAATCAGTCCTTATATCTCGGGCGAGGTTGTAGAACTTTTTGTGCGCGAAGGCAATTATGTATATAAGGGAGATATCCTTGCAAAAATAGATCCCACTCTATACATTTCAAATTTCGAACAGGTGGAGGCTTCCGTCAATACGGCCAAGGCCAATATGGCTAATACCCGCGCCCGGCTGGTACAGGCCGAGGCACAATTCGAAAAGTCCAAAGTTGATTACACCCGAAATAAGCAGCTTTGGGAGCAAAAAGTGATATCCGATGCTGAATGGGATGCCATTAGGGCTACTTACGAAGTGAATGCCGCTGAAGTGGAAGCAGCGCGCGAAAGTCTTAAAGCTACGCAATATCAGGTAAAAAATGCAGAGGCTACACTTAAAGAATCCAGAGAAAACCTGAATCGTACAAATATTTATGCCCCAAATGATGGCACAGTTTCCAGACTCTCTGTTGAAGTGGGAGAACGCGTTACTGGCGCTTCCCAGTTTTCGGCAGGAACTGAAATTATGCGCATCGCAAACCTCAACGCTATGGAGGTGCTCGTTGAAGTAAGCGAAAACGACATCCCCCGTGTTAAGCTCAACGATACCTGCCTGATCGAAGTGGACGCATATCTTAACAGGAAATTCAAAGGCTTTGTCACCGAAATTGCTACTTCTGCCAATACCGATGGCGTAAGCACTGATCAGGTTACTAATTTTGAAGTAAAAGTGATGATGCTCAAAGATTCTTATGAAGATTTGATCAACGAAGGCAATAAGATCAGCTCGCCTTTTCGACCGGGCATGTCGGCAACGGTTGATATTCAAACAGAAACTGTTGTTGATGCTATCACTGTTCCTATTCAGGCTGTTACTACACGTGAAGATACTGCTTCGGGTAGTTATTTTTCTAAACGAAAAGTTCAGGATACAGATGACATAAAGGTTGAAAAAGCGATCATGAAGGAGTATGTTTTTGTTGTGGACAACAATGTGGCACGCCTTCGCGAAGTGGAAACGGGTATTCAGGATAATACTTATATCCAGATTTTGAGTGGGCTCGAACCGGACGAAAAGGTGATAACAGGGCCATATCGTGCAGTCTCTAAAACACTCCGTAATGGGGATGAAATAAAGGTTGTAGAGCAAAATCAATTGTTCGAGAAAAAATAAACCGACGAAAGTGTGCGAAAGATTTTATTGATAGAAACTGCTACCAATGCCTGCTCGGTAGGATTGATAGCAGGTGATGAGATTGTTGCAATAGAGGAATCACGCGATCAGCGCTCACATGCCGAGATGATCACTATTTTTAGCCAAAGCGTGATGCAGCATGCTGGTTTCAAATTTAGCCAACTGGATGCTGTTGCGGTGAGCAAAGGTCCCGGAAGCTATACCGGCCTTCGTATTGGGGTGAGCACAGCCAAAGGTTTTTGCTTTGCTCACGATCTTCCACTGATCGGAATAGAAACCCTGTACGCAATGGCTTCCGGAATGGTTGGCGCCGATGAGCGTATGCAAGCGGCTGATTTGCTCTGCCCCATGATTGATGCACGGCGGATGGAGGTTTATACTGCTTTGTACGACCAAAATCTAAATCAAATAATGCCAACAGCGGCTGTTATTATCGATGAAAATAGCTTTACCAAACAATTGAGCGAAGGCAAAATCTGGTTTTTTGGTGATGGTGCAGCCAAATGCAGGCAATCTTTTGCCGGACAAGCCAACGCTTTGTTTATCGATGATGTATTGCCTTCTGCAACTTTTATGAAAGCAGCCGCCATTGCTGCTTTTGAGGCAGGCGACTTTGAAGATGTTGCTTATTTCGAGCCTTTTTATCTCAAAGATTTCGTTGCCGGAATACCACGTGTTAAGGGACTGCGATGATCATTTTGTGATTTGTTTCTCCTGGCTTTTTACGGTAAAAGTCACACTGGCTTCATTTCCTTCTTTATCAACAATAGTTATTGTATGCAGGCCTGCTGGCAATATCAGTGCCATTTGATGATTTTGACGGGTTGAACCCACATAGCTCTTGTCCCGAAACCAGCTAAGCTCGCTGTTATATTGCTCGTGCACGGCTTCGAGAATGACGGGATTTTGTTGGCCGTCAAAATCAACCGGAAGGTAGATTTGCTGGCCTTGAAGCGGATAGCTGATGCTGAGTTGCTTTTCCTGTTCGCAGCCTGGCAAAAACGGTGGCAGGGCTTTGATGCTGCTGTTCTTTTTGGAATAATAAAGACCATATTCCGGGGGAACGACAAACCATTTTTTCGCTAGCATCAGCCCCGGCTCCATACACCTGGAATTTACCCTGTATCTGCCATCCTGCGTCAAGTGGATGGTTTGATGATAAGGACAAACCTTATTTGGGTTGGCATCCTGTGGAATTTGAATGCTTGTTTTATGGGCACAATCTGGTCCGGCCAAAAAGCCACTTTCGCTGCATACAGCTATTTCGGAGAGCTGTTCATAAGGTGGCTCAAAAAACGACTGCCCCAGCCCTAACAACTCAAACAACCTGAACATCAGTGGTGCTGCCTTGCTGGTCCCAGTAAGTCCCGAAACACCTTTTCCACTGGCATTTCCTGCCCACACAGCTACCAGATAATCTGGCGAAAGGCCTACAGCCCAGGCATCACGAAATCCAAAGCTGGTGCCTGTTTTCCAGGCGATAGGGCGTGCGGAAGAAAAGTAATGCCAGCCTGCTTCTTCATCGGGTCGTGCGAGTTGCGTGAGCGTATTCAAAGTGATCCATGCACTGCCTTTTTGAATGGCGGTGATTGCTTTGCTGTTATTTTTTGCTGAATTTTTCAACAATAGCGGTTCTGTAATGTTGATCTGATTCTCATGGCTGTTTAAAACCAATGCCAAAGCACCATATGCTCTTGCTAATTGCCACAGGCTTACCTCGCCGCCTCCTAGTATCATCGATAAACCATAATGATCAGAGCCTTTTGAAAAATAATCAAAACCCAGGCTGCGCAGCTCCTCATAAAACTTCGGCAAGCCATACTGTTTCAGCAGCAGAACAAAAGGAATATTAAGCGAGCGTATCAAGGCCTGATCGGCTGCCACCAAACCGTCATATTGCTTATTAAAGTTTTGAGGCGTAAAACCATTAATATAGGTGGGCACATCGGGTAAAAGCATAGTGGGTAATAAACTTCCTTCCTCTATTGCTGAGGCATAGAGAAAAGGTTTTAAAATACTGCCTGAGCTACGTGCTGCCTGAATGATATCAACGGCTTCACCTTGTTTTTTATCTTGACTTAGGCTATTGCCCACATAAGCCTTTACCTCATTCTTACGAAGATCAAGGATAAGGGCAGCCAGATTATGAATGCCCTGTTGGGAGTAATTGTCCTGAAATTCGGTTATTATTTTTGTGGCATTTTGCTGTAAATCAGCTGAAAGTGTTGTTTCATAACGCCCGGAACCTTTTAGTTTCTTCAGGTAATTCATCAAATGTGGTGCATGTGCCGGAGAAGCATCCGGAGGTTCAGGCAGCGGCTCCATCAAAGCCAGCTCCAGACTTTGCTTTTCGATAAATCCTTTTTGGTGTAGCTTCTCAAGTAATTGGTTACGTTTTTCTTTTAACAGTTCACTGTTTTTGCCGGGATAAATCAGCGAAGGTGCGTTGGGCAAAACAGCCAGAGTAGCAGCTTCGGCCCATGAAAGTTCATGAGGCGAGCGGCCAAAATAGCGCCAGGCAGCTGCTTCCAGCCCAATGGTATTTCCTCCAAAAGGTGCATGGGTAGCGTATAATAACAGAATTTCACTTTTACTGTAACAAAGCTCCAGCTTGATGGCCATTAGCATTTCGATAAGCTTTTGGCCAATATTTCTTTCTTTTCCTGGTCTGGAAAGTCTTGCCAATTGCATGCTGATAGTGCTGCCGCCACTCACAATTTTATGAGCTTGAATATTTTGAATCAGTGCCCTGAACATGGCTGCCGGATTTACTCCAAAATGCTGATAAAAGTATTGATCTTCAAAATGTAAAAGTGCTTGTTCATAAGCAAACGGGACAGAATCCAATGGTTCGAAACGCCATTGTTCGTCCCGACTTACAGCTGCGTTTAAAAACAAGCCTTCTTCCGAAAGTAAAAGCGTTGCATAATCATTCGAAAACCTGGGCATGGGGACGAGTAAAAACAAGATAATGATACTTGTCAGCACAAGGGCGATCCCCTTTAACCATCTATTTCGATTCGCTTTTTTCAAAACCTGGGCAGGTATTTTTAATCCTTGATAACAGCAACTGTTTTACTTTGTGATCTGGCATAAAACTTATCGCTATACATGGCTTCAACCACTGTAGCAGGCAGGATATAATGGCCTTCATAAGCTGCATTTAGTAAGATTTCAAAGCGTTTGGTAGTTTTTGGATTCAGATCAAAAAACAAACTTACTCTGTCGTCGCGAATATCCAGGTAATTGGGCTGATTGCCTGATTGTTGGTAGCCTTCGCCATAAAGTCTGCTGTTGATAATTTCCCAACCGGAGGGAAAAATCTGCCTCAGTGCCATGTTTTTTATATTGCTGCTTCTGCTGATACCGGTATAGCTGATCTCAAAAACAGCTTTAAAATCGGTTCCCTGCGCAATATTTTCAGGGTTGAGGACATTTCCGTTCAGATCATAAAATTTAAGGTTTAAACCGATGTTTTTTTCGATGCCTTTGCTTTGATCTTTCAAAGGCACGCCTTCGGCTCGGAAAGTTACGAAAAGAACGCCTTCGGAATGATTCGTCACAGTAACTGCCGAATCCGTATCATTTTTCCATTGGATGAGTTCAATAAGTTGCTGCGATTGTTGGCGTATTGTTTTTTTGTTTTGAATCTGGTAGCTAAAGTCAAGTTTTCCGGCATTGCTTGATAGCAGTGGTTTTGCTTTAGCAACCGACATCAGCATCCAGGCTGTGGTTTGGGTGCTCAGCCATTGATCGCTGTCTGATAACACTTCAGAAAAGTCTTTCACAAGCCTTGCTACTGCTTCTTTTTTGTCGAGCGAAATCAGTGTTTCAAGAAGCATGGCATAATCGCGAAAAGCTGAGCCGTAAGTGTGCGACATATCTTCGTATTCAGCAATCTCGAGACGGGTCATGTCTAGCAGGCTTTCGGCCACATCGCTTTTACCAACAAGGGTATAAGCAGCTGCCAAACGCCATTTGCTACGTTCATCGAGTCCATTTTTTTGTCGTTGGCGATTCATGCCACTCAGGTCAGGATTGCCGCTAAGTGCCAGCACATAGAGCCTGTAAGCCTGATCAAGATCATAAAACGCATCAATAAAATTGCGGCTCCAGCTGCTGCTTTGGCCTTGCAAATAAGAAATAGCTTTGTCTTTGATGCCAAAGGGCAGCACATAGCCTTTGCGTTCTGCTTCGAGCAAAAAATGTAAGGCATAGGTCGTTCCCCAGGAGCTGGTGTAACCACCTCCGGGCCAGTAAGAAAACCCGCCGTTGGGCTGTTGGTATAGCATCAGCTTATTCAGGGCAGCTTCGATATTGTTTTCCATCTGACGACGCATCTGCTCATTGGGTTCAATCAGTTGGTCCACATAAATCTGTGGGAAAGTGGATGAAACGATTTGCTCCACACACCCATAAGGATAGCTAATCAGGTAGTTGAGTCTGTTGCTGAGATCCAAAGGTGGCATTGCCGACACTTCAAGCGAAAAGCTGTTGCTTCGGGGCATTCCGGGAATGGGGACGGAAAGTTTTTTGGATTCATCAGCTTCAAGAAGCAGTTGTTGGGTCAGTTTTATGGGCGGATTAGGATTTCGGACTTCAACATTCAGGCTGTAATCGGCCTTGCCACGATCGGTTTCAATCAGCACATTTAATTCTGCTGTGCCAATCTTATCCGCTACATCCAGCTCAAAGAAAACAGTTTGTTCTCCGGTTTCGGATATTGTTATCTCTTTTTGAGTTGATGTGGCCAGCAGGAGTTCATTGGTTTGTATGCTAATCCGGGCAGACTGGATATTTTCATCCATGATAAAAGCTGAAACGGGCAGGGTGATTTTGTTGCCCGGAGCAAGCACTCTGGGCAAAGTAGCCAGCGCCATAACAGGTTTTTTTACGGCCATCACTTCATCTGTACTTCCAAATTGGGTGTGGTTTCCTGCAATCAGCATAGCTTTTACTGAGCCGATATAATCTGGCATTGTAAAGGCATGCACAGCGGTTTCGTCTTGCTTAAGCTGATGTGGTCCCGAAAAAAGCACGACAGGTTTAAAGCGGTTCTGTTCTTTTTTATCCAGTGCACTCAGCTCTTCATCTCCTCCAATGCCAAATACCTTTTCTATTTTTCCTCCAAAGGCTCCACTCACAAAATCGAACATATCCCAGGTGTTCACCATCAAGGCTTTGCGTCGGTAAAAAGCTGCATGAATGTCGGGCGTTTTGAAATTGGTAATATCCAGCAAACCTTCGTCCACTATGGCCAGGGTATAGGTCATTGGTTGGCCGTTTTGTTCTTTCACCTTAATGTTGAATTTCTGCTTGGGTTCCACACTATTGGGAAGCTGTATTTCAGGTTCAAGTTTGGTATCGGGGTTGTCCACAAAAACAGGAATAATGCCGTACATCCGCAAAGGATTTTCGTTGATGGTTTGGGCATAGGGCTGCAACAACGTAATGCTGATATAGGCATTTGGTACCATTTCTTTGGTAGCTTCCAGCTCGATTGTTTTGCCGTTTTCGGTGATATCTGCCCAAAAATGCTGCAAAATACGGGTGCCGGTTTCCAAAGAAACCAGGGCTTTTGATCCGGGCTCTCCGGGGATATTTACCTTTATTTTTTCACCTTTTTGATAGTTTTCCTTGTCGGTGCTGAAACTCAGGCGAGTGGCAAAACCATCACCTTCGTTTGATTTACGGTATGGCCAGTCGAAATAAACAATTTTGCCGGTGCTGTGCCCGCCGAGCTGGCTAACGCGCACCAGATAACGCCCCCAGCTGTTTTTATCAATTGAAAGTTTAAACGAAGCTTTTCCGTCGCGGGTTTGAACGACTTGGCTTTGGATGGGTTTGTTGTGACTCTGTTGCATATAATATGCCAGGTCGTTGCCGGAGGAATGCCACCACCATTCCCATTGTAGCTGAAAAACTTCAACCAAAAGTTCGTCAGCATTTGTGGGATTGCCTTTCCAGTCGACTGAAACTATCTCGACTTGATACTCTTTTCCAGATTCGTAATGCCAGCTGTTTTTGGGGAGTTCGGGCAAGCGCAGGCCGATATAGGTTTCGAAAGGGGAATAGTCTTTGCTCAGCTGTGTGATACTGAATTCGCCGCCCGGCTCGAAGGCTTTAACAGTAAAAACGGCTTTTAGCATGGAGGGGGCAAATGCCGTCAGATCTTTCTGGAAAGAAAAATCAGCTTTTCCAAATTCGTTTGTAGTGCCATCAAAAATGGTTTCTTCGCGCATATCAAGCTTTTTGGCGGGATCGCTGAAAACAAAACCGGGATATCCATTGAAAGTAGTGCTGACTGCCCTGAATTTAAGGTCGGTCTTCACCTTCAGTTTCTTGCCGGGAGCGCCATGAAGCCAGTTTACGTCGAGATTTCCTTTAACAGGTTTTGTGGCACTGAGGACTTCTTCATCAAAGTCCAGCTTAATTTTTAACCTGTTGGGTTTTATGGTTTCAATCCGGAGGGTTTTGCTAAACCATGCGCCTCCAATTTTTACTTTAGCCAGCCAATTGCCTGTAGGATCTTCTTTTTGGGTAAGGAAATTAAAGTGATAAAATTTGTTTACCGGATTGGTGTGCACGATTTTTTGCACCAGCTTGTTTTCCGGATTGTAAAGGTGCAAAGTTGCGGCTTGCTTTTGCGGAAGCGGATTTTCGGTATCGTTTACAACCATCGTCAGATGAATGGAATCGCCTGGACGCCATACGCCGCGTTCGCCATAAATAAAAGCGTTCAAACCCTCAACAGTTTCGGAACCAGAAACGTCGAAGCTGGCATACGACAGGGCGGAAGCTTCATCCACGCGCAGCCAGGTTTTTTCGTTGCCGCGCCTGGCCACTGCCAGCCAGGGTAGTTCATCGAATTTAAGATCCAGCATTCCCTGATTGTTTGTATGACCCGAACCCATCAATTGATTTTGAAGGTTGTAAAATGAAACTTCAATACCGGCAAGCGATTGTGTAGTTTTGAGATCGGTTACAAAAGCCCTGTAGCCGTTTTTGCCGTTGGTTTTAACAATAATTCCAAGGTCAGATACCATCACATTGCGATAAACCCAGCGGTTTTGGTAATAGCTGTTGTGGCAGGGATTGTCTTGCTGACGCCAATCATAATCGTCTGTGTATTCCCATTGTGGCCAGTAAAGGCCTTTGTCCCAATGCTCGCTGAAGTTATCCTCTTTTTCTGCTCTTAGTTCTGAGGCTTCATCCAAAGCATTGTTTGGGCAATTATAAGCAGCGTAGTCTTTTTTAAAGCGTAACTCAATGCGATAGATTGCTCCCGGATCGGATTTGAGAAGTTGCTTGAGATCAAAGGAATAGGTTTTCCATGAGCTTACTTCCGGGGTGCGATTTGAGGTGAGGTCGATCTTTTTTTTCAGGATGAGCCGTCCGAAATGGGTAAGATTGTTGTTGCCATCAAGTTGATTTTGTTGAAGGAAATAAGGAATATTTTGTTCAAAAATCTGAATCACGTAAAGATCCACAGCATTCAGGTTTACAGCCTGGAAAACAACATGCCCGCCAGAGGGTGCTTTGGGAACAATTACACCGGATTGCACAAAACGCACATTTGGTTTGACGGGTTCAAAGTTTACCTCAAAGGTAGTGTCCTGTCCCAGCCGATAGCCCAATACGTTTTTCAGATCGCCACTTATGCTTAATTTTTGTGTTTCATTGATACGATCAGTTGGATAAATAGTGAGGGTGTTTGCTGTTTTTTTCGTTCTGATATTGGTGTTTTCATTCAGGCTCAGGAGGCCTGTTATGTCTTGTGTGGGATGAAGCGGGTCAGAAAACTCAAGCTTTAAAAGTTGAGAAGGCTCTTGCTCCACAATAGCTCGTAGGAGTTTGAATGTACTCAATCCCGGAATTTCAACCGCTAACTCTCCTTTTGTTTCAGCTCCTACTGCTTGCCCGTCATAGGTTATTATCAGGGTTTTGTTTGTTTGCATGCGAGCGATGCTGTCGATTACAAAACGATGATTGTCGCCACTTAAATGTTGCCATTTTATGCCGGATTGCAGTTTGTCGTTTTCAAGTCTGATAAGTTTTTCAACGGCATTATTCGGGGCAACATCAGCAAGCAACACACTGCCTTCGAGGCGATAAAACATTCCCTGAGCAACGATATTATCAGCACTGACAAGCACATCCTGTTTTTTGGTTTGAAAGCTAAAAACAAGTGGATTTTGTTCGGCTGTTTTTTCAGGAAAAACAGTGCCGATATTGATTTGGCAGGAATAGCTTTGATTGGGTTTTAGCCAGTTTTCGGGCTTAAAGGCCAGGGTTTTGCCATCACGCCAATAGCTAGTTCCCTTGGTATGAGGTTCCAATACAAGTGGATTACCAGTAAGCACATCACCTTGCCTTGCTCCCGGGATTTCGATGTTGAATCTGACCATGATTTCATCTCCAACCGAAATGACACCATGGGTATAAGCCCGAACAAGCGATGTAAAATCATCAGTATTTTCGTTGGTTTGTTTGGGTTTATCAGTGCAGGAGTTTCCTAAAAAAGTAAAAAAAATAAGAATAATCAGGTTCAGCTTTTTCATAATAGAGATATTTAGTGATACCAGCTGCTTAGGTCGAGTAGGTTATTGGTTGTAATCGGTTTTTCAGATTTATGAGCATATTAGAATTACTTTTCGAATAAGCAGTAATGCAACAAATTTAGCTAAAATTATCAGCGTCCGAGCAAGGCATAAAAAAAGCGCCAACTGCTGTCAGCGCTTTTTTCAGAAGCTTTACTTTGCCTGATGCATATGCACATCCAATTGTGGGAAAGGAATGTTAATGCCTTCCTTAGAGAAGGTTTTGTACACTTTTTCATTCATTTCAAAGAAAACCGACCAATAATCGGGAGCGTTGAGCCAAACACGAACGACAATATTTACCGAGCTGTCGCCCAGGCTGGTCAAAGCAATGAAAGGAGCCGGATCTTTGTGAATACGGCTGTCTTCGTCAATAAGTCTCATCAGAATATCACGTGCTTTTTCATAGCTGTCGCCATAGGCAATGCCAAAAGTCCATTCAACGCGTCGGGTTTCTTTTTTGGAAAAATTGGTTATTGAACTATTCGCCAAGGAACCATTAGGTATAAAAATCACTTTGTTGTCGACAGTTTTTAGTTGGGTATTAAAAATTTGAATGTCTTCAACTGTTCCCATATATCCTTGGCCATCAATAAAATCGCCTACACGGAAAGGTTTCAGTATCAGAATGATGATTCCTCCGGCAAAATTCTGTAGTGAGCCTTGCAGGGATAAACCAACGGCCAGAGAAGCCGCACCCAGCATGGCAATAAAAGAAGACATTTGTATGCCCACCATGCCCAGCACACTGATTATCACCAATATTTTAAGTGAAATATTCAAAAGTGTACCCAGAAATCCGCGTAAGGAAGGATCTACATCGCGTTTTTCCATGAGCACGCGCAGTGATTTACTAATTTTCCCTACAATCCACAAACCAATGACAAGCGCCAAAATGGCACCAATCAGCTTGAGCCCGTAAGTCACTGCAAAATTCATAATCATTTCAGTTAAAGAAGACAGATCACCGCTGATGTTTGTTAAATTTTTGTCCATGATAATTTTGTTGGTTAATAGTATGATTTTGAGCGCAAAGGTAAAGATTGCAGTAAAATAAAAAATATTTTTCTGGTTCGGTAAGTTAAGAACTAAGGATTTATATATTTTTTCTTTTAATTCTAAACTTATGCGTCACATTCAAAAACCATCAAGAATAGAAGGTGCAGTCTGATTATGGAGCAATCCGGAATTACACCTATAGTGGATCCACTCAAAAAAAGTATCCAACCATACATATTCAGGATGATGGCAAAGGTATCGCCACTATAATAAACTGTGAACACAAAAAGGGAGAAGATCCTGATAAAACGCAGGTATTTATTTTTTGAGAACCACCTTAGACGAAACCCAGGAACGCACCCTCTGGTCGATTTATGTTATCATCCGCGAAATTGAATCCATCTTCAGGCTATAGCAAACTACCTTGACTTGCGCCCGACATATCACAAAACTGATGACGCTTCGATGGCACATCTAAATCTGGATTTACTAGCCTATAGGTTAGTTTGTACAATATTGTTTCAATTAAAACAAAAATGATTTACTCACAGTTGGAGCGAGATTGTGCGCATAACGAATACCCACAATGTGTATCAACCAGCGTATAAAACCTTGAAAATAAAGTCATAACAACTCGACAATGCACCGAACCAACAAACAAAGCCAAACAAATCTACCAGCTTTTAAATTTTAAACCTGTGCCGTTCTACCGAAAAAAATCCTTAGTCCTCCCTGCAAAAATTTTTAAAAATGACTCATCTTAATATCAGGTAATTGTGATCTTTTACATGCAATGCGTGATAAATTATAATGTCGTCCCTATTTTTGTTTACGTTAAGAAATAAATATTTGATAATTGTTGCCCAATCGTTCCCGACATCCAAGCCAGCAATACTGCCAGGAGCCAGGAGACTGATAAAACACTTCTTCCCCAGCTTAAAAATAGTCTTGTTTGTGTGGCAGCTGTGAAAGTCTTTAGTTGCATAGCAAAGATTTTCCGGGAAGCTTAACTATGCCTGCAGTTTTTGAATACAAAGCTGCAGATGCAGATAGTGAGATATTCTTCGTTTGCTTTTCTATATGAGGAGGTAAATACCTGTATTACTGAATCATTTACAATTTCAACGAGTTGTTGATTTAGCTTTTTGGCTGTTTATGCAAGATTTTTCTATAACTGCCGGTAGCAAAACATAAGTCAGATTGTTTTGGTTTGGGTGCAGGGGTAAGATATTTTTGATTGGAAGACAAGTGGGTTAAATCTCAAATATATTTACCTCTGATTAAGTTTAAATCTTTAACAGTGGTAACAAGAGCAGATACGCTTGCTCGGGGCATTTTTTCGAAAAACTTTTTGCGTTTCGAATTTTATTTTATCTTTGCCGCTCCAAAAACGCTGGTACCATAGCTCAGTTGGTAGAGCATCGGACTGAAAATCCGTGTGTCCCTGGTTCGAGCCCGGGTGGTACCACACTCAAAGCCTTCATTGTGAGGGCTTTGTTGTTTTTCAGGCCTTTCACTTTTCGCTTTCCTTCATATCAACCGATTGCAGACATGCTTTTGGGCGCAAAATAGTCACATTAGGGTCACATCAAAAATGGTCTGACTATCTTTGCCAAATAATTTCACGATAGGTGTTATTATGTCATTTGATTAATTTAGCAAATTTATTGAGAGAATACATTTTTCTCATTGAAAAATAAGAATTTATGAAAAGAGTTTTAATTGTAACAGGAGGTGGCGACTGCCCGGGATTGAATGCCGTGATCAGAGCAGTTGTTAAAAGAGCTTCTCAGGAAAAAGATTGGGAAGTATTAGGAAGTATTCAGGCATTTAACGGGATACTTTGGGAACCCACGGAACTAAAAGTTCTTACACCAGAAGTGGTTAAAGGAATTCATTTTCAGGGTGGAACAATAATTGAAACCACAAACAAAGGCGGCCCGTTTGCCTGGCCTGTCAAAAATAAAGATGGTTCATGGTCAGCAGTTGACCGCTCCGACGAAATGATACGCAAGATTCAGTATATGGGCATCGATGCCGTTATCAATATTGGTGGTGACGGGTCACAGCGTATTTCCCAGGCTTTATACGAAAAAGGGCTTAATATAATCGGAGTGCCCAAAACAATTGACAACGACCTTTCATCAACTGACTCAACCTTTGGTTTTCAAACTGCTGTTGAAATTGCCACAGAGGCTGTTGATAAACTCGTTACCACAGCTGCCAGCCATAATAGGGTGTTCATTTTGGAAGTAATGGGTCGCTATGCCGGTTGGATTGCTCTCAATGCTGCCGTTGCAGGTGGTGCCGAGGTATGTTTGATTCCCGAATTTCCATATGATATCAATATTGTGAAGCAAAAACTCGAAGCGCGCTTCAACCGCGGAAGAGGCTTTGCTGTAGTAGTTGTTGCCGAAGGTGCTAAGCCAAAAGATGGCGAAATGGTGTATGAAGAAAGCACCGAGGTGGGCTACGAAAATCTTAAATTAGGCGGCATTGCCAGCGCTTTGATCAAACAACTCAAAGCTGCCAGTTTCGAACCCGATTTACGCGAAACGGTATTGGGTCATCTACAGCGCGGAGGCGTTCCTATTGCCTACGATCGTGTACTTGCCTCTCAGTTGGGTGTCAAGGCATTTGAAATGGTACTCAAGGAAGACTTCGGAAAAATGGTAGCATACCGCCATCCTTATTTCGTTTCTGTTCCGCTAAAAGAAGCTGTGGCTCAGCCTAATTTGGTTACCCTCGACAATGCGCTGGTAAAAACAGCCAGAGGCCTCGGAATCTCACTCGGCATCGAAATGCCTGAGAAAAAATCCAAATAAATGCGAATAGAAGTTGCTGCTACATTGCAGGATTGCCAGTCGATAGATATGACTGGCAAAACTGCTGTTGTGATTGATGTGCTCAGAGCCACTTCAGTTATTGCAACTGCCTTGCACAATGGTGCCAATGCCGTTATTCCTGCCGAAACAGAGGAAGAAGCCCGTCAGCTTTTTGATGGGTTTCCTCCCGGTAGCGCCTTGCTTGGCGGTGAACGTAATGCGGTGAGAATTGCTGGTTTTCATAAAGGCAATTCTCCCCTGGAATATTCGCGCGATGTGGTTGCCGGCAAAACCCTTATTCTTTCTACTACTAACGGAACCCGCGCCCTGCATCAATGCCATCAGGCAACTGAAACCCTGGCAGCGAGTTTTATCAACATCTCAGCCGTTGCTGATTATTTATCAAACAAACTCAATGATACCGTTATAGTTTGTTCGGGAACAGCCGGAAAATTTTCGCTTGATGATGCTTTATGTGCTGGCATGCTGATCAGTCTGATCAGCGATCGTCGCACGGTAGAAACAGATGACCTGGGAAAATTGGTGTTGCAATTTTATGGTTCAGATACCGGAAACATCACCGATAAGTTGCAATCCTGCACCCATCTTAAATACCTGCAATCCAAAGGCTACCAGCACGATATCGACTATTGCCTCCAGCCTGGAATGTTGTTTGTTGTGCCTGCGATCAAAGAAGGGAAAATGGTAAAGGCTTAGTGCGCCTCAAGCCAGTTGTTGCCTGTATTCATCTCTACCTCGAGCGGCACATCAAGCGGAAGCGCATTTTTCATCGCTTCCCCAATCAGCGGACGCAATACATCCAACTCCGACTTTAACGCGTCAAAAACCAATTCGTCATGCACCTGAAGAATCATTTTTGATTGTAGTTTCTTTTCCTCCAGCTGCTGCTGGATACGAATCATGGCCAATTTAATCATATCGGCCGAACTTCCCTGAATAGGTGCATTAATGGCATTTCGCTCGGCAAATCCGCGCACTACACTATTCGATGCATTGATATCGCGCAAATAGCGCCGGCGACCCAACATGGTTTCTACATAACCATTTTTACGGGCAAACGCTATCTGATCGTTCATATAAGCCTTAATGCCAGGGTATTGCTCAAAATAGTTTTTGATAATGTCAGCGGCTTCTCCTCTCGGAATATCAAGTCTTTCAGATAATCCAAAAGCGGAGATACCGTAAATAATACCAAAATTAACCGTTTTGGCATTTCGCCGCATCTCCTTTGTAACATCTTCCAAATTAACGCCATAAACGCGTGCAGCAGTAGCCGAGTGAATATCCAGGCCTTTTTTGAATGCTTCCGTCATGCCTACATCTTTGCTCAGATGCGCTATGATACGCAATTCGATTTGCGAGTAATCCGCTGCCAACAAGGTAAAATCTTTATTGCGCGGCACAAAAGCCTTGCGAATTTCACGACCCCTGTCGGTACGGATGGGAATATTTTGCAGGTTAGGGTTATTCGAACTCAACCTGCCTGTGGCTGCCACCGCCTGATTATAACTGGTATGGATACGGCCATCCCGCGGATTGATCAAAGTGGGTAATGAATCAATGTAGGTGGACTTGAGCTTGGTGAGCGACCGATAATCCAAAATCATTGGAATAATGGGATGTGCCTTCTGAATTTTCAACAACACATCTTCCGAAGTGGCATATTGTCCGGTTTTGGTTTTTTTGGATTTAGGATTTAATCCGAGATGATCGAAAAGCACTTCTCCAAGTTGTTTAGGCGATGCAATATTAAATTGTTTTCCGGCAGCTTCATAGATTGCTTTTTCAAGCTCCAGGATTTCTTTTCCCATCAGCTCACTGATTTGCTGCAGGTTATCACCATCCACCTTCACCCCTTCGGCTTCCATGGCTACCAAAACACGTACCAGTGGCATTTCTATCTCATCAAAAATGCGCCGAACACCCTGTTTTTCAAGTTCCGGCTCAAGTTTTTGCCTCAACTGTAAAGTGATATCGGCATCCTCGGCTGCATATTCCTTAACTTTTTCGAGTGCCACATCACGCATATTGCCCTGATTTTTGCCTTTTTTCCCGATCAGGCTTTCAATCGAAACCGGCGAATAATTCAAATAGGTTTCAGCCAACACATCCATATTATGCCGCTGATCAGGCTCGATTAGATAGTGCGCAATCATGGTATCAAACAAAGGCCCTTTCACCTCAATATCGTACCACCGAAGCACCGAAATATCATACTTGAGGTTTTGACCTGTTTTTTCAATTTTTTCGTTTTCAAAAACTTTCCTAAAAAACTCCAGCTTTTGCTGACATTCATGGTAGTTTTCGGGCATGGGAACATACCAGGCATGATGCGGTTTGATAGCAAAAGAAAGCCCTACCAGCTCTGCATTATGGGCATCAACAGCGGTTGTTTCGGTGTCAAAACAAAAGATTTGCTGCTTCAAAAGCTCTTCGGCAAGTTTTTTCAGTTCGTCATCTTTTTGCACCACTTCATAATCATGCTCAACGATTTCAATCGTTTGTTTTTCATCTGACTGCATAGCCAAAAGCTCTTCAGGATCCAACTGACTGAAAAGATCGTCCTGTTTAGCTGCTGCTGCCTGTTCCTGTGCATCATGCATTATCCGTCGTGTAAAAGTTCTGAACTCCAGCTCCTCAAAAAGTTCCTGAAGCTTTTCCATATCAGGACTTTCCAGTTTTAATTTTTCAGCTTCAAAAGCGATGGGCACATCAGTAATAATTGTAGCCAACTGACGCGATTGCCTGGCCTGATCGGCAAAATTTTCAAGATTTTCTTTCTGCTTACCTTTTAGATCAGCAGTGTTTTCGAGTAGTTTTTCAATCGAACCATATTGGCTGATAAGTTTTGCAGCTGTTTTCTCACCAATGCCCGGAACGCCGGGAATATTATCGGAAGCATCGCCCCAAAGCCCAAGTATATCGATCATCTGCTCCGGTTTTGAGATACCATACCGTTCACAAACCTCTTTTGGCCCCCATATTTGCGCATCTTCACCCGATTTGGCAGGCTTATACATATAAATATGGTCCGAAACCAACTGCCCAAAATCCTTGTCGGGGGTCATCATAAAGGTGACAAAACCATTTTTTTCGGCCTGCTTGGCCAGTGTGCCAATAATATCATCGGCTTCATAGCCATCCATTATCAAAATTGGAATACGAAAAGCCTCTATTATTTGCATGATATAAGGAATAGAGGCTGCCAGATCGTCGGGCATTTTTTCACGATTAGCTTTGTAGGCAGTATAATCTATATGCCGCTGCGTGGGTGCTATACTGTCAAACGCAACACCTATATAAGCCGGCTTTTCTTTTTTTAAAACTTCGTATAAAGTATTGGTGAAACCCAGAATAGCTGAAGTATTTAGTCCTTTTGAACTAATTCGTGGGTTTTTATTGAGTGCAAAAAAAGCCCTGTATATCAATGCCATAGCATCCAATAAAAAAAGCTTGGGACGATCTTCTGAAGTCATATCATCAGTTTTTGGCGTGTTGTAATCTTTAATAAATCTATAAAACAGTAAGCAGGTAAAAGTACATTTTTTCGTGGTAAGACAAAGCCTTCAAGCACTATAATGCACAATAAGCAGCCAGAAAAGCCAGGGTGCCACAGTACAATACCATATTAAAAACTTATGATGTAATTACTTATCAGCTGTAAATCAATTTTTTAAGTTTTTTGTTGTTTTTTTTTCATTTTATCTCTTACCTTTGCACCCTGTTTAACTAAAAACATTAAAGTTATGTCAGAAATCAAAGACAAAATTGTATCAATTATCGTTGATAAGCTGGGTGTTGAGCCAGCAGAAGTTACTAACGAAGCCAGCTTTACAAACGATCTGGGTGCCGATTCACTCGACACAGTTGAATTGATCATGGAATTTGAAAAAGAATTCAATCTGGCTATTCCGGATGATCAGGCAGAGAAAATTGGTACAGTAGGCGACGCTATCAAATACATTGAAGAAAACAAAGCCTAAAACCTTATTTTATGGAGCTAAAACGAGTAGTAATCACTGGTTTAGGTGCCATTACGCCCATTGGAATTAATGTTCCGGCATACTGGGACAGTTTAAAGAAAGGGGTGAGTGGTGCAGCCGATATTACCCGCTTTGATCACTCCAGGTTTAAGACCCACTTTGCCTGCGAAGTAAAAAACTACGATTGGAAAAACTATTTTGATCGTAAAGACGTACGCAAATATGATTTGTTTGCGCAGTTTGGTCTGATAGCTGCCGATGAAGCTATTGCTGATTCAGGGATGAATGCGGAAAATACCGACCTCAACGAAGTTGGTGTAATTTGGTCGTCGGGCATAGGTGGCCTTGCTACTTTTTTTGAAGAAGTAACTTCCTTTGCCAAGGGAGATGGCACACCACGATTCAACCCGTTTTTCATCCCCAAGATGATAGCCGACATCACTGCCGGACATATTTCTATCAAATATGGTTTTCGGGGACCAAATTTTGCCACAGTATCAGCCTGTGCTTCGTCGGCCAATGCGATGATCGATGCATTCAATTACATCCGTTTAGGCAAAGCCGTTGCTATCGTTGCCGGTGGCAGCGAAGCTACTGTTAACGAAGCGGGTGTTGGTGGCTTTAATGCTATGCATGCAATTTCCACACGAAATGATGATCCGTCAACAGCTTCCAGACCTTTCGACAAAGATCGTGATGGCTTTGTTATTGGCGAAGGTGGTGGCGGCCTGATGCTGGAGGAATTAGATCATGCCCAAAAAAGAGGTGCAAAAATCTATGCCGAGTTTGTGGGTGGCGGCCTCTCAGGAGATGCCAATCACATGACATCGCCCCATCCCGAAGGCCTTGGGGCAATACTAAGTATGAAAAGAGCCCTCGAAGATGCTGGTTTGAAGCCTGAAGATATTGATCATATCAATACCCACGGCACCTCTACCCCGCTGGGCGACATTTCAGAACCCAAAGCTATTGTGAGCATTTTTGGCGAACATGCTTATAACATCAGCATCAACTCTACCAAATCAATGACCGGGCACCTGCTGGGTGGAGCCGGTGTGGTTGAAGCCGTTGCCACTATTCTGGCAGTGCAGAACAACTTTGTTCCTCCCACTATCAATCATTTTACTGATGATCCTGAAATTGATAATAAGCTCGACTTCACCTACCACAAAGGTCGCGAAAGAGAAATCAAAGCGGCTTTGAGTAATACCTTTGGATTTGGCGGCCATAATGCTTCTTTGGTTATAAAGAAATTCGTTTCGTAATTACAGCGTTTTGTTACTTACTGATACTGTTAAGGCACTTTTTTCTGCGGATAAAGAACTTTCGCAATCTCTTAAAAATATTTTCGGGTTCTATCCCGGAAATATTTTTTTATATCAATTAGCCTTCAAACATAAGTCTGTTTCTAACAAAATCCTCAATGGTTACAAGCTGAGCAACGAACGTCTCGAATACCTTGGTGATGCCATATTGGGTGCTGCCATTGCTGATTTTTTATTCAAAAAATTTCCTTACAAAAACGAGGGTTTTCTCACCGAGATGCGTTCACGAATTGTGAGCCGTGCCTCGCTTAATAAACTATCCCAGAAACTCGGCCTGGATAAGCTGGTGAATTTCTCCAACGATGGGCGCTCAAAATTCCGCTCGCTCAATGGTGATGCCTTTGAAGCTTTCATTGGAGCACTCTACCTGGATAAAGGTTTTGAGTTTACGCGAAAAATTATTATCACCCGCATCGTTGAAATGCATATCGATCTCGAAAACCTCGAAAAAAGCGACTACAACTTCAAAAGCAAGCTGATCGAATGGGCTCAAAAAGAAAAACAACAACTTGATTTTAAAATGATTGGTGAAACCGGAGAAGGCTACGGAAAAATGTATATCGTTGAGGTAATCATCGATAAAACCTGCTATGCCAATGCCAAAGATTTTTCGATTAAGGGAGCCGAACAACTGGCTGCCGAAAAGGCATGGAATGCCATGACTGAGGCTGGCCTGATCAGCAATATAACTGAGTAATCAGTTAGACATAAATTATCCTCCTGTTTCAGGATTTTTCTCTTGCCAAAAGATTCTGTTTTTCCAAACAAAGGCAAAAGTGTATTTTTGCCTCAAACCCTTGCTTTATGCCAAGCCGAAAAAAAACCCTGCATAGCCTGCCTTTTGATGATATCCTCTTGTTGGGAATAGCTACTACACTACCTGATTATAAACTGGCCTGGCATTTAAATAACTGCCTGCCAATCGACTTGATAAAACACGAGGACATCTATCCTGCACAACATTCCCTACAAGAAGGATTTTCTTTCTTCCTTTACGATCAGGGCGAAAATAGAAATGTTTTTAATCTGGTATCCCTCCATAGTAACGGAAGCAGATGGATCAAGCTTCCGGTAAACACAGATTATCTTTTTATCATTCGAAATGCCCTGGATCAGGAACGCCTCGACCAAATAATACGTGCAATTCGCAATATACCACAGATCGTCCATGCTTTTGTTGTTGATACCCAAAAAACAAGAGGCATCGACATCCTACTCGAAACGATTGAATTTCATGAAATGGAGATTTTAAAATCGCATCATAAACGGCTTCCTAAAAACAAAACCCTGTAACCCTATGAAAACCAAAATCGTTGCTACTATCGGTCCGTCATCCGATAATTTCGATACCTTATCTGAAATGGCTGCACAAGGCATGGATGTTTGCCGGCTTAATTTTTCGCATGGATCACATGAAGTCCACCTTAAAGTGATAGAGTATATTGACCAAATCAATAAAATACAAAACAACTATGTCGCAGTTCTGGCTGATTTACAAGGGCCAAAAATCAGGTTGGGAGCACTCGAAAACGAAAATGTGCAGCTCAAAGAAGGCGATCATATCCGGTTAGTAACCTATGAAGTAGCCGGAAATAGAGAACGTATCAGCATTCGCTATGAAGCCTTTGCCACAGATGTAAAAGCTGGTGATCAGGTACTTATCGATGATGGCAAAATCGCCCTTCGTGTAATCGAAACCAACGGCAAAGATGAGGTGCTGCTAAAAGCTGAAACCAACGCTGTGGTGGAAGCCCGCAAAGGTGTGAACCTTCCCGACACCTCGATCAGCCTGCCATCACTTACCAAAAAAGACCTCGATGATCTTGATTTTCTGCTTCAGCAAGATATCCAATGGATTGCACTCTCCTTTGTGCGCTCAGCCGACGACATACATGCTTTGCGCAGCATTATTGAAGCAAATCAAAAAGCCAACAAACCCGGAATCATTGCCAAAATTGAAAAACCACAGGCAGTTGCCAATATCGAAGCCATCGTGGATGCAGCCGATGGAATTATGATTGCCCGTGGCGACCTGGGAGTTGAAATCCCGATGGAACAGGTGCCGATGATACAAAAACGCATCATACAACTTTGTCAACAAAAAGGCAAACCAGTAATTGTTGCCACACAAATGATGGAAGCAATGATCAGCTCCATTCGTCCAACACGGGCAGAGGTAAGTGATGTGGCCAATTCGGTGCTCGATGGTGCCGATGCATTGATGCTCAGCGGCGAAACCTCGATGGGAAAATATCCCGTTGAAACCATTCGCATCATGCAGCAAATTATCAATCAGATTGAAGGATATGAAGCCATTTATTACCGACATGAAATGCCTGAAGACCCTACCCACCCCCGTTTCATTTCCGATAGTGTTTTGTTTGCCGCAAGCAATATGGCTCAAAGCACAAATGCCAGCGCCATAATTATAAGCACACATACAGGCTATTCTGCCACAAGACTGGCAGCACATCGCCCCAAAGCAAGACTGTTTGCTTTTTCGGGAAATGTTTTTGTGCTCAGGAAAATGAACCTGCTTTGGGGTGTTTACGGCTTCCACGACAGCAGCCTGGACGAGGCAGGCAAACTGATGGATCATCTCAACCAATTGCTTATTGAAGGCGGACAACTGCGCAAAGGCGATCGTGTGATTCATGTGCTGAGCACACCAACCTGGAGCAAAGGCCACAGCAACACTATCCGGCTGGGAAATCTGTAAATGTTGAATGATTTATAGTTTTTATTGATTGTTAGGCCGCTATTTACCAACACAGGGAATGAGTTGGCCTCAAAAACCATCAAATTTAAACACTTTCAAATCAGCAGTCACTTTTATCTGGCATGCCAATCTTAATCCATCTTCGAGGCGGTGAAGAGGCAAAGCAAGCCGAAGTTTTTCGGTAGTGTTCAAAGGCCCAAGCTTTCCAATAATTTTAACGGTGCAGGCTCCACAACTTCCTAAACCAAAACAGTTCACAAAGTGTGAGGTCCCATTATGAGGATAATTCCCATTGTCAGTCAATACTTTACGAAGATTTGCTCACGGCACATAATGAATTTTCTCGCCCCAAAAAATAATCTCAGGCCTGTTATAACATTTAGCCTGCTTTAACAACAGCCTGAAAAAAAAAGTTCTGCAAAAAAAGCTATTTACATGGCAATACCGGCGATATAGTTTTTGGCATGTACCACCAATACAGGTATAGGCGAATGGTTTACCATCTGCTGCGCATAAGGACCTAGCCAGATGTTGGAGGCAGCTTTTTCCTGTTCATCCATGATACTAATCAGGTTAGCATTAACGGAAGTAGCATAATCGATCACAGAATCAGAAATATTTCCTGCCTCAATTTCTTTTACTAAAAAACGCACCTGATTTTCATCCAGGTAGCGTTCCACCTGTTTCACATAATCCATTATACGATTGCGCACATCCTTCACCGAGGTGGTATGAGTAGCCAACACATGAATTTCGGCATTGTAATATTTGGCAAGCAGTGCTGTGATCGGAACTTTTTGCCGGCTTTCGATGGTGCTGTCAATAGGCATCACAATCCGTTCGATTGTTCGATTGATATCAACTCCACCTCTAATGGTTATCACCGGTCGTTCGGTAGCTGTAACAATTCTGTTGGCATTGCTTCCTATCCAAAACTCTTCAAAACCAGAAGAGCCGTGTGTTCCGATCATAATCAGAAAAACATCAAATTCTTCGGCTGCTGCAACCATTTCTTTATATACCTTACCTTTTCGGGTGATGAAATCAATCTTGCCATTGGTAAGCCTGGCCTGATACTTCGAAGCCATACCTTGCAACCTTTTCTCAGCTTCCAGCAATACCTCATCACTGGTAATATCGTAAAGGTTTCGGGTGTTGTCAGGTTTGTTTACCCAGAGCATTTTGATATCAGCGTGAGCCTTATCGGCCAGATTCACCGCGTGTTCCAATGCATTGACTGAACAATCTGAAAAGTCAATTCCTACTAAAATAATTTTATTCATGGCGTTGTTTGTTGGGGGTTGAAAATGTATGTAATTCAGGAAAAGCAATTCGGTCGCGGGTAATGAAGGCTTGTTTGTAGTTGCGGTTCAACATTTGAAGCGCTGCTTCGGCCTCCAGCCGATCACGAAAATCACCGATATGTACACGGTAATAGGGCTGTCCATAAGAAAGATAGGTCTTCCACTGTGGGAAATCTACTGCTAGCTTGTCCATTAATTCCTGTGCATGAATCACAGCATCATTGCCCGATTCCATAAAAACCTGAATCCGAAATCCTTCTATATATTGCTGTTCTTTAAAAAGTTGTTCCTGCAGCCAAAGCAAACTGTCGAGCCGGCTATCCTGCAACACTAGCAGAGAGCCTTCTCGAGGGTTCTGAGCTTTAACTGCCCGAAAAGAAATAAAAATAAGCAGCAAAAGAAAAATATTCCGCAGCTTCATAGGCAATTAATTTTGGATGGAGGTTTGAACACTTACCACCGGGATTAACGCATTATTGACTATTTGTTGTGCAAAAGGACCTAAAAACATAGCTCCCGCCGAAGCACTTTGCTCTGTCATAATAGCTATGAGATCGGCTTCTATCTCATCCGAATAGGACAATATAGCCGGAACCAGCTTCTCGGCTTCTACTTCTATCAGCTTGAATTTAATCTTACGCTCGATAAGACATTTTTCTGCTTCGTCAGCAGAGGCCTTCATCCTGCTGCGTATTACCCGGAGGGGTGAAGTATAAAGCAATAAAAGATGAATCTCAGCTCCAAAGTTCTGGGCCAATTCTGCTGTAAACGGCAATTTCTGACGACTTTCGGCCGAACTGTCAATAGGAACCAGGATGCGTTTTAGCTTCCCGCCAAATTGATAATCAGATCTTACTGTAATAACCGGACAAGGCGCCGAAGTAACAATCCGGTAAGCATTACTGCCTATCCAATAGCGTTCGTAGCCGCTAACACCATGTGTTCCGGCAAATATCACCGTGGCATTAATCTGCCGCGCAAGCATCGCCACTTCGGTATATACTTTACCTTTTCGAAGATGGATTTCAAGCTTTCCATGCTTCAGTTGTGGTGCATATTTTGCAACAATTTCATCAAAATATTTTTTTGTCTCAATGCGCAACGCCTGCTCGATATTCATTATATGCTCTGGCGTATTGGTATTATCAACCCAAACCAGATGAATCCCTGTTTTTAGCCAATTGGCATAAAAAAGGGCATATTCCAGCGTATGTAGTGCATTTTTTGAGAAGTCAAATGCTACGAGTATTGTTTTCATCGCTTTTGTTTTAACAGTTTTTTCAACGCTTTGACCCCGATATTTTTCCAAATTATTTAGCTAAAGTACGAACTTTCTCTACTATCCTCCAACTTTTTTGACTGATTCGAGGGCACTGAGTACGCCTCAACAGGCTTGATAAGCTTAAACAACAAGCTTTTGATCATTTATCACTCAGCAAACAAGATTTACAGCTGAACGAGAATGCTTATTTTTGTCCTTTCATAAACCCACTATATGAACGAAAATCTGGATGCATACGGCACTGAACTGTCGAATGCCGAAAAAGAAATAGAAAAAGTTTTGCGGCCGGATGCCTTTAGCAGCTTTGCCGGACAGGAGCAGGTAGTCGAAAACCTTCGGATTTTTGTGCAGGCTGCCGCACAACGCGCCGAAGCACTGGATCATGTGTTGCTACATGGCCCTCCGGGATTGGGCAAGACAACTTTATCGCACATCATTGCCAACGAATTGGGGGTGAACATTCGAATCACATCAGGGCCTGTATTGGATAAACCAGGCGATTTGGCCGGACTGCTTACCAACCTCGAAAAAAATGATGTGCTTTTCATCGATGAGATTCACCGGCTGAGCCCTGTGGTGGAAGAATACTTGTACTCGGCCATGGAAGACTATCGCATCGATATCATGATCGAAACAGGCCCTAACGCCAGAGCTGTTCAAATTACCATCAATCCTTTTACGCTTATTGGTGCCACCACACGCTCAGGCCTGCTTACCTCGCCTTTGCGATCGCGTTTTGGCATCAACCTCCGCCTTTCCTATTATGATGCACAAACACTTACAGGCATCGTGCAGCGTTCGGCCTCCATACTGCGTGTGCCAATCCAGCCAAAGGCAGCAGCCGAAATTGCAGGCCGCAGCCGCGGAACACCACGTATTGCCAATCTTTTGCTAAGACGTGTTCGTGATTTTGCACAAATAAAAGGTAATGGCAAAATCGACCTCGAAATTGCCCGTTTTGGCCTCACAGCATTGCATGTGGATGAGCATGGCCTTGACGAAATGGATAACAAAATTCTATTGACGATCATCGATAAATTTAAAGGCGGACCGGTGGGCATTAACACAATCGCTACTGCGGTGGGCGAAGAAGGTGGAACAATAGAAGAGGTGTACGAGCCTTTTCTGATTCAGGAAGGCTATCTGATGCGCACCCCGCGCGGCCGCGAAGCAACCGACAAAGCTTACAAACATCTTGGCCGGGTTAAAAATCCTCCTCAGGGAACTTTGTTTGACAGCTAATTTTATGCCTTAAAATCACAGATGATAAAAGCCGATAACCTTCCGGAAAACCTTATTGCACTGATCAAGGACGAGGCGATCAGGCTGGGTTTTGATGATTTGGGAATCAGCAAGGCACAACAACTACCCGAAGATGCCTGCCTGATGGAAGACTGGCTGCAAAAGGGTTTTCAGGGTGATATGAGCTACCTCGAACGTAACCGTGAAAAACGCTACGACCCGCGCTTACTTGTTGAAGGAACAGCTACTGTGCTCACTGTTTTGCAAAATTATTACCCAAAAGAAAAGCTATCCGAAAACGATAACTACAAAATTTCCAAATACGCCTACGGCAAGGATTACCATAAATTGATCCGCAAAAAACTACAGCAGTTACTTCAATTTATCGAAAACCATACCGGCAAGCTCGAAGGGGCCAGAGTCTTTACCGATTCGGCACCTGTGCTCGACAGGGCATGGGCACAAAAAAGCGGTTTGGGTTTTATCGGCAAAAACACCTGCCTGATTCATCCGCAAAAAGGCTCATTTTTCTTTATCGGACATCTGCTGATTCCGATCGGGCTCAGAGCAACAGAAAATGAAATCACCGATTACTGCGGCACCTGCCGTCGCTGCATTGATGCCTGCCCCACCGGTGCATTGGTGGATGCCCATCAGCTGGATGCGCGCAAATGTATCTCTTACCTCACCATCGAACATAAAGCAGAGCTACCGGATGCTTTAAAACTACATTTTGAAGGATGGATTTTTGGATGCGATATCTGCCAGGATGTTTGCCCCTGGAACCGTTTTTCGAAGCCACATCACGAGCCCGGATTTCTGCTTTCGGAACAGCTTAAAAAGATGCGAAAAGACGATTGGGAAAATCTGAACCAGAACACCTTTAACGAACTTTTCGCCGGATCGGCTGTTAAAAGGACAGGTTTCAGCGGCCTGAAACGAAATATCACCTTCATCAAAACCTCCTGATACGGCACTTACACCCTCCAAACCTATTACTCTCGAATTCAAAGCTCCGGATTTTAAATTAACCGATCAGATAAGCAGCACACAGCTTAGCTATGATGATATCAAAGGTGAAAAAGGCACGTTAGTGATGTTTATCTGCAACTATTGCCCGTTTGAGAAACATGTGGTCAGTGAGCTTGTTCGCATCGGAAAGGAATATGAGCCAAAAGGTATTGGTATGGTCACCATCAATTCCAATATTGTTGTAAACTATCCCGAAGATTCACCAGAAAAAATGAAAGCCTTTGCTGCTAATCACGATTTTCCGTTCCCTTATCTTTTATATGAAACACAGGAAGTAGCCATGGCCTACGATGCGGCCTGCACACCTGATTTCAATCTTTTTGATGCCTATGACCGCTGTGTTTACCGTGGCCAGCTTGATGGCAGCAGACCCGGAAATGAAGTGCCCGTTAACGGCAAAGACCTGCGTGCTGCACTTGATTTGGTGCTGGCCGGATAATACGTTCCCGAAAATCAAATCCCGTCAACGGGTTGCAATATCAAGTGGAGAAAGAACTAAAGCAGATTTAGAAGCTATAAAAGACAGCCAGTTGCAAGACATCATTAAACGCACCAAATTTGTTGCCGTAGCGCTTCACATTGCCCTCAACCATATTGGTACGAATTGAATTGATGGAATTAATGGTTCGCAAACCGAGCGACCACTGCGCATTGAACAGGTAACGAACACCTACCACGGTGCTGAAGTTAAACGTACGCCACACATCCTGTGTATTATCCAAGTAATTCACTTCTTCGTAATTACTGGCCAAAAAGGCAGCTGAAAGCCCTGCCTCAAGTCGCAACTTACCCAAATCATACTGGTAAATAAAAGGCATTTCAACATAATTGAGACGCAAAAGATAGGGATTCATGCCGGCTTTCACATCCTGATCGCTGGTGCGAGAGCCTTTTTGAACAAAAAACAACTCCATCTGCAAACCGGATTGTGCGCTCAGGTTGAGCCTTACAAACCCCCCAAAACTTAGACCGGCCTTATGAAAGCCCGAGATATTATCTCCTGCAACCTGACTGCTTACACCACCGGCAAGCAAGCCCCCTTCAAACTGCTGAGCCTGAGCCGAAACGAAGAAAATGCTGAATAAAAATATTCCCAGAAAACGAATGATCACTGTTTTCATGTCTTGACGATTGATTTATCATCGGCTAAAATACAAAATCTGCAACATAATGAATCACGAAAACAACGCAACAAAATTGGTAATCCTTTCTGATTGAAAAATATAACCAAAAATTGAATCGAAATTAAAGTCTTAGAGCAGAAAAAATTATAATTTAGGCGTGCCCAATTTTTAATAAAAATCCGGAATATGGATGCCTCAAAATTCAGTGTTTTATTAGTCGATGATGAAATTGACGTTTTGGAATTTTTAAGCTATAACCTTAAAAAAGAAGGTTTTAAAGTTAGCACTGCCACCAATGGCAAAGAAGCCATTACAAAAGCAATTGCTGAAGTGCCTCACCTGATTATCCTTGATGTGATGATGCCCGAAATGGATGGTATTGCCACCTGCGAAGAAATCAAACAAATTCCCGCGCTCAAAAAGAGCCTGATTATTTTCCTCACTGCCCGTGGTGAAGACTATTCACAAATTGCCGGTTTTGATGCCGGAGCAGATGATTATGTAACCAAGCCCATCAAGCCCAAACTTCTGATTAGCAGGGTAAAAGCCTTATTACGCCGCTATCAGGATAATAAAACAAACGCTACTCCACAGCAGCTTGAAGTAAAAGACTTTGTGATCGATTCGGAGCGTTTTCTTGTTATCAACAAAGGCAAGGAAATCATCTTACCCAAAAAAGAGTTTGAGCTCCTGCGTCTGCTCGCTTCCAAGCCGAACAAAGTTTTTTCGCGTGAAGAAATCTTTTCAAAGATTTGGGGCGATAATGTAATTGTAGGCGACAGAACAATTGACGTACACGTAAGGAAAATAAGGGAAAAAATCGGCATCGAAAACATTACAACCGTAAAAGGAGTAGGCTATAAATTTGAAGTATAAACCACCCAGCCTGCTGCCGACGAAAATAAACCAAAAGGCTTAATTGCCTGCTTCGTTTTATGCCTCACCACAAGATTTTGAAATAATCAACTATGGCCAGATACCGCGAAACCCGATCCATTGCACTTTATCTCGCTGCAGGAGCCAGCCTGGGAGTACTACTCCTGCTAGTTATTTTATATGCTTTCAATCAGTCGCCCAGCTGGTGGCAGTTGCTCATTGGGTTGATTGTTTTATTTGCAATCAATTACTGGATTGCCCGCACATCATTAAATGAATATGTGTACAAAAAAATCAAACTCATTTACAAAACCATTGGAGCTGCCAAACCCCGTCAATCTAACGGAAACCCAACCGTTAAGCAACAGGAATCGCTGGAAGGTGTCAACCAGGCCATGCTCGAATGGAGTAAACGGCAGCGCACTGAAATAGAAGAGCTTAAAAAACTTGCTGTTTACAGGCGCGAATTTCTTGGTAATATTTCGCACGAACTGAAAACACCCATTTTTAATATTCAGGGTTATATCCTCACCTTACTGGATGGCGGTCTGGAAGACGAAAATATCAATCGTAACTACCTGATGCGCACTGAAAAAAGCATTAATCGCCTGATCGCAATCGTGGAAGATCTGGAAGAAATTTCCAAGCTGGAATCCGGCGAGTTGAAACTTAACCTGCAACATTTTGATATCAGCGAGCTAAGCCGAGATGTGCTTGAGTTTTTGGAGATGAAAGCACGTAAATATAATGCTAAGGTTTGTCTGGAAAAACATCCCGAAAAACCTGCTATCGTCAGGGCCGACAAAAAACGAATCCGGCAGGTTTTAATTAACCTGATTGAAAATGCTATAAAATATGGTGATAAGGAAAATCACAAAGTTTCCATCCGCATTTTTGATACAGACGAAAATTATCTGATTGAAATCAAAGACAATGGCCCAGGCATCACCGAAGAAAACCTGCCACGTATCTTCGAACGGTTTTACCGTGTGGATAAAGGTCGTTCGCGAGATAGTGGCGGCACAGGACTTGGATTAGCCATTGTGAAACATATCGTGGAAGCACACGAACAAAGCATCACCGTGCGCAGTCAGCTCGGAGAAGGTACTACTTTTGCATTTACCCTTGAAAAACAATAAATTGGGTTGCTGAAAAACACCTAACACATTGATATAATTTAAATTGCCAGGAATTTGATAGAGCCTTCTGCAAGATTTTCACATGAAATCACCACAAATCCTTGCAGTACAATGAAATATTTGAATCCAGCTATTTTGATAAAGCCTATTCAGATTTGAAAAATATTGGCAAATTGTGTTGGTTAGCCTGTTGCAGGCCATCTTCTTCGTCTGCCTGCTGCGTCAGGTTGCCTGCAACTCGAAGTATGCTGATACATCATTGCGTAATGTTTTGTGTGAAAGACACCTCTTATAAATCAAAGATTATTACATATAAGGGTTTGCTGAAAAACTCGAAATTAACACTCGCGGTCAATATTACCAGTGCAAGGATTATTATTGTAGGCTTGCAAATACCTTGCAGAAACCTGCGATGAGAATGCTATAAATTGTCACAAATCCAATCGGATAATAGTTTTTCAGCTAGCCCTAACTATTATTGCTTGATCAACTTTCCGTTAATCAGTTGATTACCAATTTGTATCTGGTAAAAATAAAGCCCGTCAGAAACTTTTGAACCATTCAAACCTGTTCCGTTCCAGCTAAGCTTTTGCGAGCCGGCACCCGCTTGGCGGTTTTCTGCATAAACAAGTCTGCCACTCAGATTGGTGATTTGCAGGCAAAGCTTTTCGGCTGAAGGTAAAAACAAGCTGAAGTTAATCTGATCGGCAAAAGGATTCGGAAACACCTTTGCTTCGGCCATTGCAAGGCTGTTTATTCCAACAGGTTCCAAAACAACAAGCTTTACCACAAACGTATGTTGCCCCAGTGGCCCTGCATCCATTTGAATTTTGGCAAAGAGTGTATCAGGCTGCATATCAGCAGTGTTAACCGAAAGCAACAATGAAGCAGATGTGTCGACGGGTAGCTGTAAGGTGTCCGATTGCAAGCTAAGCCAGGCTGTATCTTCCTGTTCAAAAATTAGTTGCAGGTCGAACAGGCCGGTATTTATGAATTGAATAGAATCCGTTTTTATGCTTTCCTGTTCGGCTGTAATTACAAGCGTATCAACAGGGATGGTATTCATACTGATATTGCCAAGCAACAAATTTATTGCTGTGTAAATATTCAGACGTCCTCCTGTAACGGTAATGCCATCAAGGTCTTCAAGCGGATCTGTTCCGTTGAGGATATATTCCTTGATCAGAAGCGCATACTCAGCAGGATTTGCGAAGTAAGCCTCCATAAAAGCCGTATCAGCTGCTGCAAACAACAAACCCACAGCCCCCGCCACATGAGGTGTAGCCATACTTGTGCCGGTGCCATAACCATAATTGGTGGGCGCCGGACGAGTGGAATATACAGAAGTACCGGGCGCACCCAGATCGATACTTTCGAGGCCGTAACCGGCGCTGGAATATTTTTCGTCGCGATTGGTAGTATTGGTCACTGTGATCAGCCACGGACTTTCGAAAGCTGTTGGGATATCGCCCTGCTCATCCACATTCACGCTGCGATTGGCAGTGGCTCCGGCATTTAGCACGCCTATTGCACCAAGACTATCGTACATGGCTCCCCATATGGGATAATTATCCGGATTGCCATAATCTACTCCAAAAGAAGCATTGGTAGCCACTATAAAAGCCCCCGAATCGCCCTGCGTTTCATTGTAGCGGGCACGCATTTCATACACATAACTGTAGGCATTCACAACGGTTGATTCGATAGAGGAAGAACCTGCTATCGGCATTACCTTAACGTTCCAGTTTACTCCCGTTACGCCCATATCATTATTGCCAATGGCGCCAACTGTGCCGGCCACATGGGTTCCGTGCGAACTCGAAGGCACACTACCCGAGTTGTTGTATGCATTCCAGCCATCGTAATCGTCCACATAACCATTATTATCATCGTCGATATTGTTATCGGGAATTTCGTGATGGTTTTTAAAAAAATTAAGGTCTTCATGTTGCAAATAAGCTCCGCCGTCGATAACCGCTACCACGATGGTATCGCCCAGCACTGTAAGGCCACCTGTAGTATGATCCCATGCCCTTACGGCGTCAATATCAGCACCTTCGACTCCTCCACCAGAACCGTCATTATAAAAACCCCATTGATTTTCAAAAAAGGGATCATCAGGGAAGTTTTCCTCCGATTCACGCAAGGCCACTACATGATTGGCCTGCGCCAGACTAACAGCTGGCTGTTTTTGCAGATTACCTATTAAAGCTGAAACATTATGCCGGCTTTCCTCAAATTCCAGCAGATAAATCCTGAGGCGCTTCGACAATTCCAGTTTAACAGCAAGCCCCTGCTGATCGAGCCAGGGAATAAACTCGCTTATATTTTGACCGTATTTCAATTGAATCATCACTTCGCCAGGAATGCGTTCGCCCTGTTGTTGTGCGCTCACAGGCCGGATCATGAGCAGCAGTAAAGCCGCAAAAAGTAAAATAAATCTCATAACTTAAGGTGCTTCAAGGTGTTGTAATCCATTAGATTTGATGCAAAGAAAACAAAATTTTAGCATAGCAATCAAGCTAAAACATTCCAATCCAACGAGATGTTCAAATATGGTTTTGAAATGGCTTTTTCGAAGCCAAAAACCAGTGGGCATTACACGTATTTTTCGCCCTTTTCTACTTTAATGTCATTTACAAATTGCCTGATCTGCTGTTCGTCTTCTTTGCGGCAAATCAGCAGCGCATTGTCATCCTCTACCACAATATAATCCTTAAGTCCTTGCAAAACAACCAGTTTATCCTTTGGCATAGTCACAATACAGCCTTCCGAATCGTATGTCATCACATGATTGCCAACTATGGCATTTTGGTGTTCGTCTTTTTCTCTGATTTCGTAGAGAGAACCCCAGGTACCAAGATCGCTCCAGCCAAAGTCAACAGCCATCACGTACACATTTTCGGCCTTTTCCATCACGCCATAGTCGATTGAAATATTGCGACAAACGCTGTAGGTCTGTCGGATAAAAGCTTCTTCGTCGGGTGTGCTGTATTTTCCAACTCCCTCTTTAAACAATTCATTCACTTCGGGCAGGTGCCGATCGAAAGCCATGTTGATGCTTTTGAGCGACCAGATAAAAATCCCGGCATTCCAGAGGAAGTCGCCACTTTCGAGGAAGCTTTTGGCAATGCTCAGGCTGGGTTTTTCGGTAAAGGTTTTCACTTTTTTCAGTTTGGGAACTTCCTCCATCACGGCAGCGTCCAAAAACTGAATATAGCCGTAACCAGTATCTGGCCGGCTGGGTTCAATACCCAATGTAATCAGCCAGTCATTTTTCTCGGCTACCTGCATAGCATCGTGCACATTTTGGGCAAACACCTCTTCCTGAAGGATGATATGATCTGAGGGTGCCACCACAATCACGGCATCCGGATCACGTTGCAAAATCACGTGATTAGCATAAGCAATGCAGGGAGCGGTATTACGTCGGGCCGTCTCGCACAGGATTTGCTCAGGGGCAATCGCCGGCAGTTGTTGCTGTACCTGATTGCGGTAAATTTCATTGGTAACTATATAAATGTTTTCGGGAGGACATAACCGCATGAAACGATCGAAGGTCATCTGTAGCAGCGTTTTGCCGATTCCTAAAATATCCAGAAACTGCTTTGGGCGTGAAGTTGTGCTCATAGGCCAAAAACGGGCGCCAATGCCGCCTGCCATGATCACACAATAACGGTTTTTGATTTGTTCCATCAGTTGGGATTTAAGTGAAAGTGACAGTCTGTTTACAGCCAGGCTGAAATTTTTCAAGATTTATTTGACAAAAATAGGCCTTATTTCTATACTTCCAAAAAGGCTTTTATGGCCGAAAATTAATCAACTTAAAAAAGGTAATTCAGCCCGATATACAAACCGCTTTCTCCGTCCTGTGCGTCAAAGGCACGTCCATAATCGGCCGAGAGAATGAAGTTTTCGTTCATAGCCAGTTTCAACCCAAGGCCGGCACTCCAATGCAGCTTTTCGGCGCCGGACTGGTAATAGTCAGTTTTGTTGAACAACAGATAAATATCAGGTACTTGATCAAAAGCCCCGGCTACTTCTATTTTTTTGGTCACCTGACCTGCATCTGCAAAGGTATTTATGGCCAGATAAAAATTCTGATTGAAAAGCTTTTTCTCCGCAATTTTCCAGCGCAATTCCAGGTTGGCATATACGATCGCATCGCCCACCACCCTGTTGCGCATCACCCCACGCAGGGAACGCTGCCCTCCAAGGCCTTCGGAATAAGCGCCGCGCAAACGTGTAGTGATCATCAGCGGCTGTGCATAAAAAGGCACATGACCACCCAGTCGGCTCTGCCAGCCCAAACGACCTGCAAACACAAGCCTTCGCGGAATAAGACTGATATAGTGCCGGTGTGTAAAACTTATTTTGCTAAATCCTTCATCCAGATCAGACAAGGCTTTGGGAGCAACATAAAACAGCAAGCTTGTCCATATGCCTTTGCTGGGGTTTGGTTCAAAATCGCGGGTGTCGTAAACCAGCCCGACTTTGATTCCCGTAAAAGATCCTCCATTTAACTCATCCTGCGGAATGATATTCCAATTCTGATAGCGTTCAAACAACCCTGGCTCTTCCTCAACGGAAGGCATCTGGTCGGCCTCATCCTTTCCCTTGTTCAGCCGGTCGATATCTACCGATCCCAAAACAAAATCGTAAAATTCAAGACCTGCCGCCCATTGCAAACCCTCAATACCCCAAGGCCCGCTTAAATCGGCGTGCAGCCTTACCATATTGCGTTTATGTTTATAAAACATCCTGCTGCGGTAGTCGGGATGTGTGTCATCAACCCAATTGGCCTGATAAACGGCATCATACCCGTTAAACCCCAAAAAATCAATAGCCTGTTCGGGCATATAACTGACATCAAAACTCAGACGCATATTCGGCAACAGCTGATCGCTGTCGTAGGCAAACCGAAAAAGACCACTGCCTTTGGTATAGTGCGACACTTCAAGATAAAACGAATGATCGTAGCTGGGATAACGGCTGCCATCGCCATAATGAAAAAAATTGATCAGACCGCCATACTGAAATCCCAAATCGGAATTAAAAGAAACAGCAGGCAACATCCCAAAATTCCACCCCTTTTTGGTAAACGCCTCCGCCGTATCAGCATTTTGGGCTTTCAACAAATAAGAAAAAAATAAAATCATCAAAACAACTAAGGTGATACGGCGCATAAGGGGGGATTTAAGGGTGTATGCTATATCAAAAACTGGTGCAAATTATTGATCTGATGGCAAAGCGATATGTTCCTGTAAAATCTTTTTTACTTTTTCCTTATCCTTTCTAAGTTGTGCTTTTAGTTCCTCAAGCCCGGCGAATTTTTGTTCATCGCGGATACGATCAATAAACAAAATTGTAATTTCCTCCCCATAAATCTCCTGATCAAAGTCGAAAATATTCACTTCAATAGTCAGTTCGCCATCTGCTACAGTGGGGCGCACACCAATATTTCCCATGCCATCATACAAAATGCCTTTGTGCACCACCCTGCAGGCATAAACACCACCCGCTGTGATAAGTTTGTACTCGCCTGGCGACTCAATATTGGCCGTTGGGAAACCGATCTTCCGGCCTACCTGATTACCTCTTACCACCTTTCCACAAATGGAATACGGATAGCCCAACAGTTTATTGGCTTTGGCTACATCGCCTACTTCCAATGCCTTACGAATTTTTGTGGAACTCACGGCAATATTTTCAACGTCCTGAGCCGGAAGACGTTCCACTTTAAAATCGAATTTCTGACCCAGCTCATAAAGCAGCTTAAAATCACCAATCCGATTTTTGCCAAAATGATGATCATATCCTACTACCAATTTGTACGGTTTGATGGGATCTACAATAAAATCTTTGATAAAGCTTTCGGAGGTTGTGCGCGAAAAGGCTTTGGTAAATTCGATGATAATCAGGTTATCAATCCCAACGGCTTCCAGTCGTTCGATCTTACGTTTTTGGGTACTGATAAATTTGAGGTTGCTGCTGTCGATATGCAGCACAATGCGGGGATGCGGATGAAAGGTAATTACTACGGTTTCGCCACCCACCTGACGAGCTTCTTCAACCATTCTTTTCAAAATGGCCTGATGGCCAAGATGCACGCCATCAAAGGTTCCTGTTGTAACGATGGCATTCTTTACCGGCTTAAAATCCTCGATGCGATGGTATATCTTCACGACTTAGATTAAGTTATTATCAATTAAGTATTTAGCAATTTGAACAGCATTAGTGGCAGCTCCTTTGCGCAGGTTATCAGCCACTATCCACATATTTAATCCGTTAGCGATGCTGAAGTCGCGCCGGATACGTCCCACAAAAACTTCATCTTTGCCCGCAGCATAAAGCGGCATCGGATACTGGTTTTCGGCGGGATTATCCTGCACCACAATCCCCGGAAACGCCTGCAACAGCTGCTTTACGGATTCCAAATCAAAAGGCTTGAATGTTTCGATATTAGCAGCAATACTATGTCCCCCGCTTACCGGAACACGCACCACAGTAGCTGTGATGGCTATGCTTGGATCGTTGAGAATTTTATGCGTCTCAAATACCAATTTGTCTTCTTCGGTAGTATAGCCCGATGCATCAAAATCGCCGCCATGCGGAATAATATTGCGATGAATCGGATGTGGATAAGCTGGTTGAACCGATTGCTTCCCCACAGCCTCATCCTCCAATTGTTGCATGCCTTTTTGCCCGCTACCGCTCACGCTCTGATAGGTTGCAAGCACAAGCCGTTTGATGCCAAAAACAGCATGCAGGGGCTTCAAAGCCATCACCAGTTGAATGGTAGAACAGTTTGGATTCGCAATAATTTGAGGGCCTTTCTTTAGTTTGTCGGCATTTATTTCGGGAACTACAAGTGCCTTATCCTCATCCCTTCGCCAGGCCGAGCTATTATCAATCACCACAGCACCTCTTGCCACAAAAAGTGGAGCCAAGCTGTGCGACACCGCTGTGCCAGCACTCATAAGCACCAGTTCGGGCGCCGCATCAAGGGCTTCATCAGCTGAAACAACAGGATACGACTTCCCGGAAACAAACACCAGCTTGCCAACCGAACGCTCCGAAGCCACAGGCAACAGCTCGCTAAAATCAATTTGCTGCTCCGCTATCACTTCCAGCATTTTTTGTCCGACCAATCCGGTTGCTCCAATAAGGGCTAATTTTATGCCTTCCATTCCATTAAAAAATTCTATTTTTACAGGCCAACAGCCGGCACAAAAATATAAAATAATGACTTGCAGCTGCTCAATAGTTTAGCGCAGCCACATTGTACACAAAAACAATCGTTATGCTAAGAAATTTTAAACCTACAACCCTTTTAATGCTTGTTGTGCTGATCCTGACGGGCAGCACTATGCAGCTTCGCGCGCAGCTTTCTGACGATTTCAGCGATGGTGATTTCACAACTAATCCCGCTTGGGAAGGCACAACAACGCTTTTTCTGGTGAATGATGATTTTCAGCTTCAGCTCAATGCCACCGAAGCCGGCACGGCCTGGCTAAGCACTCCTTACACGGGCAGCGAAACGATGGAATGGAGGTTTTATATCCGCCTGGCATTCAGCCCTTCAGGCAACAACTTTGCCCGCGTGGTCTTAGCCACAGATCAAAACGACCTGAGTGCTGGCTATAATGGTTACTACCTGCAATTTGGCGAAGGCGGTGGCGAAGATGCGATCGAATTGTTTAAGCAACAAAACGGAGAAACAAGCAGCATCATGCGTGGAAGCACCGGCCTTGTGGCATCATCCTTTGCACTGTGGGTTAAGGTGATCCGGTCTGCTCAAGGGGATTGGCAGCTGCTGATCGACCCAGAAGGATCAGGCATTTACAGCCTGGAAGCCAGCGGACAAGACAACAGCATGAGTCCCGGCGGTTGGTTTGGTTTTTTTGCCCAATATACCGTAAGCAACAGCACCAAGGCCTATTTTGATGAGGTGTATGTCGGTCCCGAACAAATTGACGACATTGCTCCACATTTGTTACAAACCACTGCACTTGATCCTTTTACAGTTCAGTTAATCTTTGATGAGGGCCTTTCGGCCCAAAGCCTGACAAGTAATAATTTTAGTGCCGACAACAACCTTGGCAATCCAACAGCAGCAATTTTTGGAGAAAATGCCAGTATAGTGCTGCTACAATACGAAACTGCTTTCGAAAATGGTGTGCTTTATACCCTTACCATCAACAACATCAGCGATCTGGCAGGCAATATAAGCTCAGAAATCACAACTGCTTTTAGCTATTACGAAGCCATGACCAATGATGTGGTAATCAATGAGATTATGGCCGATCCTTCACCGGTGGTAGGTCTGCCTGAATGGGAATATCTGGAGTTGTTTAACCGCACCAGCCTTCCGATCGATTTGAGTGGCTGGCAGCTGCTTGTGGGCACTACTACTAAAGATTTTGGTGCAATCAGCCTTGCGCCCGGCGGCTACCTGATTCTTTGCCACGAAGACGCTCTTCCCGAGTTTGAAAGCTACGGAACGGCTTACGGTTTTAGCAGCCTTCAGCTCACCAATGGCGGCACCAACCTGAGCCTGGTAAGCAAACAAGGCATCACCATTTCGACTGTGAGCTATACCGACAAGTGGTACAACGACCCAAACAAAGCAGATGGCGGCTGGTCGCTCGAACAGGTAGATCCTGACAATCCCTGCGGCGGTCGTAACAACTGGTCGGCGAGTACGGCAGCCACAGGAGGCACACCCGGCAGCCTGAATGCCATCGATGCACCCAATGCTTTCCCACCAAAAGTGGATCGTTTTCAATTGCTTACACGCAACATCCTGCACCTTTGGTTCGATCAGCAAATGGATGCCGCCAGCCTGTTGCAACTGTCAAATTATACGCTGGAATCCACTGCTGCTAATCCTTCCGAAGCTTACGTAAACCCATCCGATGGCAGTTTTGTAGAGCTGATTTTCGAACAACCCTTCCAGGATGGCAACCTTTACACCCTGCTGCTCTCCGAAAACCTGATGAATTGTATTGGCCTGGGTGTGGCACCGGAAAGTTTTATCCGGCTGGGGCTGCCCGATCCCCTCGAGGCCGGCGATATACTGATCAACGAAATACTCTTTAATCCGCTTGGTAATGGTGTGGACTATGTGGAGGTGCTCAATCCGGGAGATAAAATCCTGGACTTGAACCAGCTTTATCTGGGCAGCATCCGACAAACCATTCCCAATCCGCCCGACACCAGTGTGTATCCTGTTGCCACCGACAGCTATTTGCTACTTCCGGGCTCACTGGCATTGCTAAGCACCAATGGCAGCCTGGTAGCTTCGCAATATCCTCAAAGCAATCCGGAAGTGTTTGTCGAAATGGCTTCCTTCCCATCTTATTCCAACAGCGACGGGACTGCACTGCTGATGTCGCTGACAGGAGAAATCATTGATCTGATGCGCTATACTGAAGATATGCATTTCCCTTTGCTCACCACAGTGGAGGGTGTTTCGCTGGAGCGGGTTTCGGCCAAAGCCCCCTCATTGGATACCGACAACTGGCATTCGGCAGCCGAATCGGTTGGCTTTGGCACGCCTGGTCTTTCCAATTCGATGCTCCTGCATCCTGATGAAGGCAGTGATGAGATCAGCCTCAACCCCGAAACTTTTTCGCCCGACGGTGATGGTTTTGATGATGTATGCAGCATCAGCTATCGCTTTGATGAGCCTGGCTATACCCTTAATATTACCATTTTTAATGCGGCAGGCCAACAAATCAGGCAACTGGTAAAAAGTGAATTAGTAGCAGCTGAAGGCCAGGCAATCTGGAACGGCCTTGATGAAAACAATAACAGGGTGAGTACAGGAATTTATATCGTGCTTTCAGAAGTATTTGACCTGAATGGTAACACCAAAGCCTTTAAAAATGCCGTAGTAGTGGCGAGCAAGTGATTTTATTGCTAGTGGTCTTTGGCTGATTAAGTTTGGGGTTGACTCATGAACATTTTTATAATTAGTTGGTTATTAAGTTCTGTTACAATAACTTAAACTTTAGTAATAAGGAGGCATTATCAGCTGTCTTCGGGACAAGATGCTCATTGAAAAAGTCAACTACAACAAAGTTACACTTCACAACACTTACAAAATGTTTGAATTATTTAAACAGAAATCAGCCAAGGACAAGCTTTACGAGCAGTATGAGCAATTGATGGCGCAATCGCATGCCCTAACGAAAACTAATCGTGCAGAAAGTGATAAAAAATATGCAGAAGCTCAAGAGTTAATCAAACAGATCGACGAGCTCGAATCTTGATCTGTAAACACTTAAACACCTGCTCCGCTGAAGCTGACCAAGCGTTGTTGTTGTTCGTCCCACAGCTTCAGTTTCAAGGTATAAAAACTGTCGATCAGCTTCACCGGCACAACCTGTTGAAAAGCTTCGTTTTCGTTGTGACAGCGCTCCAGCCTGTAGTTTGGAATTTTAGAACTCAGGTGATGGATATGATGATAGCCGATATTGCCCGAGAACCATTGAAGCAATCGTGGCAATTTTAGAAACGAAGCACCGGTAATAGCTACAGTGCTGTAATCCCATTCCTCATCGCGATACCAATGCACATCAGGAAACTGATGCTGAACATAAAACAGAAAAACCCCACCAGCAGAAGCCAGGTAGGTAATGGGCAGCTGGATCAGTAAAAAAGTTTTAAACCCTACTAGCAAGCTGAGACCAGCTATAAGCACCAGCAGCCCTATGTTGGTTATGTAAACACTTAACCGCTCTTTACGGCTAAAGTCCTTACGTGTGAATCGGTTGCTAACCAAAAACATTAAAGGGGCTCCAATCAGAAACATTACAATCGGATTTCGATAGAAACGATACCAGCGCTGCCGCTTTTTAGGCAGGGCATTAAACTCCTCTACGGTTAAAGTCCACACATCACCTATACCACGTTTGTCAAGGTTTCCGGCCGTCCGGTGGTGTATCAGGTGCGCATGATGCCAGCGGTGATATGGAGTAAAGGTGAGTATGCCGAAAATAATGCCAACAACATCATTGGCAAGCTTCGATTTAAAAAAGGCGCCATGGCCGCAATCGTGAAAAATGATAAAAATTCGGGCTGTAAGACCGGCAGCGACTACAGCCAAAGGAATCACTAACCAATAAGAAATTTGAATGGCATAAATCATTAGTATCCACAGACCAATAAAAGGGAGCAGTGTGTTAGCTATTTGCCACAAACTACGGCCGATTGAAGGAGTTTTATAGTTTTTGATCAGCTTAAGCAAGTTTTTATTATTGCCCGCTGAATCTGTTTGCTGTTGCATCTTTTCTTTTTTTTGTAAAGATACTACAGTAGCGCTCCAATATATTCGGATTTTGATTTTTTAAGAGTTTGCTAACAAAAAAGGCTGTTGGCTGTTGGCTGTTGGCTGTTGGCTGTTGGCTGTTGGCTGTTGGCTGTTGGCTGT
>JACCQN010000017.1:51519-63285 GCA_015709215.1 Bacteroidales bacterium
TGGCCCCGCTAAGCGGGGGCGTTGGCTCGCTTCAACTTAATAAACAATGTTTTAGTATTGTTAGTACAAGACAAAACCTCTTAAACTTGATAACCCATGAACTCATAAACCCGGGAACTCATAAACCCATCAACCCGGGAACCCATGAACCCATAAACCCGTGAACCCATGAACCCATAAACCCGTGAACCCGTGAACCCATGAACCCGTGAACCCGTGAACCCGTGAACCCATGAACCCGTGAACCCATGAACCCGTGAACCCGTGAACTCATAAACCCATAAACCCGTGAACTCATAAACTCACAAACCCATCCTTCTCCAATCGTATTCGGCTTTCTTCAGGCGATCCATAATTGCTTTTCCAATACCAGTTTCTGCAACGGCTTCAGCAATAATCAAATCGATCTCCGGATCATCTTCCAGGCTGTGCATAGCAGCAAAAAGATTCACGGCATAATCGCGTAAGTCGTTCCTTTCAGATACCTCAATCACACGTTTAAAAGGAGCAGTGTGTTTCCCTGTGAAGGAGATCAAACCGGCATGGCTCAGGTCAGTCGTCTCAAGCAGTTTTTCGTCCGCAATTAACATTCTCTTGCGCGGGCTGTAGTGCGACTTCAGCATGCCGGGTGCCAGCGATTTTTCCATCACACCCGAACTGTCAAAAGGAAGTATGCTTGCAATCTCTTCTTGCGTGATTACACCGCTTCGTAATAGCTGAAAGCCTTTGTAGGTAAGGCGGATGATAGTAGATTCTATTCCTACAGTTGTTTTTCCTCCGTCGAGGATATAATCCACTTCGGGCAGTTGCTTACGCACATGTGCTGCAGTTGTGGGACTTATTCTGCCAAACTTATTGGCACTGGGCGCTGCCAACGGACATTGTGCCGCAGCAATCAGCTCGAGTGCCACCGGATGCGCAGGCATGCGGATGCCAACTGTTGCCATGCCGGATGTCACCAGATCAGGCACCAGCTTGCTTTTGGGAAGCACCAAAGTGAGTGGCCCCGGCCAAAATTTTTCTGCCAGGGCATAAATACGCTCATCCTTTTCTGCAATCAACGCATCAAGCTCGCTGAGCGCTGCGATATGCACAATAAGCGGATCAAAGCTGGGTCGTTCCTTGAGCTCAAAAATTTTTGCCACGGCAAACGGATCCAATGCATTGGCTCCCAAACCATAAACGGTTTCAGTAGGAAAAGCTACCACCTTGCCTTCGCGAATGTATTGCGCCGCCTTTTGAATGCTGTCTTTCAAGTGCATAAGTTGTAGTGCCAAAATAAAATGCAATATTCAATGAAAATAACCAACGTACACTACCAACAACCCGGAAACCCATAAACTTACAAAGCCTCAAACTGCTCCAAAAACCGCATATCATTTTCAAAAAACAAACGCAAATCGTTGATCTGGTATTTCATCATGGTGATGCGTTCGATGCCCATCCCAAAAGCAAAACCGGTGTAGGTATTACTGTCTATTCCGCAGGCTTCCAACACATTGGGATCAACCATCCCACAGCCTAAAATCTCTACCCAGCCACTGTATTTACAAATATTACAGCCTTCGCCCCCACAGATATTACAGGAAACATCCATCTCGGCCGAAGTTTCGGTAAAAGGAAAATAGGACGGCCTGAATCTGATTTTAGTCTCCAGACCAAAAAACTCCTGTGCAAAGTAGAATAAAGTCTGCTTCAGATCGGCAAACGACACATCCTTATCCACATACAAACCTTCGATCTGATGGAAGATACAATGTGCTCTGGCCGAAATGGCTTCGTTGCGAAACACCCTTCCCGGAGCAATGATACGCACGGGCAGTTTTCCCTGCTCCATCACGCGCACCTGCACGCTGCTGGTATGTGTGCGAAGCGCTACATCAGGATCTTTATGGATAAAAAAGGTATCCTGCATATCACGCGCCGGATGCTCAGGAGGGAAGTTGAGGGCCGAAAAATTATGGAAATCATCCTCAATCTCAGGTCCTTCGCTGATCACATATCCCAGCCTTTCGAAGATGCTGTTGATCTCCCGACGTACAATACTGATCGGATGACGGCCTCCTTTGAAACGACCTGCTGGCAACGTGATATCAATCCCTTTGGAATGTTCGCTATCGGGTGTGTCAAGAGCTTCCTGTGCCGATTTTAGCTTTTCCTGCGCATGATTCTTCAACTCATTGAGCAACATGCCCATGGTTTTGCGTTCTTCGGGAGCCACTTGTTTAAAATCGTTGAAGAGCGCTGGAATCACGCCTTTCTTACTTAAAAAATGCAGGCGAAATTGTTCCAGGCTTTCCTTGCTGTCAATCACAAAAGCGTCAACTTCCTGCAACAACTGATTGATTTTTGTCTTCATAAAATACTTATTCCAAAATTTCGATGCTCATTGTCACTTCTTCAACCGGCCTGTCCATTCGTCCGGTTTGCACGGCAGCAATCTTGTCGATCACCTCAAAGCCGCTCACCACCTCACCAAACACGGTATAGGCGCCATCCAGATGCGGAGTGCCACCCATGGTGCTGTATGCTTTTTTCTGTTCGTCGGTATAGCTCACACCGCTGCGCAAACTCATCATGGCGAGGTTGTTGGCATCATATTTTTGTCCCTGAACGATGTAAAATTGTGATCCGCTTGATTTGCGCTCTGGATTCACATTATCGCCCATACGTGCAGCAGCCAGCGCGCCTTTTTTGTGAAAATACTGTGGTAAGATCTCTGCATCAATGGTATAGCCGGGATCTTGTTGTCCGTTAGCATTGCCGCCACCCTGTATCATAAAATTATTGATCACCCGATGAAAAGGCGAACCTTCGTACCAGCCTTCATTTATGAGCTTGATAAAATTGTCGCGATGCTTTGGCGTATCGTTATAAAGTTTGGCAGTAATATCGCCCATAGATGTTTTGATCAGCACCAGAGTTTCGGGTTTCTGGGCATGCAGGTTCATTGCGAAAAGCAGGGCAAAAACAACAAAAAGATGTTTCATAGTATTTAAACTTTAAGATTAATCATTGCTTATGGCTGCAAAAATACAAAAAGCCTGGTGCGCCTCAGCCTTTTTGTTTCCGGGCTTCGTTAAAACATTTTCGGCAAAGCGGCTCGTAGCTTTCTGTTTCGCCCAGCATCACCAGTTTTTCGTTGGCAATGGTGCGATGCGAATAATTGGCCAGGTTGCCACATCGCATGCAGATGGCATGCACTTTGGTAACGTATTCGGCAGTGGCCATCAGCGCAGGCAACGGCCCAAAAGGCTTACCCTGAAAATCCATATCCAGTCCGGCAATAATCACCCGAACACCGCTATTAGCCAGCTGATTGCAAACAGATGCCAGTTCATCATCAAAAAACTGTGCCTCGTCGATGCCAATCACTTCCATATCATTGGCATAAAACAGGATTTGTGAGGCGCTTTCTACAGGAATGGACTGTATGGCCTTGCTGTCGTGCGATACAACATCTTCCTCGCTATAGCGTTTGTCAATATGCGGTTTAAAAATTTCAACACGTTGTTTGGCAATGCGTGCACGGTTCAGTCTGCGGATCAATTCTTCCGTTTTGCCCGAAAACATAGAGCCGCAGATCACTTCAATCCATCCGCTGCGTGTTTTGCTGTTGGTATCTTTTTCGAGAAACATGCCGCCTTTGTTGGGTTCTTTGTAATTTTAGGCCTTTAATTCTGCAAAAATATCAATTTATCCCATGAATAAACAGATGCATCTCTCACATCACAAACAAATTAATGCTATCCATCAACTGCTCAGGCAGATGCTGTATCAAACAGAACAGCTTCAACAAGCACAACGCCCCCTGCATCGCCTCGATCGCGATTTGCTGATCAGGCAAACACAGGAACTTTATGAATGGCTTTTTATCATGGCCGATGAGGATGAGCAAAAAACTGTTCCCGTTCAACAGCCGCTTCCCACCGAAGCTAATCAAAAGAATCCTGAGCCCAAAGTGTTAGTAAAAAAAGAAGATCCTGCTCCCGAGCCGATTAAGCCTCAGCATGAAGAGCCTGAACCATCAGTGCATCAGGAAGAGAGAACAGAGCCTCTGAAACCGGAAGTTACTTTTGTAGCTACACCAGAAGAAAAGCCACAACCAGACCTGACAGAAACAGAAACACCCAAGCCAAAAGCAGTTGCTGAGGAAGAAAAACCGCAAACACCCCAGCGAACTGTTGTTGAAGCAGCACAGCCCAAGCCCACTCCATTGGAACTTTTCAGCCAGGAAACACCACCCAGCGTGGCTGATCACCTTCAGCATAAGGAAGATTCCAGTATAGGTGCTAAAATGGAACGCCAGCCCATACAAGATCTTCGCGCTGCCATTGGTATCAACGATAAGTTTTTACTTATCAACGAGTTGTTCTCCGGTAGCCTGGAAGCTTACAATAAAATGCTGGACGAGCTCAACGGGTTTAAGAGCTTTAATGGTGCCAGCACTTACCTGATCGAATTGAAAGTGGAAAAGCAATGGGACAGCAAGCTTCCTTCCTGGAAAAAGCTGGTTCAACTACTTGAACGTAAGTTTGATGTAAAACCGGAAGATCATGCCTTATAAATTGATTTTTAAGTTGTTGGTGAGCCTGTTGCTTTTAAGCTCTTATGCTTACAGTCAGGACAAAGTGTATGTGAAAAAACTGGTGAAGAAACTGGCTTCGCCTGCCATGCATGGCCGCGGCTATGTGAAACAGGGTGATCTGAAGGCAGCAAAACTACTGGCCAAAGAATTTGAAAAAGCAGGCCTGCAGCATTTTGGCGAGAGTTATTTTCAGCCTTATAGTTTTGCTATCAATACTTTTCCGGGAAAAGTTGACGTAAAAATCAATGGTCAAAAACTAAAGCCAGGCGCCGAAGTTGTGATCAACCCCATGACAAACAGTGTTAGCCAAAGCTATGAGCTGATTCGGCTGCCGGATACCATCACACAAATTGCTTCCATTTATGCTTTAGCAGATACCAATCAACTTGAAGGTAAAATGCTTGTAATACCTGAAGGCGTAACAAATGCCTACCGGCGTGGCATTCCGGGTGTTTCGGCTCTGGTTCAAACTGTCGAAAAAGCCATGTGGTGGCATGTTTCTGGTGCTGGAAACCCCGAACATAAACTGCAATTGAAAATAAAAGCAGCTGCTTTGCCACCAGATGCCACAACCATTACTGTAGATGCAGAAGCAGTATTTGTGCCAAACTATCAAACACAAAACCTCTATGCTTATGTTCCGGGAAGTGTGCAAGCCGATAGTTTTTTTGTTTTTGTGGCCCACTATGATCACCTTGGGCGCATGGGCAAAAAGACTGTTTATCCCGGAGCAAGCGACAATGCCAGTGGCACAGCAGCTGTGGTGGATCTGGCTCGTTACTACGCTGCCAATCCCGAAAAAGCCCGCTACACCATGATTTTCGCTCTTGTTTCGGGCGAGGAAGCCGGCTTGTTGGGCTCGTCTTATCTGGCCGAAAATCCACCTTTTGATTTAAACAAAACCCGTTTTGTGATTAATTTTGATATGGTTGGCACCGGAAGTGAAGGCTTGTCGGTGGTAAACGGAAAAGTATTGCCTGAGTATGCCGCGCTAATGGAGCAATTAAACACGCAAAAAAGCTACTTCCCCGATATCCGCCTGGGTGGTGAATCGTGCAACAGCGATCATTGTCCTTTTTACAAAAAGGGCGTTCCGGCATTTTTCCTCTTCACACGCGGCCCCGAAAACAGAGAATACCACACCATTACCGACACCCCTGAAAAATTGCCATTCACAGCTTACGAGTCACTTTTTGGAATAGTAACCGATTTTGTGGAGGCAGCTTCCAGTTCCTTATTTGACCGCTAACTTATGGAAACATTTTTGATCATCTTTAGTATTGTCATTGTGATCGCCTCAACGGTGCTCAGCTATTACAGTTCCATTAACAGCGGAGCGGCAAAAATGGAAAAATGGTTTGAGAAACAGGAAAAAAGCAAAACTCAAAAATAATACCTATGTCAAAACTATTTCTCATTCCCACGCCCATTGGTAATCTGGAAGATATCACCTTGCGTGCTATTAGAACCTTAAAGGAAGAAATAGATGTGGTTTTGGCAGAAGATACGCGCAAAACAGGCATTTTGCTTAAGCATCTGGGGATTTCAAAACCCATGATGGCTTTTCATCAGCACAACGAGCATCAGCAAACAGACAGGTTGATTGAACGAATGCTCGCCGGAGAACGCATGGCTCTGGTTACTGACGCCGGAACTCCGGGAATTTCCGATCCTGGCTTTCTGCTTGTGAGGGCTTGCGTGCAACATGACGTTAAGGTGGAATGCCTTCCCGGTGCTACAGCTTTTGTGCCGGCACTCGTCAACTCCGGATTACCTGCTGATCGTTTTGTTTTTGAGGGATTCTTGCCCCACAAAAAAGGCCGGCAAACCCGTTTGAACGAAATCTGCGAGAACAAATACACTTCTATCCTTTATGAATCGCCTCACCGCCTGATCAAAACCCTGCAACAGCTGGCCGAAATAGCCGGATCAGATCGCAAAGTAAGTGTGTCGCGCGAACTCACAAAAATTTATGAAGAAACCCTGCGCGGAACACTCGCCGAGCTGATTAACCATTTCGAAACCGCAGGTGTAAAAGGCGAGCTGGTCATTGTTCTCGAAGGCAAGCCTGCCTGATGCCCGATTGTTCGCTTACGTACATTTTTGTTTGCCAGCGGACAATTTCCTGACTTGCTGATTTTAACAATACAGCTATTAATATATTTATTTATAGTCATTTACAATTTATGGCATACTTCATGATATTTAATAGACATAAACGGGAGTGCCCGCTCCCCGTCGTTCTTTTTCTCATACTACAATGTAATTTTGTGTTGGTTGAACTCAGATAGAGTCCTGTATCATTTGGTGCAGGACTTTTATCATTTTAAGGTGTTTAATCAAATCATATATCTTGCAGAAGAAATCTTTTTTTACTGATTTTGTATCTTCGCACAAAAAGCAGTTATGTCGTACACCTATGAGTATCCACGTCCTATGGTAACAGTGGATTGCCTGATATTCAACAGCTTGAATGAGCCGGCTCAGGTTTTGCTCATCCGACGTAATAATCCGCCTTTTCAGGAGATGTGGGCCTTGCCCGGCGGTTTTGTGGATATGGATGAAAGCCTTGAAGCAGCAGCCCTGCGCGAATTGCAGGAAGAAACGGGATTACAGCTAAGCCATCTGGAACAAATGCACACTTTTGGACAGCCGGGCCGCGATCCCAGAGGACGCAATATTGCTGTTGTTTTTGCCGGCTTTGTCCCAAAACTCATCACTCCCAAAGCTGATGATGATGCTGGCGATGCCCAATGGTTTGCCGTGAATGAGCTCCCTGAATTAGCCTTTGATCATGCCAAAATAATCGCCATGGGACTGAAACGTTTCAACCTCAAATAATAGATTCATGTGCGGTCGATTTCAGCTTTCGGTAAAGGGAAAAACCATCAGCGAACGCTTTAATGTAGAGGTGTTCGACGAAAAATACAAACCTTCTTATAATTGCGCCCCGGGACAATATTTACCTGTCATCACCAATGAAAATCCCGGGATCCTTCAGTGGTTTTTTTGGGGATTCACACCGGCCTGGGCAGCAAACCGTGCCGACATCAAACCACAAATCAACAGCCGGAGCGAAAGCCTTGAAACAAAAGCCAGCTTTAAACAAGCTGCTCAACAGCACCGCTGCCTGATTCCGGCAAGCGGTTATTATGAATGGCAAACCAAAGGCTCAAAACAAGCTTTTCACATCTTTTTAAAAAACAATCCATTATTCGCCTTTGCAGGTATTTGGGAAAGCTATCAAACTGCAAAAGGAGAACTTTTAAACAGTTTTTGCATTATCACCAAGGCAGCAAGCAAACAGTTGTCGGCAATACATCACCGCATGCCTGTAATGCTTACCCAAAACAAAGAACGCGATTGGCTTTGGGCTGATTCGGAAGAAAAAAGGAAGCAACTTTTTGATACAATTTCGGATGAGGATTTGGGTTTCACTCCTGTTTCCACCCGAGTGAATGATGTGCGCAATGATGATGAAACGCTTTTGAAACCCTGGACGTTTCCAGAACAGCAAAGTCTTTTTTAATCGACCATCAGGTTACAACCTCTGATTTGCGCCTGATCGAAACGACCCAAAACTTCAAATCGGTTTTCATTATGCAAACGGCCAATATCTTGTATGGCAACAAAAGCGCAGCTGTGCATATTAGCCAGATCAATCACATTAATGCCACCGCTCATACCATTAGCAACCAAACTCAATGGATCGTTTGTTTCCCGGATAACAATCCGCATCCAGGGCGGACAACTGTATAGCCCGTCTCCATAAGAATAGGCCTGTGACAAAAGTTCCGTCATGCCATATTCAGAATGAACCGAGGAAACCCGAAAGGCATTTTTTAGCTGATTATGAACCTCCTCCCTGATCATCTCTTTTCGACGACCTTTCATGCCGCCGGTTTCCATGACGATAAGCTCGGGAAAATCAATTGGATATTGCGCTGCCAGATCGAGCAAGGCATAAGTAACACCTAATAAAATTGTTTTTTGTTGTTGCTTTTTCAGCATTTGAAGTTGCTGATACAGCTTTTCCAGTTCATTCAAATAAAATCCGCTTAATGGATGCGTTGAGTCTTTTATCAGCTTGTCGGCCATATAAACCAGCGATGAGCCCTTCCGTTCGAGGTAGGAAGGCAGCAAAGCCAGGATGCAATAAGATTTGATATCTCCATAAAAATGCTGAAAGCCCTTGCTAAAACTGCTTTCGTAAATTGCCGGGAAAGGCACTTCGTGAAAGCTGATAGCCGAATCCGTAGTGCCTGAACTCGAAAAAACCAGAGCAGCCTTGTTTTCCTGATCACTGATGCGGTGCGAACGAAAAAAATCAACCGGCATAAAAGGAATATCTTTCCAGGAAGTAATCTTTTCAGGTTTGCAACTTAATAAATCGCAAAATTGCTTATAAATCAGCACATTATGATATTGGTAATGGAACAACTCCAGGGCAAGGGAATCAAAATCCCGAGCCGTTTTCACATTGAAAATATCCTGAACAAAAGCAGCACGTAACTTCATAAACGGCAAGATTGTTGTATTTTTATCCCGCTTATCAAGCGAAAAAATACATGACAAAATTACGTTTTATTCTGTTTGTTATCCTGGGATTGATCCTGATCATTGGCTGCCGCAAAGAAGAAGAATATCCCCTCGAACCGGTAATTAATTTTGAGGGCTTTGTGTTTTTACAGGACAGCCAAACCGGCGAAATAAACACAGGCTTGCTGCAAATTGGTTATACTGATGGTGATGGTGATATTGGTTTAGAACAGGGTGATACTTCGTTTCCTTATCAAAAGTCGGGTGAATATTACTACAACTTTATCATCCGCTATTATGAGCAACAGCAGGGCGAGTTTGTTGAAGTTCCGCTCGTTCGTTACAATCCTGAGACGCAAACCTATGACACTTCCACTTTTAGCGCCCGCATCCCGCCACTTATTCCCAAAGATCAAACCGAAGCCATAAAAGGTGTTATAGAAGATGAAATTTTCATCAACAATCCCCTTTCTGATTACGACACCATCAAGTTTGAAGTGCAGCTGATCGACAGGGCACTCAACAAAAGCAATATCGTTAGCACCCCTCCTATCATTCTGGATTTCTGAAAACTGCTCGCCCACTGATAGCTTAACATTAATTTAACCCATTGCTAAATTAAAGTTAATCTTAAATTAACACAGTCAGCCACAGCCTGATACTATCTTTGTTGTATCAATAAAAGTAAACCTGTATCATGAAAAATCTATTAATTTCTGCACTAATTCTTGTTTTTGGAAGCATTACCATGTTGGCAACTGCCAATAATGATGGCGGAACTGTTGCCAAAGAAACTCCTGCCGCTTCAGTAATGATGACCGGAACTGTTTTGGATGCAGAAACCGGTGAAGCCCTTGTAGGTGCTACCATCGAGATTGAAAATACTGACGCAAAAGCCTACACGGATCTTGAAGGTCGTTTCAGCATCGCAAATATGCAACAGGGAAAATACAGTGTTAAAGTTAATTATATCTCATACAAAGAGGCGCTGATTTCGAATCTAAGCCTTGAAGCACACGCTAACAGCATTGAGATCAAATTGAATCCTGAAGGAAATTAAATCCGTAAATAAAAGTGTTCACCTTTTAAAGACAAACTGTTGAAATCGGTTTGTCTTTTTTATTTTATTTATTTTCTAATTATTTAGAATGAATATAACTTACACCTAATAAAATCTCTAAAGGCCAAAAATGTAGTAACTTTGGTTGCGATAAACAGAAATTGATCAAGAAAACGACAGATATGCAAAAAATAAAACCTCAATTGATTACACTTCTAACTGTTTTTCTGATTTCGATAAGCGGAATATTTGCACAAAATCTGGAAAAGAAACAAGATTTGTATTACAAAGATAACAAGGTGTTTACTGGTAAACATTCCACCTATTATGCTTCAGGGCAACTGGAATCGACGCGAAATTTTGTGATGGGTGTTGAGGATGGTATTTCAGTTTGGTACTTTGAAAACGGACAACTTCGTGAAGAAAAAGCTTGGAGAAACGGCAAGAAACATGGCACGTGGACTAAATATAATGCGTCAGGAATCAAAACTGCCGAAGCCAATTACCAAAATGATCAAAAGCACGGCAAATGGTTTATCTGGGACGACAGCGGAACGCTTCGCTATGAGATGACCTACAACAATGGCCAAAAATCAGGCACCTGGTATATGTGGGACGAAAACGGCAAACTTACCGACGAAAAGGCATTTTAGTGCCATAAATTATATTTTCATGCCTTTTTAACTCCCTTTCATTTTTACTTTTCAATGGCACTTTAAATTTCGTCTCACAGTGGAATGCTTATTTTTGCAGTAGAAAGCTGCAACAATGATCAAAAGAAACCTTTCGGGTCGAAAAAATGTTATTCTATTCATATTTAGTGCAATAGCGCTGATATTTATTATCAAATTGTTTTTCCTGCAAGTTGTTGATCACTCCTACAAGCTTTCATCCCAAAACAATGTGCTGCGTTATATAACCCAATATCCGGCAAGAGGAAAAATTTTAGATCGCAATGGCAAACTGCTTGTTTATAATGAAGCTGCATTTGATTTACTGGTTATTCCACAACAGGTAAAAGCTTTTGATACTAACGAATTTTGCCAATTACTCACCATCGAGAAAACAGATTTTAATGCCCGTTTAAGCAAAGCCCGTAAATACTCTCGCTATCGTCCGTCAGTTTTTCTGGAGCAGATTAGCAAAGAAGATTATGGTTATATTGCAGAAAAACTCTATCATTTTCCGGGATTTTATTTTCAGGCCAGAACTTTGCGCCATTACCCTCAACCCATTGCAGCTCATTTGCTGGGTGATGTTGGCGAGGTAAACCAACAAAATATTGATCAGGATTCCTATTATACCTCCGGAGATTATATCGGCAAATCGGGGATTGAGCGCTTTTATGAAAAAAAACTGCGCGGCACCAAAGGATTAAAAATTGTGATGGTGGATGTGTATAACCGCGAAAAAGGCAGTTTTCAGGATGGACGATATGATACACTTCCAATAGCAGGCAAAGATCTGGTGCTGGGACTCGATGCAGACCTACAGGCTTATGGCGAAGCGCTGATGAACGGTAAAACAGGCAGCATCGTAGCTATCGAACCTTCGAGTGGAGAAATCTTATCATTGATTA